>NZ_JBPPSW010000002.1:0-330770 GCF_051337705.1 Arthrobacter sp. IK3 | reverse complement strand
CGATTGAAAGTTGGGGTTTGGCCGCCATGCTTCAGGCGCTTCGTGAGCGTCCCGGCTGCGGCGACTCAGAAAACATTACAGGTCCACGGGCAGCTGTGCAAATCGGGATTGCGTGTCCTGTGACACTCCCGAATTCATCACCAAACTGATGAAAATCCCCGGCCGTTCCGCGCCTGCAGCGCATCTCCCCGGCGGCCCCGAAAATCAGGATGCTGCCTTTTCCTGGCTCCCTATATATGCACGCCCACAGTGTCCGCTCCCCTCACTGCAGGACGGACGACTGTTACGGGCGCAACGCTTCGGCAGGTCCCCATGGAAGAACGCGGCCGGCCCACCCATAACCCGGACTATCCACAGGAGGCGCACCGCACCTTATATAGGGGGCACGGCCCCGCATAAGGAACAGCAGGTACCCGCCGCCAGCCGGTCTGCCGGACACCGCCACCAGACAGCCCGGGACTGGCTTCGGCACTGCCGTGAGCCGGAGCTCGGCGGCCTGCCGCCGCCGTCGTACGCCACCGTTTCGCCCGCAACAACCCGCACTGCCGCCGGCACCCGCCAGACCGGAAAGGGCACCTGAAAAATCGGGTAGACTTATTCCCGGCCCCTCATGTGGTGTCATCCTGTGAACTCCCCCAGGACCGGAAGGTAGCAAGGGTAAGCGGGCTCTGGCAGGTGCATGGGGGGTCTTTAATTTATCCGGAAACAGCGGGGCCTCAGCCCGTCCCGGGGCCGGATGCGAACCGTCAGTGCCAACCGATAAGGTTCTATCTGTGAGTACAGCCCTTTACCGCCGCTACCGTCCCGAGAGCTTCGCGGACGTGATCGGACAGGAGCATGTCACCGAGCCGCTGATGGCGGCCCTCTCAAAGAACCGCGTCAACCACGCCTATCTCTTCTCGGGCCCGCGCGGCTGCGGCAAGACCACCTCCGCACGAATCCTGGCACGGTGCCTTAACTGCGCACAGGGGCCTACGCCTACTCCCTGCGGCACCTGCGACAGCTGCGTTGAACTTGCCCGCAACGGTGCCGGCAGCCTCGACGTCATTGAAATCGATGCTGCCAGCCACGGCGGCGTGGACGATGCCCGCGACCTGCGAGAGCGGGCCACCTTCGCCCCCGTGCGGGACCGCTACAAGATCTTCATCATCGACGAGGCCCACATGGTCACGTCCGCCGGCTTCAACGCCCTGCTGAAGATTGTCGAAGAGCCGCCGGAACACATCAAGTTCATCTTCGCGACGACGGAACCGGACAAGGTCATTGGCACCATCCGCTCCCGCACCCACCACTACCCGTTCCGCCTCGTTCCGCCGGAGCCCCTGCTGGCGTACTTGGAAAAGCTCTGTGTCCAGGAAGGCGTGCCGGTTGCTCCGGGCGTGCTGTCCCTGGTGATCCGCGCCGGCGGCGGATCGGTTCGTGACTCCCTCTCCGTCCTGGACCAGCTGATGGCCGGTGCCGGGGAAACCGGTCTCGACTACGAGCTGGCCGTCAACCTCCTCGGCTACACCCACGTGGCACTGCTCGACGACGTTGTCGATGCCTTTGCTGCGGGCGACGCCGCCACCGTCTTCAGTGCCATTGACCGTGTCATCCAAACCGGGCAGGATCCGCGCCGCTTCGTGGAAGATCTCCTGGAACGGTTCCGGGACCTGATTGTGGTCAATGCAATGCCCGACGCCGCTGCCGCCGTCCTGCGCGGTGTGCCGGAAGACCAGATCAACCGCATGCGCACCCAGGCAGCACAGTTCGGTGGCGCGGAGCTGTCCCGCGCCGCGGACATCACCAATACCGCGCTGACCGAAATGACCGGCGCCACTTCACCCCGCCTGCACCTGGAATTGCTCTGCGCGCGGATCCTGCTTCCCTCAGCCGACCAGTCCGAACGCGGCACTGCCGCACGGGTAGACCGGATTGAGCGCCGCCTGAGTTACGCAGGCGACGCCGCTCCCGGGGCCTCAGCCAATCCGCAGCAGCGTGCCGCCCCGGCACCTCAGCAGAGCGCGGCGCCGGCCGCTTCGCAGGGCGCTGTCCAGGCCGCACCGACGGCTCCTGTTCCCGGCTCCCCGGCCGCTGCCCCGGGTGCCGCCAACACCGCGCCCGACGCCGCGGCCGCCACCAATGGCGCAGCGGACTGGGGTGGCACGTGGGCCACCCCCGCAGCTCCCACGGCCCCGGCAACGCCGTCGCCGAACGCTGCTTCCGGCTCTCCAGCTCGTGCCGGCGATTCGACGTCCGATACCGGTGCACCCTCCGCTGCCCCGTCCCGCACCTGGGACGATGTTTCCCGTGAGGCCGCTTCGCAGCAGCCGCAGGGGTCCGGAGCGCAGCCGGCCCAACCGGAGCAGTCCACCCAGCGGCACGAACCGAAGGTTGAAGCCGGACAGCCGCAGGGCCGCCCGGCCGGTCCCGTGCCGGATTCAGCTCCGTCAACCGCGGCAAACCCGCAGCCGAGTGCACCCGCAGCCCAGGCTGCAGTGCCGGCATCCGCTCCTGCACAAGCTCCGGTCCAGCCCGCAGCACCCGCTCCGCAGGACGGTGCCGCAGGCAATGGACAGGCGGCCCCCGCCGGAACGTCCGGACCCGGACAGGTGGAAATGATCCGCCGGGCATGGCCGGAGATCATGGACGCCCTGACCAGCATCCGCCGGGCGACGTGGCTCAACGTCAGCAAGAACGCTTCTCCGCGGTCCTTCGACGGCCGCGTGCTTGAACTCGCGTTCTCCAACCCCGGTGCGGCCACGAACTTTAACCGCCCGGATCACTTGGAGAACCTGCGCAAGGCCATCCATCAGGTCCTGGGCGTTGACTGCCAGGTCAACGCCGTGCATGACAGCTCCGCGTCAGCGGGTGAACCCGGCCCAAAAGCTGGTAGCCGGCTGACGCCGCCGGCACAGACTCCGGCACAGGCTTCCACTTCCTCGCAGTTCCCTGCGGCTCCCCCGGTTTCCGCAGCGGCGGGGCAGGCTCATCCGGCCGCAGCTCCGGCGTCCGCCGGACCTTCATCCGCCGGACCTTCATCCGCCGGATCAGGCCGGTTCCCGGCGGCCCCGGTGTCGGACGGTTCGACGGCGCCGGTGCCGCAGGATTCAAGCCTGCCGCCGGCCCCGGCACAGCAGGACAACCGTGCCCACAAATCCGCTGCGGGCGCGCCCGGCCGCAGCGAAGGTGGCAGCGGAAACGGAAGCCCGACTGCCGCGGCATCCGCCTGGAACATCCCGCCTTCCGCCCCGGCACGAAGCGAACACGCAACCGCAGGAGCTGCTCCTTCAGCTCCGCAGGCACCTGCAGTCGAAACACGGACACAGACGCGTCCCGAGGCAGGCCCGCTGGATGGCCCGGCCAGCAACGGCGAAAGCCGCCCGGCAGGACCAGCAGCAGGCCCCGCCAACGGCCAGCCAGCCGTCACACGGAACACCGCACAGCAGGCACAGCAAGCACAGCGAACACAGCCGGCACCCCGGACGCAGACTCCTTCCACACCGCGCAGCGGTGCCCCGCTGCCCGAGGACTGGCCCCAGGAGCCCTCCGAGCCGGCCGACGTTCCGGAAAGCAATGCCTGGGAGACCGCAGCCGTTCCTGATGACATCCACGTCAGCAGCGCCGTCAGCGATGAGGAATGGGCCAGCACCAACTGGGCCGGAACTACGGCCACCCGCCCCGGCGCCGCCCCGGCACGGGGGTCAGGTGTACCTCCATCTGGTTCCGGCACTCCCGGCGGCGGTTCGAACCAAGCCGGTTCGAACCAAGGCGGTTCGAGCCACGGCGGTTCGAACCAAGGCGGTTCGAGCCACGGCGGTTCCAACCCGGCTGGCTCCGCCCGCGCCACGGCACCGCAGTCGGCGGCCCACGGCGCCTCGGCGTCGTACTCCGCCGCTCACCCGGAAGCAGGGACCGCGGGCCAGACGGTACCCGGCGCGCACGCAGCCGGCCAAAACAGCAATGGCACCGTGCCCCCGGCAACCAGTCCGGCAACGGGTCCGGCACCCGGTTCCGCACCGGCGTCGGGCGCAGCGTCTGCGGCAGCACCCGCAGGCGGCACCCCGGCACCCGGCACTTCGCAAGGCGCACCCGGCCAGGCCAGCCAGCCCGAAGTGCACCGCCAGCCTGCCGGCCAGAAACTCAGCCGCTACCAGCAGCTGCTCAACGAGGCGGCGCAGCGCGGCGGCACTGCGCCGTCCGCCGCGGCACGCGGCAAAGTAGACTTGGCCTACGTCGAGGACGTCCCCAGCGCCGATGATGTAACACTCGAAGATTCGGGACTGGTTGGCCGCAAGGCAATCGAACGGATCCTGGGCGGCCGGCTCATCGAGGAACGAAGCCTCGACGGCCACGGCGCCCACCGGTAGCCGGCAGCAGCCAACCGGAACAACAACTATTTCGCTAAGAAGGCCACGTGTACGAAGGTGCGGTTCAGGAACTGATCGACGAGTTGGGCCGCCTCCCCGGCGTGGGCCCCAAGTCGGCCCAGCGGATCGCGTTCCATATCCTCGAGTCAAATGCCGAGGACATGTCCCGGCTGGCTTCGGCCATTGTGACGGTCAAGGAAAAGGTGAAGTTCTGCCAGGTGTGCGGCAACGTCACTGAACAGGAAACCTGCAACATCTGCCGCGACCCGCGCCGCGACCCCACCATGATCTGCGTGGTGGAGGAGTCCAAGGACGTGATCGCCGTCGAGCGCACCCGTTCCTTCCGCGGCCGCTACCACGTGCTGGGCGGGGCGATTAACCCCATTGCGGGCATCGGTCCGGACCAGCTGCGCATCCGTGAGCTGCTGAGCCGGCTCTCCGATGAGCAGATCAGCGAGATCATCATCGCCACCGACCCGAACCTGGAAGGCGAGGCCACGGCCACCTATCTGGTTCGTATGCTGAAGACCCTCGGCATCACCGTCACGCGGCTGGCCTCCGGGCTTCCGGTGGGCGGTGATCTTGAATACGCAGATGAGATCACGCTGGGCCGCGCCTTCGAAGGACGCCGCAGTCTCAGCTAAGACTGGCTGCTAGGCGATCCGGGTGCCGGCCGCCAGCCGCCGGGCAGGCGTGCGCAGCCGGCGCCAGGCCAGCACCAGTGCCAGTGCCGCACCCGCGAACTGCACGGTGAGTCCCAGCGGCCAGATGGGGAACAACGACGCCGGCACATCGTCAGCGCGCGGCTCACCGTTGATGCACTCCGGTCCGCTGGCTGCGGCCCCTGCCTGGGCATACCGGACTGCCTGGCCAATGCCCTCCAGCGGGCCTCCGCTCAAGTTGTCTTCTGAGTACGGGAGGGCGTCGGCCAGGACCACGAAGGGGTTGGCCGCCAGCAGCCAGGCGGTGCGGTCCGTGTGGTAGACGTCCGTTTCAAAGAGCGGCCCCATGCAGGTGAATTCGGCTTCGGCGCCTGACGGCTGGAGGTAGGCGCTGCCCTTCCACTGCGGCACGTTGGCTTCAACGGTTCCGCGCACCAGGGGTGTGCTCAGTCCAAAGGCGATCACCGTGCCAATCGACAGCAGTGCAACCAGCATGTAGGTCACCACGATTGAAAACAGCGGCCGGTTGGCGAGGGTGGATACCGCCACCCCCAGCGCGCAGACCACCCCGAGCTCAACGCCGAGCATCAGGATGGAAACTGCGGCAATGGCCGGATCCACCCCGCCGAGGGCCAGCGCCCACAACAGGAAAGGAACGCTGGCCGCCAAAAACCCGAGCGAAGCAACCCAGGACGCCAGCCATTTGCCGGCCAGCAGCTGCCCCGGGCGCAGCAGCGTCACCTGCAGGACCGCAAGTGTTCCGGCAGCCCTGTCACCGTTCACCGCGTTTGCTGATAAGGCAGGTGCCACCAGCAGGGCGAAAAACAGGACAAAGGCGACCATCAGTTCGAAGAGCACCTGTCCGGCATCGGTCTGCTGGTCAGTCACCCAGGCCGTAAAGGCGGCCACCAGGCCGATCACCACAAACCAGACTCCCAGCAGGATGTACCAGCCGCGGGAGCGCAGGCGCTGCTTCATTTCAAGACCGAAGACCGTGCCAATGCCCTTGAAGTAACCGAGCCCGGGGGACGGCGTGGACTGCGGACTGAGTGCTGTGCTCATGGCTTCTCGCCCTCCAGGCTCATGTAGGTCTCTTCCAGTGCGCCGGAGGCCGGGGCGAAGGCGTAGACCCCCACACCGGACTCCACCAGGTACCGCAGCACTTCAGCGGCCTGCTCCTCGCCGCCCAGCTGCACCCGCACGTGACTGCGCCGGGCTCCCTCGCCCACAGCCGCCGCGAGGCCCTGCGCTTCCAGTGCCCGCAGCAGCGCGCCGGTATCCCGCGCGCTGACGGCGTACCAGCGAAGCTGCGTGCCGACGTCGTCCAGGCTCTGCGTCTTGACCGTCTGCCCGCCGGAGACGAACACGGCGCGGTCCGCCATCTCATCGAGCTCGGAGAGCACATGGGAAGAGACCAGGATGGTCTTGCCGGCCGCCGCCAGACGCCGGAGCAGCATCCGCAGCTCCACCCGGGATCCCGGATCCAGTCCGGAAGCGGGTTCGTCCAGCAGGAGAACTGCCGGGTCGTGGATGAGCGCACGGGCCAGGCTCAGGCGCTGCTGCTGTCCGCGGGAAAAGACGCGTGCCGGCTTGTCCGCAAAGTCTGAAAGACGCACTTCGGCGAGGAGCTCGCCTGCCCGCTGCGCGGCGGCGTCGGGGACCATGCCGTACAGCTTGCCCATGGTGACCAGGATTTCGGTGGCGGTCAGCGAATCCCAGACTCCAAGGGTGTCCGGCATCCAGCCAACGGAGCGGCGCACGGCCACAGGATCCTGCAACGGGTCCGCACCGTCTATTCGGATGCTCCCGGAGTCTGGCGCCAGGAGGGACGCCAGCATCAGCAGCAGGGTCGTCTTGCCGGACCCGTTAGGACCTATCAGCGCGGTGACAGCCCCGGGCGGCGCCTCGAACGTCATGCCGCGCACAGCCTGCACCGTGCCGAAGCTGCGGGTAACGCCGTCGACGGAAATGCCGCCGCGTCCAGTAGTCCCCTGTTCAGTAGTCCCCATCGGGCCACCATATAGTCCGTCGCCGCTACCCGACCCCGCCTGCGGATACGTGTCGCGCCGCGTACCGGGCAGCTTTTCCACCCCGTCTTCGTTAAGTCCAGGTTGAGCGTTATTTCGGCGCCGCAGCGGCCCGGCTATAGACTTTGAAGGTTGGCCGCCGCCGTGCGGTCCCCACGAACATTTAGTGCCGCAGCGGCCCCAGCGCCGCCGGGCAGCAACTTGGAAGAGTTCCAGAGAGCGTGTACGCATGAGCCTGATAGTGCAGAAATTCGGCGGATCCTCCGTATCGGACGCCGAAGGCATCAAGCGCGTCGCCAAGCGCGTAGTGGATACCCAGAGGGCCGGAAACGACGTCATTGTGGTGGTCTCCGCCATGGGCGACAGCACCGATGAACTGCTGGACCTTGCCGGACAAATCACCACCGGGGCCTACCCGCGTGAGATGGACATGCTGCTGAGCTCCGGCGAACGCATCTCCATGGCACTGCTGGCCATGGCGATCAACGAACTCGGTGCCTCAGCCCAGTCCTTCACCGGCAGCCAGGCCGGCATGATCACCGACGCGATCCATGGCAAGGCCCGGATCATCGACGTCTCACCGCACCGGATCAAGACGGCGATCGAAAAGGGCGATGTCGCGATCGTCGCGGGCTTCCAGGGCATGAGCCGGGACAGCCACGACATCACCACCCTGGGCCGCGGCGGTTCGGACACCACCGCAGTCGCGCTTGCAGCAGCGCTCGACGCCGATGTGTGCGAGATCTACACCGACGTTGACGGGGTCTACACCGCAGACCCCCGAGTGGCTCCCTCGGCGCAGAAGATCGACAAGATCTCCAGCGAGGAAATGCTGGAAATGGCAGCATCCGGTGCGAAGATCCTGCACCTGCGCTGCGTTGAGTACGCCCGCCGCTTCGGAGTTCCGCTGCACGTGCGGTCCTCCTTCAGCCAGCACGAGGGGACCTGGGTACTGCCCAGCCCGGATGACAAGATCAAGATTCAAGAGGGAGAACCCTTGGAACAGCCCATCATTTCCGGCGTCGCGCATGACCGCTCCGAAGCCAAGCTCACCGTCGTCGGCGTTCCGGACATCCCCGGCAAGGCCGCGGAGATCTTCGGCATCGTCGCCGGCGCCAACACGAACATCGACATGATCGTGCAGAACGTCTCCACGAAGGGCTCCGGCCGGACGGACATTTCCTTCACCCTGCCGATCATCGACGGCCAGGCCGCCATGGCAGCCCTGAACGCCGCCAAGGCCGAGGTTGGCTTCGACAGCATCGACTACGACGAGCAGATCGGCAAGCTTTCCCTCATCGGCGCCGGCATGCGCTCCAACCCGGGCGTCTCGCACCGGTTCTTCGAAGCACTGCATCTGGCCGGCGTGAACATCGACATGATCTCCACCTCGGAGATCCGCATCTCCGTGGTCACCAGCGCTTCCAAGCTGGACGACGCGGTCCGTGCGGTCCACGCCGCGTTTGGGCTCGACGGCGAAGCCGAGGCTACCGTCTACGGCGGCACCGGCCGCTAACCGCAGCTTCCAGCCAGGGGCGTCCGGGAAACCGGGCGCCCTTTTTGCATGGTTCCAGCAGGCCGGTCAGTACAGGTGCTCGCGGAACAGGGGTGCGTGGAAGTAGTCCTGGTACACCACCGGCTCGGCAGGTTCGCGGTGTGGTTTGCCGTTCACATACTCCCGGTCCACTCCGTAGTGGTGCCCTTCGCTGTCTATTTCAACGACGTAGTCGGGCAGTTCGGACTGTGACTGCGGAATCTCGTCTTCGGGCAGCCGCGGCTCGCGGCCGCTGCCCGGATCCGGCATGGTTGCCATGTGGATCCCCTCCTTCAAGGACCAACGCGGGTCCCTTCAGGATAGGTTTCCGGCACGGAAAAAGACCCGTCCGCGCGGAAAATCAGTCCTTTTTGCGGGGCAGGATGTAGCTGCTGCCGTCAGCGCGCTTGACGGTCTCCCACATGGCCTTCTCTTCGGCCTGCTGGGCTTCGAGCAGCCGCTTGTTCTCCTCGGTCATGTCATGGGTAAGGGAGGAGCTCTGGGCGGGGCCGAAGATGAGCCTCGCCTTGCCGGTTACGCGCATGAACTTGGCGGTGAAGCTTTCCCGAGCTGCCATGAAATGTCCCTTCCGAGGTGTACCTGCAATCTATAGTACGCTAATTGTTAGTGCACTAAACATGAGGAGGCGCCATGGACCCGGTCGATGATGACCTACTGCTGGAACACCAGCTCTGCTTCGCCCTGTCCGTCGCATCCCGCTCGGTTGTAGGCGCCTACCGCCCGGTCCTTGAGGACCTGGGCGTCACCCACCCGCAGTACCTCGTCCTACTGGCCCTCTGGGAGCAAAGCCCCCGGACCGTGCGCAACCTGAGCGAAGCCCTCCTGATGGAACCTGCGACGCTCTCCCCCATGCTCAAGCGAATGGAAAGCGCAGGCCTGGTCTCACGCAACCGCGCACCGGACAATGACCGCTCCCTGGCCGTGGACCTGACCGAGCACGGACGCGCCCTGCGCCAAAAGGCCCTGGCCGTTCCCGGGGCCATGATGGAGCGGCTGCAGCTGAGCCGGGAGGAAGTTCTGGAGCTCAACGCGTCCATGCGGCGCCTGATCGAGGCTACCCAGGGGTCATTGGAGCCGAATAACGCTAATTAGATAAATTCGCGCGCAAAAGGCAACAACCAGATAACAATTGAAGTGTGGTATATAAGTCAGCTTATTGCCGCAAATAGCAGGACTTTTTCGGCGTATTCTTCTTCGCGTCCCAAAACGCACCCCATGGGCGGCAGCGCGTCCGCCCCAAGGAGAAGAAACCTGTGGATACACCGCCCTCATCCAGGCAGACACCGCCCTCCGGACCGCCCGAAGACGGCGCCCCGGACATTCCCGGCCGCCGTAAAGGCAATGGGCCGCCCAAGGCATCCCTGGGCCAGCGGGCCGCGCGGGCCCTGCGGAGGGACAAGAAGCCTTATCCGCACGACACCCACCCCGGCCTGGTTCCCGGAATCGCCGTGGATGACCAGCGCGTCCGCTACCGGACGGACCCCCTGGTCTTCGGCGTCGCAGCAGTGCTGGTCCTCGCGTTCGTCGCGTGGGGCGTCTTCTCCACCGAGTCCCTGAAGTCTGTCTCCGACCTAGCGCTCAGCTGGGTGGTCAAGAATACCGGTTGGCTGTTCAGCTCCCTGCTGGTGGTGGTCCTGGTGTTCATGCTGTTCATCGGGTTCAGCCGCTACGGCAAGATCCCCCTGGGCGTGGACGGCGAGAAGCCGGAGTACTCCAAGTTTTCCTGGGTCGCCATGATGTTTTCCGCCGGCGTGGGCATTGGGCTGTTCTTCTTCGGACCATACGAGCCGCTGACCTATTACATGACTCCTGCACCCGGCGAGGCCTTGCCTGAAACCACGGAGGCCCTCCACAAATCCATGGCACAGACCTACTTCCACTGGGGCTTCAACGCCTGGGCCATCTACGCACTGGTGGGCGCGGCTGTGGCGTACGGTTCCTACCGCCGCGGCAGGGTTCCGCTAATGAGCACCATTTTCACTCCGCTGCTCGGCCGGAGGCGGACCGAAGGAGCCGCCGGACGCCTGATCGACATGTTCGCAATCGTCGCCACCCTGTTCGGCACCGCGGCATCCCTGGGCATCGGCGCGCTGCAGATTGGCCGCGGCGTGGAGATCGTCGGTGGCATTGGCCAGCTGCCCAACGCCGCCCTGATCGGCATCATCGCCATCCTCACCGCTGCGTTCATTGCGTCCGCCGTCTCCGGCGTCAGCCGCGGCATCCGCATGCTCTCCAACGTCAACATGTCCCTGACCATCGCCCTGGTGGCCTTCATCTTCCTGACCGGCCCCACACTGTTCCTGCTGAACCTGATTCCCGCCTCCATCACGGAGTACCTCTCCGAGCTCCTGCACCTGATGAGCAAAGGACCTTCCTGGGGCGCCGAGGCAGCAGACTTCTCCGCCAACTGGACTGTCTTCTACTGGGCCTGGTGGATCTCCTGGTCCCCGTTCGTTGGCATCTTCCTGGCCCGAATCTCCCGCGGCCGGACGCTGCGCGAATACGTGCAGTACGTCCTGGTAGTGCCCACCCTCGTATGTGTCCTCGCATTCGGCATCTTTGGCGGCACGACGATCTGGATGCGGATGCAGGGCGCGGACATTTCCGCCGAAAGTGCCCCGGAAGCCCTGTTCTTCCAGATGCTGGACCAGCTGCCGCTGAGCTCCATCACCCCGCTGCTGGCAATGTTCTGCGTTGCCATCTTCTTCATCACGTCTGCCGACTCGGCATCACTCGTCATGGGAAGCCTGTCCCAGCGCGGCAAGCCGCGGCCGGACCGGAAGGTTACGGTTTTCTGGGGCCTGGCCATGATGGGCATCGCCGTGGTCATGCTCCTGGTGGGCGGCAACGAGGCGCTGTCCGGCCTTCAAAACCTGATCATCGTCTCTGCGCTGCCGTTCGCGGTCATCCTGGCGCTGATGATGGTCGCCTTCACCCGGGACCTGCAGACCGACCCGCTCATCATCCGCCGGGAGTACGCAACGGCTGCCCTGGAACAGGCAGTGCGGACCGGCATCGATGAACACGGAGACGACTTCGCCATTGCGGTGAAAAAGGCTCCGCAGGGGCAGGGCGCCGGAGCCGACTTCGACTCCCATGACAAGACAGTCACTGACTGGTACCAGCGCAGGGACGAAGACGGAAAACCCGTGGATTATGACTACGAATCCGGAGAATATGCCGACGGCTGGACCCCGGAGGACGCAGAGGAAGGAACCGGCGAGGAACCGGACCGGGATAAGGACAGCGGCCTGTCTCCCGATCCACAGCCTTCGCCGGTCCGCTAGGCGGCTGGGCAGCACGGCGGGATAATGGAAGGCGTGAGCTTTCCTAACCCCGCCGTGCTGTCCGAGGATGAGTGGCTCCCCCGCCAGGCCGCTTACCAGGACCGGGTGCGCCCGTTCACGGAAGGTTTCCTCCGCCGGCGTTCCGCTGGTCAGAAACACCCGGTGGAGGATTTCCTCTTCACCTACTACTCCCTGAAGCCCGGCCAGCTGATGCGCTGGCACCCAGGTGCCGGCGTCGTCCTCACCGGGCCCGCAGCGGCGGAGCGGACGGACTGGAAGTTCTACCGCACGCTGACGCCGGGGGAACGCACAGCGGCCGGGCTGAACCCGGAGATCCCGGCGGTCACGGTGGATGTGGGCGCATTTGCCGCAGCCCGCGGCACGGCGGCCGGGTTCACCCGAATGCTGCTTTCCCGCACAGCCGCCCGCAAACCGTCACTGGGCTGCTTCGGCATGCACGAGTGGGCCATGGCCTACAAGTCCGAAGTGAACGGAATCCGGCATGAATACCTCGGCCTGCGGCTGGGCGCCCAGGGCACGAATAACCTGGTGGAGCAGAGCCGGATCCGCTGCACACACTTCGACGCATTCCGCTTCTACGCACCCGAGGCCATTGAACTCAACGAGCTGACCCCCACGCGGGAAAACCAGCGGGACCTGGAACAGCCCGGATGCCTCCACGCGAACATGGACCTCTACAAGTGGGCCTACAAACTGACCCCGCTGCTGCCCGGGGACCTGGTGATGGACTGCTTCGAACTGGCCTGGCGGATCCGCGAGATGGACATGCGCGCGTCGCCGTACGATCTGCAGGACTGGGGATATGAACCCATCCAGGTAGAGACTCCAGCGGGGCGGGCGGCGTACGCTTCCTACCAACGCGGTTTCACCGAAGAATCGCAGCAGCTGCGGGCCCGGATTCTGGGCCTGCTTGATCCGCTCCAGGAGCAGCTATGCAGCCCGAACCCACAGGCCGGGTCCACCGAACCGGAGAAGACTCCTATGACCTGGTCCTGACCCGCCGCCTCGCCGGCAGTCCCCGGGAGGTCTGGGCCAGCTTTGCGGACGCCGGCCAGGCGTCCGCGTGGATCGGACGCTGGGACGGCATCCCCGAACCGGGATCAGGCTTCGGCTTCCAAATGCTTTACGAAGAGGGGCAGCCAACCAGCCAGGCGCGGCTCGCCGAGTGCGTTCCGCGGGAGCGGCTGCGTGTGCTCATGGAGGACGACGGCGGCAGCTGGGACCTGGAAGTGCGGCTCCGGGAGGACGCCGGCGGCACCCGCCTGGAGTTCACCCAGCACTTGGCTGATCCCGCCCCCGCAGAAGACACCGGCCCCGGCTGGGAGTACTACCTGGACCGGCTCGAGGCTGCCCGCAGCGGCGATGCACAGCCGGAATTCGACCAGCGTTACCTGGACCAGGGCTCCTACTACGCGGCCCAGGCCCGGGACGCGGCCGCCGCGCCGCCGCCCGCCTGACCCTGCGCCCGCCTCACCTCCCGGGCGGCTAGGCTGTAGCCCAACCGACTCCGGAAGGTCCCGCCACATGCCGAACCGCCTGCCCCGCACCGTCCTGGCCTTTGCTGCTGCCGCGCTTCTGCTCGCAGGGTGCGCCGATTCAACTCCCGGCACCTCGCCGTCGTCATCCGAGCCCGCGTCCTCACCGGCCAGTTCCGCGGCCACCTCACCTGCCGCCGCAACGTCGCTGAGCGTTGAGCTGATGGCCGACGGCGAAGCCGTCACGGACAGCTGGACCCTGGAATGCGACGGCGCCAATCCGGTTGGCGAATCCGGTGCCCCTGATCCCGCGGCGGCGTGCTCCGCCCTCGCCGAAGGCGGAACCGGACTCTTCGCGGAACCGGGCAGTGACGCCGCGTGCACCATGCAGTACGGCGGACCGCAGCGGGCTACGGTGAGCGGCACCGTGGACGGGAAAGCGGTGGAGGCTGAGTTTGCGGCGTCGGACGGCTGCCAGATCAGCCGCTGGGAAGCGCTTAGCGGACTGCTTGGTCCGGCGACGGCAGCGATGTAGCACTGCCGAGCACCGGCAGCTCCCGCTTGCGCCGCAGGTAGACCTGCTTGCGGACCCGTGCCACGACGTCGCCGGTTGAGTCCCGGACCTCGACAGTGAACCACTCCAGCACTTTGGCGCCGCCGGACGCGGCCTCGCGCAGCCGCTCAATGTCCGCCTCCGTGATGGCGAAGTGCGCCACCACGTCTCCCCTGCCCGGCTTGATGAAGTCGATCTCGGCCGCGCGGTCCCAGATGACGTTCTCCTTGCCCAGGTGCCGCAGCAGCAGCATCATCCAGAATGGATCCGTCATGGCGAAGAGACTCCCGCCAAACAGCACCCCCGCAACGTTGCGGTTCCACCAGCGCAGACGCAGCCGGACCGTGGCGGAGAGGAAGTCCTCCGGCAGGTCCGTGATCTTGATCCCGGAGAAGAGGAAGGGCGGCCAGATGTTCATGGAGCGCCGGACAATGCCCGGGCGGGCAGCAACGAGTTTCACCGCTCCACTGTACCGACTGTGATTCAGGCCATTCCGACTTCCTTAGTAAGCACCCTTAGGTCTATTATTGAATCAGCTTGCTTACTATCCATGTACGGACCGCGCTTTGACAGGCGCGCCGGGCTTGACCGGAGGAACCAGATTGTCGATCGAAGCAACACCCGAAGACCCGCAGTGCCCCGCAGTTACGGGCGCGCAGGCACCCGCCGAGTACGTGCCGTGGTGCTCGTACTGCGGCACCGATGAGTTCCTGATCATCGAATCCGTTGAGCCGTCCAGGACCGCCGATGCCGCCGAGTTCCTGGAAATCAGCTACACCTGCGGCGAGTGCGACCGTTTTTACGGCCACCCCGTGCGCCACTCACCGCTGTGGGCCCGCCGGGCCGTCACCGAGCAGGCAGAGACCGAATACCTGCACTGCGGCGAGCCGATGAAGCCGAAGGACACCCGCATGGTGTCCCTCTCCGAACCGCTCAGCACGGATCCGGATGCCGACACCGGGGACGTACGCCTGGAAATCAACATCCTGCGCTGCACGTGCGGGTTCCAGATCGAGCTGCCGGCGTAACAGCCGGCACAAGGGAGCGCTTCCGGACTCACCGGGGGCGCTCCTGCTGTTTCCAGCCGGTGCAACCAAGGAGGCCACCATGCAAAGATTCAAGGCCGCTGCTGCCGCAGCCGCCGCGGTCTTCTTCCTTGCAGCCTGCACTCCGGGCGCTGCCACCAGCCTCGAGGCCGTCCAGGACCAGGGGACGCTCACCATCGGCACCGAAGGCACCTACCGGCCCTTCAGCTTCCACGAAGACGGCGTTGGGGACCTGACCGGGTACGACGTCGAGATCGCCAGGGCTGTCGCAGGCAAACTCGGAGTGGAAGCCCGGTTTGGGGAAGCCCCGTGGGATGCGCTCTTCGCCGGACTGAACGCGGGGCGTTTCGCCATGGTCGCCAACCAGGTTTCAATTACGCCGGAACGTGTGGACTCTTACGAGTTCTCGGACCCCTACACCGTGAGTCCCGGCGTCGTCGTGGTTCCCAAGGGCGACACGTCCATCACGTCCTTCGCCGACCTGGCAGGAAAGACGACGGCACAGTCCCTGTCCAGCAACTGGTACGTCCTGGCGCAGGAAAACGGCGCCAGTGTTGAGGCAGTCGAGGGGTGGGCCCAGTCCGTCTCCCTCCTGGAACAGGGGCGGGTCGATGCGACGGTCAATGACCGCCTGACCTTCCTCGACTACATCCTGCAGAGACCGGACGCGCCAATTCAGGTCGCTGCCGAAACCGATGACCCGGCGCTCATGGCTTTTGCCTTCACCAAAGGCAACACTGAACTGCGCAATGCCGTCAACCAAGCCTTGAAGGAACTGCGTGAGGACGGCACGCTGGCAGAGATCTCCAACAAATACTTCGGCGAAGACGTTTCGCAGTAAGGACCGCCGTGGACCAGCCGACGTGGGACCTCATCACCGCTTCCTTCCTGCCCCTGCTCACCGGGGCGGTCACCGGCACCATCCCCCTTGCGTTGATTTCCTTCGCCGTCGGCCTGGTGCTGGCCCTGGGCGTCGCGCTGATGCGGCTGTCCAAAATCCGGCTGGTGTCCTGGATCGGGCGGGCATACGTGTCCGTCATCCGCGGCACACCGCTGCTGGTCCAGCTGTTCGTCATCTTTTACGGCCTGCCTTCCATCGGAGTCCTGGTCGACCCGTGGCCCAGCGCCATTATCGCGTTCTCCCTGAATGTGGGCGGGTATGCCGCCGAAGTGATCCGGGCAGCGATCCTCTCCGTGCCGCGCGGCCAGTGGGAAGCCGCGTACACCATCCGGATGTCTCCGGCGCAGACGCTGATCCGGGTGATCCTCCCGCAGGCCGCCCGGGTTTCGGTCCCCCCGCTGTCCAACACCTTCATCAGCCTGGTCAAGGACACCTCCCTGGCGTCCCTGATCCTGGTCACGGAGCTCTTCCGGCGGGCCCAGGAGATTGCGGCATTCAGCCAGGAGTTCATGGTTATCTACATTGAAGCTGCGCTCATCTACTGGCTTATCTGCGTTGTGCTCTCAACCGGGCAGTCGGCGCTGGAGAGGAGGCTCGACCGCCATGTCGCAACCTGAGGACGGTAACGCCCCGGTTCTAAGTGTCCGGGACCTGCACAAACGGTTCGGAAGCGTTGAGGTGCTTCAGGGCATCGATCTTGAGATTCCGCGCGGCCAGGTCGTGGCGCTGATCGGCCCCAGCGGATCGGGAAAGACCACCGTGCTGCGCTGCCTCAACGGCCTGGAGGTTCCCGATTCGGGAACCGTGCAGTTCGACGGCGGCGACACCGTGGACTTCGCCGCGAAACCTCCGCGGCCGGTGGTCTCCGGCCTGCGCGAGCACAGCGCGATGGTGTTCCAGCACTACAACCTGTTTCCGCACCGGACCGTATTGGAGAACGTGCTCGAGGGACCGGTTCGGGTGCAGCGCCGCCCCAGGGACGAGGCTACGGCGGACGCGATGTCACTGCTCGGCCGGGTTGGACTGGCGGACAAGGCCGGGGCCTATCCCAACGAACTTTCCGGCGGGCAGCGGCAGCGGGTGGGGATTGTGCGGGCACTGGCGCTGAAGCCGCGGCTGCTGCTCTTCGACGAGCCCACCTCTGCGCTGGACCCGGAGCTGGTGGGTGACGTGCTTGAAACCATCCGGGAGCTGGCGGCTGAAGGCTGGACCATGCTCCTGGTGACGCATGAGCTGCGCTTCGCCCGGGACGTGGCCGACTCGGTGGTGTTCATGGACGGCGGGGTGGTGGTTGAGTCCGGACCCCCGTCCGAGGTGCTGGAAGCACCGCGGCAGGAACGTACCCGTGCCTTCGTCCAGCGCCTCCTGAACCACTAGCCCCTCGCCAACCCTCCCACCAAATCGAGATGGCAGAAAGTGCCCGTTTCAGCCCTGAAACGAGCACTTTCTGCTATCTCGGCGTACCACCGTAGAATGAAGGAGCAAGCTCGCGGAGCGCTGAATCAGCGTGAGACGGCACGGTCCGCGGCCACCCCTTTTCACTCACAGGAGTTACCCCGATGCCCCGGATCGTTGTTGACGTCATGCCCAAGCCCGAGATCCTCGATCCGCAGGGCAAGGCCATTGCCGGCGCCCTTCCCCGACTGGGCCTGAACGGCTTCACCGGGGTCCGCCAGGGCAAGCGCTTCGAACTCACCGTCGACGGCGACGTCACCCCCGAAATCCTCGAGCAGGCCCGCACCGCGGCAGCCACTCTGCTCTCCAACCCCGTCATTGAAGACGTCACCCGCGTCGAAGTTATTTCGGAGGCTTAGTCTTGAGCACCCCGCTGATCGGCGACTACTCCGCCGCGCCCGAGGACGCTGCCCTGCGCGCCGTCCGCGTTGGCGTCATCACCTTCCCCGGCACGCTTGACGACCGCGACGCCGCACGCGCCGTGCGCCTGGCCGGCGGCACCGCCGTCGAACTCTGGCACGGAGACGCGACCCTGCAGGGCGTCGACGCCGTCATCATCCCCGGTGGATTCTCCTACGGTGACTACCTGCGCGCCGGAGCGATTTCCCGCTTCGCGCCGCTGATGGAAAAGGTTGTGGACGCGTCCAAGGGCGGCATGCCCGTCCTCGGCATCTGCAACGGTTTCCAGATCCTCACCGAGGCGCACCTGCTGCCGGGGTCGATGATCAAGAACGACCACCTGAAGTTCATGTGCCGGGACCAGCTGCTGCGCGTGGAGAACAACTCCACGGCCTGGACCTCCGCCTACGGGCAGGGCGAAGGCATGGTCATCCCGCTGAAGAACCAGGACGGCCAGTACGTCGCCGACGAAAAGACCCTGGACGAGCTCGAAGGCGAAGGCCGCGTGGTCTTCCGCTACGACGGCTTCAATCCGAACGGCTCACGCCGCGACATCGCCGGCATCACCAACGCCGCCGGCAACGTCGTCGGCCTGATGCCGCACCCCGAGCACGCCGTGGAAGCCGGCTTCGGCCCGGATTCTTCCGCCGGAGGCGACGTTGCCCTGGGCGGCGGCACCGACGGAATCGGCATCTTCACCTCAGTACTCACCTCGCTCGTTGCCGGAGGCAAATAATGACCGCGTCTGCTAACTCCACTGCCGAGCAGAAGAAGTTCAACATCGACACCGTTGAGCATGCGGCGTCCACCCCGGACACCCCGCTGCCCTGGGCCGAACTGGGCCTGAAGGAGGACGAATACAACCGCGTCGTCGAAATCCTGGGCCGCCGCCCCACCGCCGCGGAACTGGCGATGTACTCGGTCATGTGGTCCGAGCACTGCTCCTACAAGTCCTCCAAGGTGCATCTGAAGCAGTTCGGTGACAAGGTCACCGAGAAGATGAAGGAACACCTGCTGGTTGGCATCGGTGAGAACGCCGGCGTCGTGGACATCGGTGAAGGCTGGGCGGTGACCTTCAAGGTCGAATCCCACAACCACCCGTCCTTCGTGGAGCCCTACCAGGGCGCCGCGACCGGCGTCGGCGGCATTGTCCGCGACATCATCTCCATGGGCGCCCGCCCGGTGGCCGTAATGGATCCGCTGCGCTTCGGTGCGATCGACCACCCGGACACCGCCCGCCTGGTGCACGGCATCGTCTCCGGCATCGGCGGCTACGGCAACTCCCTGGGCCTGCCCAACATCGGCGGTGAAGTTGTTTTCGACTCCGTCTACCAGGGCAACCCGCTGGTCAACGCGCTGGCCGTGGGCGTCATGCGGCACGAGGACATCCGTCTGGCCAACGCCTCCGGCGCCGGCAACAAGGTGGTCCTGTTCGGTGCGCGCACCGGCGGCGACGGCATTGGCGGCGCCTCCGTGCTGGCCTCCGAGTCCTTCGACGACGCCAAGCCCTCCAAGCGCCCCGCGGTGCAGGTGGGCGACCCCTTCGCCGAGAAGGTGCTCATCGAGTGCTGCCTGGAACTGTTCAAGGCCTCCGTGGTCGAAGGCATCCAGGACCTCGGCGCCGCCGGCATCTCCTGCGCGACGTCGGAACTCGCCTCCAACGGCGACGGCGGCATGCATGTTGAGCTCACCAAGGTTCTGCTCCGCGACCCGTCCCTGACCCCGGGCGAAATCCTGATGTCCGAGTCGCAGGAACGCATGATGGCCGTCGTGACGCCGGAGAACGTGGAAGCGTTCGAGGCGATCATGGACAAGTGGAACGTCGAATACTCCTGGCTCGGCGAAGTCACCGGCACCGGCCGCCTGATCATCGACTGGGACGGCGAAACGATCGTCGACGTCGATCCGCGCACCGTCGCCCACGAGGGCCCGGTCTACAACCGTCCGTTCCACCGCCCCGAGTGGCTCGACGGCGTGCAGTCCGATTCCTTCTCCGCGGAGCGCCCGTTCGGCGGAGAAGCTGTGAAGCAGGCCGTACTGGAACTGATGGCGTCCCCGAACATGTGCGACAAGTCCTGGGTCACCAACCAGTACGACCGCTATGTGCAGGGCAACACGGCCCTGGCCATGCCCGACGACGCCGGCGTGATCCGCGTGGACGAGGAAACCGGCCTGGGCGTTGCAATCTCCACAGACGCCAACGGCCGCTACACCTACCTGAACCCGTACGAGGGCGCCAAGCTGGCCCTCGCCGAGTCCTACCGCAACGTCGCCACCTCCGGTGCGCGCCCGATGGCCGTCACCGACTGCCTGAACTTCGGCTCCCCCGAGGATCCCGAGGTCATGTGGCAGTTCGCCGAGGCCGTCCGCGGTCTGGCCGACGGCTGCCAGGAGCTCGGCGTGCCCGTCACGGGCGGCAACGTTTCGCTCTACAACCAGACCGGCGGCGTCGCCATCCATCCCACCCCCGTGGTGGGCGTGCTCGGCGTGTTCGACGACGTTGCCCGCCGCACACCGTCGGGCTGGCGCGAGGACGGACAGGCCATCTACCTGATGGGCGTCACCCGCGACGAGCTGGACGGCTCCGAGTTCGCCAACCTGCGCGGACATCTGGGCGGCCAGCCGCCGAAGGTGGACCTGCAGGCCGAGAAGCTGCTGGGCGACCTGCTCATCAATGCCTCCCGGGACGGCATGATCGACTCAGCGCACGACCTCTCCGAGGGCGGCCTCGCCGCCGCACTGTCCGAGATGGCGCTGCGTTTCGGCGTCGGCGCCCGGATCGGCCTGGACGAAGTTGCCGAGCGCGACGGCGTGGACCTGTTCACGCTGCTGTTCTCCGAGTCCCAGGCACGCGCCGTCGTCTCCGTGGCCCGCAGCGAGGAGGTCCGGTTCAAGGACATGTGCAGCGCCCGCGGCTTCGCACACTCCCGGATCGGCGTCGTGGATACCGAGATTGGTGCACTGGATTTCCAGGGCCACTTTGTCCTGCCGCTGGATGAGCTGAAGGAAGCACACGAGGGGACCCTGCCGAAGCACTTCGGCTAATCCCCCCATCGAGATTACAGAAACTGCCCGTTTGAACGCTCAAACGGGCAGTTTCTGTAATCTCGTTTAGCGGGTTACTCTGGGCTGCCAGTGCGCCAGCCAGCCGCCCAGAGTGCAGCGCGAACCTTTTCCACCGCCGGCTGCGCGCCGTCGACCATATGCCGCCGGGAGATTCGCACCTCGGTCCAGCCCAGGGCGCGGGTCCGCTCTTCGCGGCTGATGTCCCGTGCCACCTGTTCCGGGTCCGAATGACCGGCGCCCTCATACTGGACCGCCACCCGGTACTTGGGGTATCCAAGATCCGGCTCATGGTGCAGGACGCCGTCCGCGTCCACTATGGGGACGTTGACTTCCGGCTCGGGTAGTCCTGCTGCGCCAAGCGCCAGCCGCAGCAGGGTTTCCGGCGGGGAATCTGCACCCACCCTGCTCAGCCGCAGAGCCTCACGCGCGGTCCGGATTCCGCGCTGGCCCGGGTGCAGTCCGATGATCGCATCCAGTTCCTCCTGCGTGGCGTAGGGGTCAGTCCGGCCTTCGTACAACTGCCGGGGAATTCTGATCAGATGGTCGGCGATCACGGTGAGATCCTCCACTGTCAGGTGTTTCGATAGATCCAGCCACGTTTTCGCCCGTGAGGTAAGGACCAGCCCGTCCAAGGTGGTTACCTCGCCTGGCAGGAACCGGCCGGTGTGGCCGACGACGCCGAAACGCCTCGGCGGCGCCAGCCCTTCCGGGCGGGTGATGTGCAGCTCCGGCGCCTGTCCCGGCACTACCGGCAGTGGAAACCCCCAGGCCTCGGCTGCCGTCCGGTGTGACGCGACAGAGAAAGAGGTGACGCGTGTGAAGGGCGCAAGCCTGTCGGGCAGCATCGACGAGATGAGATCGCTCGCATCGAGGGTGTCCGTGGCCCGGATGGCCCTGCTGATACGGCGAATGCGAACGTTGCGGAGGATCCCTCTGCTCACTCCTAGTGCATCCGAGTCGTACACGGTGTACGTCGACTGGCTGAGCTCTTGAGGCAATTCGCGAGGAGTCCGCATGGCCAGCATTATGGCCTGTGCAACTGGGCGGTTTTTCGATATCCACAGCTCTCCCATCGAGATGACAGAAACTGCACGTTACAGGCCCCAAACGGGCAGTTTCTGTAATCTCGATGGGGGAGAATATGTTCCGTGAGCACTTTCTCGACGGAGCAGACGCCGGCCGGCACCCTGCTGACTGACCGGCTTGAACTTGCCGAAATGACCGCAGCGGAAGTCGATGCCCTGATAGTGGGCGACCGGTGCGAACACTGGGCACCCGATTTCCCCCAGCTGGTGGACGAAGACGCCGCCCAGCAGTACTTCCAGGCCGGGCTGCTGGGCCCCCGGGCCGGCACCTTCGGCGCCCGGATCATCCGTGAACACCAGGGTCCGGCCATCGGAACCATCGGGTTCCTCGGCCCTCCCGTGGACGGAATCGTGGAGGTCACGTACAACATTGCCCCGTCCCGCCGGGGCCTGGGTTTCGCCACGGAAGCCCTCATAGCCCTCAGCCGCTTCGCGCTCGAACAGCCGGGCGTGGAACGCGTGGTGGCCTACACCGACGAGGCGAACGAAGCATCAATGTCCCTGCTGCTCACCGCCGGCTTTATGCCTTCCGACTCCACCGGACCGGACCTGGCTTTCGTCCTCCACAGCACGTCGCAGCTGCCCGACGGCGATTCCTGAGCTGGTAGGGTCGGCTCAGCTTTCGAAGGGGGCCGAAAATGACTGCACCTGCACGCAGCAGCAGACGCGCGCTGCTGCTTCTTGGGTTACTGCTCCTGCTCATGGGAACCGTGTCCGTGGCGGTGAACCTTCCCTACCTGCCCGACGGCGGTGGCTACGATGCCGCGGTTCCCTGGATCGCGTCGGGGTGCGGTGTCTTCGGCATTGCGGGCAGTATCTGGTGCCTGGTGCAGTACCGGCGGGGCCCCGAGTCCACAGGGCTTCTGCTGCGGGGCGGCGGCAGCCGGATGTTCAGTGCCATCATGCTGGGCGTCTGCGTCGTCCTGCTCCTGGTGGGACTCGCCCTTGACCAGCCGACCATCAGCACCGGCCTGCCCTCGCTGCTGGCCTTCAACTTCACCCGCAGCCTCTTTACTACCGAGTCGCCGCAGGACTTCCCCCGGCAAGACGCCGGGCAGCCCGGAAATAGCGTCGGGTAATGAGCTCCTGCGTCCACCGGGTCACCGGACTGCCCAGAGTCATGATCCAGTTGGCGGGACGGCTGTAGGCGGCGACCCGGAAGAGCAGCTGCCCGTCCGCCGTGAGTTCCGCGTAGAAGCCCTCCTCTCCGGCCACCGGATGCCCCCGCAGCGTGCCGTAGCCAAAACCGGCGCGCTGCCCGGAAACCGGTACACCGCCGTCGAGCAGCGGTTCAGCACTCCACAACACCCGGCACGGCGCCCGCCAGCGCAGCCGGCCAAACCCCGTTCCCGAGGCCATTTCCACTCCTGCCGCAGCCCGCGGCGTGTCCGCAGCAACCCGCAGCCCTGAGCCCCGGTGCAGGTCCCAGTCCAGTACGCCGTCCGCCAGCCGCAGGAAAGCCGCGGCCGGGTCCGGCACGTCCATCAGCTCGGACCGCAGCACCAGCCGGTAGCCCTCAGGCCACCCGGCCTCCAGCGGAGCCGGGTACGTGCGCTCAGTGAAGCCGGGATCCGGATAGGTCAGCGGGCTCACCCTTCGGCCAGGCCCTTCCAGGCCAGCGACTCGCGGTCCCGCCGCGGCAGGGACGCAACCACCAGGTCATAGGAGTCCTCCACGAGGTTCCGGACCAGTTCTTCCTCCAGCCCTCCTGTGAGGTCCAGCTGGTTCCAGTGCGTCTTGTTCATATGCCATGCCCCGGAAATCTCGGGGTGGGCCGCCCGCAGCTGCAGGGCCAGCTCGGGTTCGCATTTAAGGCTGACCATCAGCGGATCCGCCGCCAGCGTGCTCATGGCAAACATCTTCGCCGGCCGGGCCGGGCCGCCGGCACGCACCTTGAACACCGAGGTTTCCGGGCCGAATGGAAAGTCTTCATATGATCCGGTCAGGGACAGGCAGTACTGCCTCAGCGATGCGGCGTCCATAACCCGACCTTAGCCCCGCGTAGGTCCCGGTGCATCACAGATGGCAGGATGGAAGCACATCACTAAGCACACGAACTATGCGGCTGCGCCCCCGGGTCAGCCGCCGGGGCGCTGGAGGAGACATTGGGCATGGAAGGCACACGCGGGGGCAGGGTTGCCCAGGCCGCAGGGCGGGCAGCCGACTCGAAGTCGTTCGAACGCGCGGCGCGCATGGGCTACGTGGCCAGCGGGCTGCTGCACGCGCTGATCGGCCTCATCGCGTTGCAGATCGCCGGAGGCGGCGGGGGCGACGCCGATTCATCCGGTGCCGTGGCAGCACTCGCGGACCAGCCGGGCGGCATCTTCCTGATCTGGGCCTGCTTCCTTGGCTGCCTCGCCCTGGCTCTGTTCCAGGCAACGCGCGTATTCCTGGATTCCGGCGAAGACCGCAAGGAGGTCTGGAAGAAGCGCGCCTCTGATGCCGGTTCGGCCGTGGTTTACGGAGCCATCGGCGTGAGCTTCGGCGTGTTCGCCCTGGGCGGCTCCAGCGACAGCGAGCAGAGCCAGGTCACCTGGACCGGCCGGGTGCTCAGCCAGCCGGCCGGGCAGTGGCTGGTGGGCCTTGCCGGAGCGGTGATCGCCGGAATCGGCATTTACTTCATCTTCAAGGGGGTGACCCGCAGGTTCCGCAATGACCTCAAGGCCGTTCCCGGCCGGACCTGGCAGCGCACGGCCACCACCACCGGGATCGCCGGGTTCGTGGCCAAGGGCGTCTCCCTGCTGATCCTCGGCGTACTGGTGATCGCCGCTGCCGTGACGGCGGATCCGGAAAAGTCCACCGGACTCGACGGCGCCCTGCGCGCCCTCCATGAGGCCCCACTGGGCTGGCTGGTGCTGGGCGCCGTCGGTGTTGGACTGATCTTCTACGGCCTGTACATGGCCCTGATCCGGGCCCGGTTCGGCAAACTCTAGGCCTGCCACCAGGAGTCGAGTTCCTCCAGCGGATCCGCGTCCCAGGGAGTGGGCAGCACACCGTCCAGGTAACCGGCGAACCACTCCCGGACTTCGGGTGACTGGTACGCCTCCTGCAGCGCACGCGCCTTCTCGGAGTCGGCGAATGCCGCCGTTCCGGCCACCACGCAGCGGAACGGAATCTGGTCCGCTTCCTTCTCAAAGGCCAGCGCGTCATCCGGGAACAGGCCGATCTCCGCAGCCAGCCGCACGAACAGGAACCCGGCGTCCACGTCAGGCAGCGTCTTGGACAGGGACTGCTGGTCAACCTCAACGAACTCGAAGTTCTTCGGGTTCGCCGTGATGCTTTCCTGTGACGTGTGGATTACGCCCACTCCGTCCTTGAGTTCCAACAACCCGGCGTCACGCAGCAGCACCAGCCCGCGCCCGTTGTTAGCCGGGTCCACCGGCAGGGCGATCCTGGCGCCGTCGGGCAGGTCCTGCAGGCTGGAGTAGCGCTTGGACCAGATCCCGGCCGGCGACCCGTAAACGTAGAACAACGGCTGCACTTCGAGCTTCTGGTCCACGTTGAACTGCTGCAGGTACGCGCCGTGCTGGAAGTAGTTGGCATCGAATTCGCCGTTGGAAACCGCGAGGTTCGGCTGGATGATGTCCGTGACGTAGGTGGCTTCCAGCGTCCATCCCTTGGCCTTGAGCAGCTCGGCGGCGATTTTGGTGGGCTCCTGGTAGGGCGCCGATTCGGTGGCAATGATCTTGATGGTCTTGTCGCCCGACGCCGATGCCCCGCCGGTCAGGCCGCATCCGGTGGCGGCGGCCAGTGAAGCGGTTCCGGCACCGGCAAGTGCGAGTTTGAGAAAGTTCCTGCGTTCCATGGGTATTCCTTCGAAGAAGTGCGAGTGTGTTTAGCGGTAGGCGGAGGGAACCGGTTCGGTCCCGTTCAGGAAGAACCGGCCCAGTTCGTTGTATTTCCAGGCAACGGGGTCATGCAGGGTGTGGGTGCGGACGTCCCGCCAGTACCTGTCGAACCCGTATTTGCTTCCGGCCGCCCGGGCACCGGTGACGTCGAAGATCCGCGCCGTGACATCGAGAGACACCTCGTGGGCGGTGACCTTCGCCGCGGCGATCTGCTCGGCGACTCCGGCCCGGTCCGTGGCGGTGAGCGAGTCCCCGGCGTCGAACGCCCACTGCAGGGCGGTGGTGGCCTGCTCGACGACGGCGGCCAGCGCCTGGAGCCTCGCGGTGAAGGATCCGTAGTGGTTCTGGATAAACGGATCGTCCGACGCCGATTCAACCTCCGCGTGGAACCATGGCCGGGCGGAGCCGAGGGTGTAATCCCGGGCGGCAAGGACCGCTCCTTCCGCGGCAGCGAGGTAGGCGTGGGCGAAGAGCAGCTGGAACGCGGGTGTGGTCAGGACCTGGTGCGGGAGGCGTTCGCCGTCATGCGTTCCCAGGTTGGTGATCACCTCGGAGTCCGGCACGAACACGTCCCGGAACTCGATGGTGTTGGTGGCTGTGAGGCGGGAACCGAGGACGTCCCAGTCATCGTGGCGCACCACGCCCTCGGAGGCGGTGTCGATGACCAGCGCCAGCCGGGAGCCGTCGTCGAGCACTGCCCTCGCGTAAATCCTGTCCGCCACCCGGCTGCCGGTTGCAAACGGTTTCCTGCCCGTCACCAGGTAGCCGCCTCGGGTGCGGACGGCGGTGGCCTGGGGACCCTGGGGCGTGCCGGTGGAGGACCAGAGCCACTGGTGGATCAGGCACTCGTCCGCGAGGTCCTGCCCCCGCGCCGGATCGAGGTCGATGTAGGGGAAGGCCTGGAAAATGTAGTGGTAGCCCAGCAGCTGGCCAATCGAGTTGTCCGCCCGCGCCACCCGCTGCACAATCTCGAACGCGGTGCTCCAGCTGATTCCGGCACCGCCGAAGCGGGCCGGAATGGTCAGCGGCAGCAGCCCGGACCGGCGGAGGATTTCGACTTCCGTGAACGGCGGCTTGTTGGCGGCGTCGCGTTCCAGGGCATCCGCGCCGAGGATTGCGGCGACCTCGTCGGCGATCTCAAACCAGGGGACAGCCTCCGGGGCCGAGGTATGGCCGTAACGGGTCAGCAGGCTGGCGGTCATCAGTTGGCTCCTGACGTTGCAAGGGTGTTCGTGAAGGCTCCGCGGAATGCGGCGGCACGGTGGCGTTCGTTCAGCAGCGGGCCGGCACCGAAAAGCTTCTCCCGCAGCGTGCCCGGGGCGTAGTCGCTTTGGGCCAGGCCCCGGCGGCGCAGTTCGGGCAGCACCCCGTCGATGAAGTCCGTGTAGGAGCCGGGCAGGACGGCGTTGATGATGTTGATGCCGTCCACGCCGGCGTCCTGCCAGCGTTCAAGCTCGTCGGCGATCTGTTCCGGCGTGCCGGTGACCTGCTGGGCCTCGGTGCGGTAGCGGGCGACGTCCGCCAGGGTGGGGTTGCCGCCCGGGGTGGAGTCGATAATGGCCTGCAGCACGCCGCGCCCGCCTTCGGTCTGCACGTCTCCCAGCGGGGTGTCCAGGTCCAGGCCGCCGAGGTCGATGCCCAGGCCGCCGCCAATGTGGGCGATGACCGCGTCCAGGTCCAGGTATTCATCCTGTTCGGCTTTCTTCCGCTGCGCTTCCGCCTCGGTTCCGCCCACCACGAAGGACAGGCCGGTGAACACCTTGATGTCATCCGGGAGCCGTCCGGCTTCCACAGCACGGGCCCGGACTCCGGCGGCTACCTTCGCGGCATGGGCCGGGTTGGGCGCAAAGATGAAGGTTGCTTCGGCGTTGGCGGCAGCGAACTGCTGACCGCGCCCGGAGCTGCCGGCCTGGAAGAGCACCGGGGTGCGCTGCGGGGACGGTGAGCTCAGGTGCGGCCCGTCAATGGAGTAGCGCTCGCCGCGGTGGTGGATCTTGTGGACCTTGTCCGGGTCCGCGTGCACCCCGGCGTCCTTGTCCTGGATGAGCGCGCCCTCGTCCCAGGACCCTTCCCAGAGCTTGTAGACGGCGTCGGTGTATTCGTCCGCCCAGTCATAGCGTCGGTCGTGTTCGGTGAGGCCGTCCCCGCCGAAGTTGCGGTGCGCGTTCTCCAGTACGGACGTGACGATGTTCCAGCCGGCCCGGCCGCCCGAGAGATGGTCCAGCGTGGAGAGCTGCCGGGCGAAGTGGAAGGGGTGGCTCTGCACCACGGACGACGTCGCTGCGAGCCCAATGTTGCTGGTGGCACCGGAGAGGGCGGCAAGCAGCAGCAGCGGATCGTTGGCCGGCACCTGCAGGCCGCGGCGCACGTGGGAGGCCCAGCCGCCGTCGTGGTTGCCGTACAGGCCCACGACGTCGGCGAAGAACAGGGCGTCGAATTTCGCGTCTTCGAGCCGGCGGGCCAGGTCCGTCCAGAAGGACAGTTCGTTGAAGCGGTGCTGTTCGGCGTCCGGGTGGCGCCACTGCCCGCCGCGGATGTGGCTGGTGGTGTTCATCAGGAAGGCGTTCAGCAGCAGGCGCGGACGCGGCCCGTTGAAGCGGGTACTGGGAGTGCTCATGGGGTTCTTTCGGTAGGAATGGGAAGGCTAGAGTCGCTTGTCGGCGCGGCGGGAGAGCCAGGAGCCGCCCAGCTGCACGGCCTGGACCAGCAGGACCATCAGCACGATGGCGGTGAGCATCAGCCCGGTCTCATAGCGGTAGTAGCCGTAGCGGATGGCGAAGTCGCCGATTCCGCCGCCGCCCACCAGGCCGGCCATCGCGGAGTAGGAAATGAAGCTGACCGTCATGATGGTGATTGAGCTGATCAGCGCCGGACGGGCTTCGACCAGCAGGACGTCCCGCACGATCTGCCCGCGGGTGGCGCCCATGGAACGGGCGGCTTCCACCACTCCTCCGCCGAGCGCGGTGAGGTTCTGTTCCACGAACCGGGCGAAGTAGGGAATGGCGTTGATGGTCAGCGGCACAATCACGGCTGCCGTTCCGATGGTGGTTCCCACCACGAACCGGGTAAACGGGATGATGGCGATCAGCAGGATCAGGAACGGAAAGGACCGCACCAGGTTCACCAGCGAGTCCAGGATCCGGTGGAGCCTGGGCTTGTGTGCCAGTCCATCCGGGCCGAGGGCGTACAGGAGAACCCCCAGCGGGGTGCCGATCAGCACCGCAAGGGGAATGGCCACCAGCAGCATGGTGCCGGTCTGGCCCAGGGCGGCGAGCAGTTCCGGCCACACTTCGGCAATGCGCTCAAGCAACGCGGGCTCCTTCCCGGGCAGCGCGGTCCAGGGTGATCTCATCCGAGATCAGGTACCGGCCGATCGCCGTGGCCGGAGTGAAGCCGGGACGGGAGAGTTCCGCGAGCGCAAACTGCTCCACCACGCGGCCTTCCTCCATGACGGCCACGTTGTCCGCGATGGCCTTGATGACATTCATTTCATGGGTCACCACCACGATCGTGATGCCGAAACGGGCGTTCACATCACTGAGGTACTGCAGCACGGAGGCCGTGGTGCGCGGATCGACGGCGGAGGTCGGTTCGTCGCACAGCAGCACCTTGGGGCGGGTGGCCAGGGCGCGGGCAATGGCGACGCGCTGCTTCTGCCCGCCGGAAAGTTTCGCCGGGTAGGTTCCGGCCTTCTCCGAAAGGTCGACGACGGCGAGCGCCTCCAATGCCCGGGCGCGCCGCTCAGCGGCACTCTTCACTCCGGCGAACTTCAGCGAGAGCTCAACGTTCTGCGCCGCGGTGCGGTTGTTCAGCAGGTTGAAGTGCTGGAAGATCATGCCGATCTCATGCCGTGCGGCACGCAGCTCACCGTCCCCCAATTGGGTGAGGTCCGTGCCGTCCACCAGTACCCGGCCGGCGCTGGGCCGTTCCAGCAGGTTGATGTTGCGCAGCAGGGTGGACTTGCCGGCCCCGGAGAACCCGATGATGCCCTGGATGCTTCCCCTGGGAATGGCCAGGCTGACGTTGTCCACAGCGGTAAAGGCCGATTCACCGCCTCCGAAGACGGTAGAGACGTTTTCAATCCGGATCATGCTGTCCTCCTGCGGTCTAAGCCCGGGAAGAGGTGCACGCTGCGGGAAGGAACGGGACCCGGACCTCAGGGCACGGGAACACGGACCGGATAAGAGCAGGTGCTTCTCCATCGGTCCTGGCGGTAGCACCCTGCTTCGGCGGGATTGCCCGCGGAAGGGGGTTGCTGCGGCGTCACGGAGCCAGGTCTCTCAGCCGCTCTGGATGGTTACGGAACTATCTAAGCCGCGCGTACCCCGGTAGGGCCAGAACATTTCCCCGTGCGGCCCAATGCGTCGGCACGTAACGTGCTCCGGCGTCACAATCGGTTTTGTTACGTCTTCCGGCGTCCTGCGCCATCCCGCACCGAAGCTCTGAAATCACTTGGCCCGGGCCCGGCGCGGGAGCACCGATTCTCCGGCCTGTCCGGGAGGATGGGAACGTGACAGCTACGGAACGCCCCGCCCTCGCCCCTTCGCTTGGGCCGGAGGAATTCCGCCGCTGGTACTGGCTCAAGGATGAGCTGCAGGCATTCGCCCGCGCGCAGGAACTATCCGCTGCCGGTTCGAAGGACCAGCTCACCGAACGGATAGCCGCATTCCTGGGCGGCGCACCGTTTCCTCCCCCGGAAACCCGTCCCCGTTCCTCCCGGGAGCGTCTGGTTCCGCCGCTGACCATCCACACCGTTATTCCGGCGGGACATCCCTGCACCCAGGTGCTGCGGGAATTCTTCGTCAATGCCCTGGGCCCCGGATTCAGGTTCGATGCGCCCATGCGCGAGTTCTTCGCCGCCAATGACGGCACCGCCACGCTGGCCGCTGCGCTGGATCACTGGCACGCCACCCGGGATACTGCGGCACGGCCGATCGGCCGGCAATTCGAGTTGAACCGCTTCTCGCGGGACTGGCATGCAGCGCATCCCGGCGGCACCAGGGACCAGATGCTCCAGGCCTGGAAGACGCACCGCTCCCTGCCTGTGGACCTGCGGAACTAGGTTTCGCGCGGCGCTCCGCCGCTAGAGCCCGAAACGCCCGGCTTCAATGACCGGGCAGGTGTTCATGACGACGTCGAGCCCGGCGTTCGCGGCACGCCTCGCGGCGTCTTCATCCACCACTCCCAGCTGCAGCCAGACGGCCTTGGCGCCTACCGCGATGGCCTGGTCCACGACGTCCCCCACCTTGGCCGAGTTCACGAAGCAGTCCACAACGTCCACCTGGCCGGGGATCTCCGCCAGCTTCCGGAAACCCTGCTGGCCGTCGAAGGCCTGGCCGGACAGGTTCACGGGAATGATCTCCATGCCCAGGGAGTCCCGGACAAACCGTGAAACCCCCACGGCGGGGCGGGCCGGGTTGTTCGAGAGGCCCACTACCGCCCAGCGGCCTTTAGACGTGAGCAGCCGGGTAACGACCTCGGGATCGTTGCGGTGCGCCATGCGGTACCTCCTTGAGTCGATGCAGGATTCCCACCCTACGCTCAGGGGAAAACGCACCCGGCACCGGGCCTATTCCAGCCGCCTTTAGTTCAGGAACGCCTCGACGGCGGTGGCCAGGATCCGGTCATCAAGCCCGTGCCAGCTCCCCTCCAGCAGCTGGAAAGAACCTTCCGGCAGCAGCTCGGCGGTTTCACGCGCCCATTCGCGCAGCCTGTCATCGCTTCCGGAACTCGCCAGCACCAGGACCGGAACGCGGATACCGGTCAGGGACCGCACATCGGTTTCCAGCAGCAGGGTCAGGTCATAGGAGATGGTGTGCGCGGCCGGCTCGAACGGACTGGTGTCCGAAGACTCAATCATCTCCGGCGGCACCCCGATGGACTCCTGGAACAGCCGTACGGCACCGGCCCGGTCACCTGCCGCCAGCAGCTCATCCAGTTCGGGGCGGATGTCCGGGTCCTCGTCACTGTCTTCGGTGAGCGGCGGTTCCACGGCGATCACGCTCGAAATGACGGCGGACTCCGAGGCGGCCCGCAGCGCCAGGACCGCGCCGGAGGAGGTTCCCAGCAGGGCCGCCGTTCCGCCCGCGGTCTCCACCACCGCCAGCAGGTCGTCTACCTCGGATTCGGGGGTGTACTGTTCCCCGTCCCCGCTCTCACCCTTGCCTCGGCGGTCATAGGTGTAGACGGTGTGCCCGGCGGCCAGCAGTTCGGCAACACCGGCCATCCCCGAGGTGGTCCGGTCCACCATCACGGGGTCCACCACCACCAGCGGCGGGCCTTCTCCCTGCCGTTGCCAGGCAATCGGCGTTCCGTCGGCGGAAAGCACACGTCCTGAGGCTTCGGCTGATGGATCCATGGGGTTCTCCTTAGCTGGAAGCTGCGGGTCCCTCAACGGTAGGAGCGCCGGGGAACCCGGTCAATGGCCGCCCCGGACTCCTAGCCGTTGACGGCGGGGGCCAGCCGGAACTTCGCGCCGCGGTGGTCTTCCGGCAGCTTGTCGCCGGCCCCGAAGAGCTTGTTGCGCAGCGTGCCGGGAGCGTATTCCGTGGGGTAGGCCCCGCGTTTCTGCAGCTCGGGCACCACATACTCCACCACGTCCTCGAAGGTGCCGGGCGTGACGGCGTAGGCCAGGTTGAAACCGTCGACGTCGGTTTCCTCCACCCAGCGGATCAACCCCTCCGCGACCTCCGCACCGGAGCCAACCAGGCGTGGACCAAGGCCGCCGATTCCCGCGCTGGCGGCGATGTCCCGCACCGTCCAGGGAGCGCCGTCGTCGTTCACCTTCTGGAAGTTCGCGGCCGCTGACTGGATGGCATTGGACTTCACGGCACCCAGCGGCTCATCAAGGTTGTAGGTGGAGAGGTCAACCCCCATCCAGCCGGAAAGCAGGGCCAGGGCGCCTTCGTCGCTCGTGTAGCGCTGGTAGTCCTGGTGCTTGGCCTCGGCTTCCTCGGCCGTGGCTGCGGTGATGATGGTCAGCAGGGTGTAGATGCGGATTGAGTGCCGGTCCCTGCCGGCAGCTTCAGCAGCGTCCCGGATCCTGGTGACGGTAGCTTTCAGCTTCTCCGGGGTGGGAGCGCCCACGAACACCGCTTCGGCGTTCTCCGCTGCGAAAGCGATGCCCCGCGGTGAGGCGCCGGCCTGGTAAATCACCGGGGTGCGCTGCGGGGAGGGCTCGGAAATGTGGATTCCGGGGACCTTGAAGTACTTGCCCTCATGGTTGATGTCATGGACCTTGGCGGGGTCGGTGAACACGCCGGATTCCCGGTCCCGCACCACGGCGCCGTCTTCCCAGGAGCCCTCAAGCAGCTTGTAGACCACCTCGAGGTATTCGTCCGCGTGGTTGTAGCGCTCGTCGTGCTCCAGCTGGTCTTCCTGGCCCATGTTGCGTGCCGCGGACGGCAGGTAGCCGGTCACCACGTTCCAGCCCACCCGTCCCTCGGTGAGGTGGTCCAGGGTGGAGAGCCGGCGCGCGAACGGGTACGGGTGCTCGTAGGCCGTCCCGGCGGTGACGCCGAAGCCGAGGTGCTCGGTCACCAGTGCCATCGCGGAAACCAGCAGCAGCGGATCGTTGACGGGCACCTGGGTGCCCTGGCGCAGGGTCGCGTCGTTGGAGGAGCCATAGACGTCATACGTGCCCAGCACGTCGGCAATGAAGATGCCGTCAAACAGGCCGCGTTCGCAGGTCTGCGCCAGGTGTGTCCAGTAGCTGAGCTTGGTGTAGTCCGCCGAGCGGTCGTCGGGATGGCGCCAGAGTCCCGGTGACTGGTGCCCAACGCAGTTCATGTCGAAGGCGTTGAAGCGGATCTGGCGGGCGGGCGTGGTGGCCATGAGGGTCCTTTGCATGCGGGACGCCGCGCAGGGGCGCCGTACTTGCCGCCGGCGGTCTTGCCGGTCGACCGGATCGTCATCTGGGGCACCCCGCTACGGGAGAGGGTTGCCGCCCAACCAGCCAGAGCTTCGCGTTGGGACTCATGATCCTGCGGGTTCAGTATGCGTCGGGCCCCCGGGGTGAGCGCAACCCCGGCCGTGTCACGCGGCGTAACCGCCGCCGTCGTGCTTCCCCTCCCTCATCCACCATCGAGATGACAGAAACTGCCCGTTTCAGCGCTGTAACGTGCAGTTTCTGTCATCTCGATGGAAGAGGAGCGGCATTCGAAATGTTACGCCGGGACTTGCCGGAAACAGGCTCCAGGGCGTTTAGTTGGGTCTTGACCATCCCGAGCGGCTGAGAGACCTGGATCAGTGAAGCCGCAGCAACCCTGGTCGTAGTACTTCCTCCTTGAGGCACTGCGATAGCGAGGTGGACGTCGCAGGAGGCCGGTTTTCGGCAGGACGTTTTCCGTAGGGTGCTACTGCCAGGACCGATGGAGTGTTCAATGACTGCTGTACTGTCCTCTGGGTCCCACGCCGTGTCCGCTGCTGCGCGCACCGCACCGGACACCGCCCTGTCCGTGACGTTCGACGGCGTTGGCCGCAGCTTCGGCTCCGGCGCAGACGCCCACGTGGTGCTCCGCGACATCAACTTTGAAGTCCGTCCCGGCGAAGTCCTGGCGATCCTGGGCTCCAGCGGCTGCGGCAAATCCACGCTGCTCCGCGCCACCGCAGGGCTCGACGCCGCTTCCACCGGCCAGGTGCTCATCGACGGAACCGCTGTCCACGGTATCGACGACCGCTGCGCCGTCGCATTCCAGGAGCCCCGGCTGCTGCCGTGGCAGACCCTGCAGGCCAACGTTGCGATTGGCCTGCCGAAGGGCACCAGCGCCAGCGAAGGCAAGGCCAAGGTTTCCGAACTGCTGAAGCTGGTGGAGCTGGACAGCTTCGCCAAGCACCAGCCCCGCGCGGTGTCCGGCGGCATGGCCCAGCGGGCGTCGCTGGCCCGCGCCCTGGCCCGCAAACCCGGCGTCCTGCTGCTGGATGAACCGTTCGGCGCCCTCGATGCCCTGACCCGGCTGAAGATGCAGGACCTGCTGCTGGACGTGCACCGCGCGGCCCCGGCGACCGTCCTGCTGGTCACGCACGACGTCGATGAAGCCCTCCAGTTGGCTGACCGGATCATCGTGCTGGGCCGCGAACCGGGCAAACCCGGCGCCACCATCACGCAGACCATCACCGTGCCCGGTGCCCGCCCCCGGGACCGCGCCTCTGCCGAGCTTGCCCGAATGCGCGGCGAGCTCCTGGCGAGCCTCGGCGTCGACCGCCACTAGGGCCCCTTTCCACCCGGTCCCGGCGTCCTGCCGGACCAAGCCGCAGCACCTTTGTGCCTGCAACCCCGGTTTTCCCTGAATTTTTTCCGCACCACCCGTCTCGAAGGAATCCCCATGAACAGCCGTTCCAGCTTCTCCCGCCGCCCGCCCCGCTTCTCCCGCCGCCCCCTCACCGCACTGGCAGCCACCGCCGCCGCGGTTTCGCTGGCCCTGACCGGCTGCGTTGCCGGCGAGGATTCCTCCGGCGCTGCCGCCAATGAGGCAGCCGACGGCGGCACCCTGAACATCGACTTCGCCACGTACAACCCGCTCAGCCTGGTGATCAAGGACCAGGGCTGGCTCGAAGCCACCCTCGAAGAGCAGGGCGTGGAGGTCAACTGGGTGCAGTCCGCCGGTTCCAACAAGGCCAACGAGGCCCTGCGGGCCGGAGCGATCGACGTCGGCTCCACCGCCGGTTCGGCAGCCCTGCTGGCCCGCTCCAACGGATCGCCGATCAAGACCATCAGCATCTACTCGCAGCCGGAATGGGCCGGGCTCCTCGTCTCACCCGACTCGGACATCACCTCCGTGGCGGACCTGGCCGGCAAGTCCGTGGCCGCCACCAAGGGTACGGACCCGTACTTCTTCCTGGTCCAGGCCCTGGAAGAGGCCGGCCTGAGCACCTCCGACGTGACGGTGGAGAACCTGCAGCACGCTGACGGCCGCACCGCCCTCGAGAACGGTTCGGTGGATGCCTGGTCAGGCCTGGACCCGATCATGGCCGGCGCCGAGCAGGCCGGGGCGAAGTTCCTCTACCGGAACCTGGACTTCAACACCTACGGCTTCCTGAACGCCACCGAGTCCTTCCTCGAGGACAAGCCGGAACTGGCGCAGACGGTTGTGGACGCCTACGAGAAGGCCCGCGCCTGGGCTGCCGAGAACCCCGAGGAAACCGCCCAGATCCTCGCCGACGTCGCCGGCCTGGACCTGGAGGTAGCCCGCACCGTGATCCTGGAACGCAGCAACCTGGACGTGGACCCCGCCCCGGGCGACGCCCAGCGCACGGTCCTGGAAAAGGTTGGCCCGGTCTTCGTCGAAACCGGCGACGTCGCCAACCAGAAGGCGATCGACGACGCCGTGGCCTCCCTGCTGGATGACAGCTTCGTGCAGAACGCCAACGCGGAAAACATCAAGGACTCCTGATGAGCACCACCCCTCCCCCCGCTGCAGCACCCGTAACGGCAGGCCCGTTCGGGGCCTCCGCGGCGCCGGCACCTTCCCGGAAGGCCGGCTCCGGCGGTGTCCTGTCCCGGACCTGGGCCCGCGTGGTCCTGGGCCTGGTGGTGCCGGTCCTGCTGCTGGGGCTCTGGCAGCTGGTGTCCGTCCTGGGCCTGTTCAGTGCCGTGCAGCTGCCCTCTCCGGGCGCCGTACTGACCTCTGCAGCGGACCTGATTGAGCGCGGCGAGCTGGGCACGCACATCGCCATCTCCACCCAGCGCGTCCTCACCGGGTTCGCGCTCGGTGCGGTCCTGGGCCTGGTCCTCGGCGCCCTGCTGGGCCTGTCGAAACTTGCCGACGTCCTGCTCGGTCCGCTGTTCGGCGCCGTGCGTGCTGTGCCGTCCCTGGCGCTGGTTCCGCTGCTGATCCTCTGGATGGGCATCGGCGAGGACTCCAAGGTCACGCTGATCACCATCGGTGCGTTCTTCCCGGTCTTCACCACCGTGTCCCTCGCCCTGCGGCATGTGGACAAGAACCTCGTGGAAGCGGCCCGCGCCTTTGGGCTGAACGGCATCAAGCTGCTCACCACGGTGCAGCTGCCCGCCGTCGTTCCGGCTGTCTTCTCCGGGCTGCGGCTGGCGCTGGCGCAGTCCTGGCTGTTCCTGGTGGCCGCGGAACTCATCGCCTCCTCGATGGGACTGGGCTTCCTGCTCACCGACTCACAGAACAACGGCCGCACGGACCGGATGTTCCTGGCGATCGTGCTGCTGGCAGTCCTGGGCAAGACGACTGACGCCCTGCTGGGCGTCGCAGAGAAGTGGGCAGTGAAGAAGTGGGCATAGGGACAGCACTCCGAACACCGGCCGAACCGGACTTCGCCTCCGAGGCAGAGCGGATCGCGTTCTGGGAGGACGCTGCCCGCCGGCTGCAGTGGGAGCAGCCGTGGCACACCGCCCACACCTTCACTCCCCCGCAGCGGCTCAGCGGCCCGGAAGTTCCGGAAGCCGACGCCGAGTACAGCGTGCCGGAGATCGAATGGTTCACCGGCGGCAGGCTCAACGTTGCGGTGAACTGCGTGGACCGCCACGTGGCCGCCGGGCGCGGGGACAAAGTGGCACTGCACTGCGAGGGCGAACCCGGTGACCGCCGGAGCATCACCTACGCCCAGCTGCAGAAGGAAGTCTCCAAGGCTGCCAACGCCCTGCTGGCCCTCGGGATCGAAAAGGGCGACCGGGTGGTCATCTACCTGCCCGTCATCGCCGAAACCATCATCATCACCCTGGCCTGTGCACGGATCGGCGCCATCCACTCGCTGGTCTTCGGCGGGTTTTCGGCCGAGGCGCTGAAGTTCCGGGTGGAGAACACCCGCGCGAAGCTGCTGGTCACCACGGACGGCCAGTTCCGGCGCGGTGCCGCCGTCCCGGTCAAGGACAACGCGGACGAGGCCGTTTCCGGGGACAACGCGATTGAACATGTGCTGGTCATCCGGCGCACGGGCTCCGAGATCGCTTGGACCGAAGGCCGGGATCTCTGGTGGCACGAGACCGTGGACACCGCCTCCAATGTGCACGAACCGGAGGCATTCGACGCCGAGACGCCGCTGTTCATCATGTACACCTCCGGCACCACGGGAAAGCCCAAGGGCCTGGTGCACACCATGGGCGGCTACCTCACGCAGGCGTCCTGGAGCTACGAGTTCCTGTTCGCCAATCCGGACGAATCCGCCCGGGACACGGACGTCCACTGGTGCACGGCGGACCTGGCCTGGGTCACCGCCCACACCTATGAGATCTACGGGCCGCTCTCCAACGGCGTCACCCAGGTGATCTTCGAGGGCACACCGAACACCCCGCATCCCGGCCGGCACTTCGAAATCATCGAACGCTACCAGGTCACCAGCTACTACACCGCCCCCACCCTGGTCCGCTCCCTCATGGGCTGGTTCCCCGACGGCGTCCCGGACACCTGGGACCTGTCCTCCATCCGGCTGCTGGGCACCGTAGGTGAAGCAGTTAACCCGGAAGCCTGGCGTTGGATGCGGGAGAACATCGGCCGCGGCGAGGTTCCGGTGATCGATACCTGGTGGCAGTCCGAAACCGGTGCCACCATCCTGTCCCCGCGGCAGACGGACACCAGTTTCAAGCCCGGCTGCGCCTCCCGCGCCCTGCCCGGCGTGTCCACCCGGATCGTTGACGAGCACGGCAACGAGGTGCCCCCGAACGTACAGGGCTTCATTGTGGTGGATAAGACCGGTCCGTCCATGGCCCGGACCTGCTGGGGAGATCCGCAGCGCTACCTCTCCTCCTACTGGCGGCAGTACGCGCAGCAGGGCTGGTTCCTCGCCGGGGACGGCGCACGGTATGACGACGACGGCGACACCTGGATCCTGGGGCGGGTGGATGACGTCCTGAACGTCTCCGGGCACCGGCTCTCCACGATCGAAATCGAATCCGCACTGGTTTCCCACCCCTGGGTGGTGGAAGCCGGGGTCTGCCCCGTCGCGGATCCCAAAACCGGTCACGCCATCGCCGCGTTCGTGGTGCTCACCGATTCCGCGTCGCCGGATACTGAAACTGTCACCGCGCAGCTGCGGGCCCACGTCGCGAAGGAGATCGGGCCGATCGCCAAGCCCGCCGCCGTCGTCGTGGTTCCGGATGTGCCCAAGACCCGCTCGGGCAAGATCATGCGCCGCCTGCTCACCCAGCTCTTCGAGGGCACCACGCTCGGGGACACCACCAGCCTGCAGAACGAACCTTGCATTCCCGCGATCCACGCCGCCTGCGAAGCGCGGCGGAGCGGGAGCGCAGCCTAGTGCGCTGTTCCGTGAACCCGGGCCAGGGTCACCCGGTCCAGCTCCACCGCTCCGCCCATGGCGCGGTGCAGGCGCAGGAACTCCACGGGCGAGACCTCCAGGAACGACGTGTTGTGCTTTTCCGGCAGCAGTTCGGGGTGCCCGCCGTCCATCATCTCGGTGAACATCCGCTCAGCGGCCAGGCGCTCCATCGGTTCGGTGGGGGTGATCTTGTGGTTCGCGGAGGCCAGCTTGTATCCGGTTTCAACCACAATGACGTACTCGTCCATGCCCGCTCCCAGGATTGCCTCGCCGCAACTGTCCTCAACATTGTTGGTATCCAGCACCCAATAAAGCAACCATTGGCGAACCGCTTACCCGCGGTTCCCCCAAGGAAGGAGCACTCAGTCCATGAGTGACCGCCAGTTCGGATTCCGTACCCGCGCCCTGCACGCCGGGGGAACGCCCGACGCCATCCACGGTGCCCGCGCCGTCCCCATCTACCAGTCGACGTCCTTCGTCTTCAAGGACACCGCCGACGCCGCGAACCTCTTCTCGCTGCAGAAGTACGGCAACATCTACTCCCGGATCGGCAACCCCACGGTCGCCGCGTTCGAGGAGCGCATCGCTTCCCTGGAGGGAGGCATCGGTGCGGTGGCGACGGCGTCGGGCATGTCCGCGGAATTCGTCACCTTCGCGGCGATCTGCTCCGCCGGCGACCACATCGTGGCCGCGTCCCAGCTGTACGGCGGCACGGTCACGCAGCTGGACGTGACGCTGCGCCGCTTCGGCATCGAGACCACCTTCGTCCCCGGCACGAATCCGGCGGATTACGCCGCGGCCATCCGGGAGAACACCAAGGCCGTGTACGCAGAGGTCGTGGCCAACCCCAGCGGCGAAGTCACGGACATTGAGGGCCTGGCCAAGGTGGCGCACGACGCCGGTGTGCCGCTGATTCTCGACGCCACCCTGAGCACCCCCTACCTGGTGCAGCCGTTCAAGCACGGCGCGGACATTGTGATCCACTCCGCCACCAAGTTCATCGGCGGGCACGGCACCACCCTGGGCGGCGTTGTTGTGGAAGCCGGCACCTTCAATTGGGGCAACGGCAAATTCCCGGCCATGACCGAACCGGTGCCGTCCTACGGCAACATCTCCTGGTGGGGGAACTTCGGCGAGTACGGGTTCCTGACCAAGCTGCGGTCCGAACAGCTGCGCGACATCGGACCCACGCTCTCCGCCCAGTCCGCGTTCCAGCTGCTGCAGGGCGTTGAAACCCTGGCCCAGCGCGTGGATGAGCACCTGCGCAACGCCCAGGCCGTGGCCGAATGGCTTCAGGCAGACGAGCGCGTGGCCTGGGTGTCCTACGCGGGCCTTGAATCCCACCCGCACCATGAGCGGGCGAAGAAATACCTGCCCAAGGGTCCGGGTTCCGTGTTCAGCTTCGGCGTGAAGGGCGGCCGTGCCGCCGGACAGGCGTTCATCGAGGCCCTGCAGCTCGCCTCCCACCTGGCCAACATTGGTGATTCCCGGACCCTGGTCATCCACCCGGCGTCCACCACCCATCAGCAGCTCTCCCCGGAGCAGCTTGCGGCCGGCGGCGTTCCGGAGGACCTGGTGCGCATCTCCGTGGGCCTGGAGGACCTGGAGGATATTCTCTGGGACCTGGACCAGGCGCTCACGGCCGCCGGCGCAGGTGCGGCAGCCGCTGCCGAAGATGCGGTGCCCGTTGCCGAAGACGCTGCGTCCTGCAGTGTCCCGCTTGAAACCGAGGAGTCAGCCAATGTCTGAGAACCGCACCTGGGTGGGGCCCAGCGCCCCGGAACGCCTTTCACTGCTGCGTTCGGCCAAGTCAATCGCGATTGTCGGGGCCTCGGACAAGCCGTCCCGCGCGTCCTACTTCGTAGCGACGTACCTGCTCTCCTCCTCGCCGTACAAGGTGTACTTCGTGAACCCGGTGGCGAAGGAAATCCTGGGCCAGCCGGTGTACGCCTCGCTGGCGGACCTGCCGGAGACCCCGGACATCGTGGATGTGTTCCGCCGGCATGATGACCTGCCGACGGTACTGGAGGAAGCCAAGGCCGTGGGCGCCAAGACGCTCTGGCTGCAGCTCGGTTCCTGGCATGAGGAGGTGGCGCGGGACGCCGAAGCGGCCGGCCTGAACGTGGTGATGGACCGGTGCGTGAAGATTGAACACGCCCGGTTCCACGGCGGCCTGAACCTGGCGGGCTTTAACACGGGAGTGATTTCCTCCAAGCGCCAGCTCACCGCGTAGCCCGTTCCCGCCCCCAAAACCCCATCGAGAGGCCAGTTACGGCTCGTTTCACGCGTGAAACCGGCCGTAACTGGCCTCTCGTTTGAGTACGCAGCGGGCGCTCAGCCGCGTCCGGAGCCGTGCCCGTGCTGGGGTCCGCCGCGGTTGCTGTCCCTGCTGTCCTTGCTGTTCTTGTTGTCCTTGCCGGCATCGCCGCGGCCCGGACCGTCCTGGCCCTTATCCCGGCCGACGCCGTAGCCGTTGTTGTTCCCGGGCCCCTGGCCCTTGTTTCCGCCAGAATGTCCCGGGCCGCCCTGCCCGTTGAATTCCTGGGAGAAGCCTTCAGTGCCCGGTTCGCTTCCCTGGCCGGGGCTTCCGCGGTGTCCGCCGGCGTCGTCGGTCCTCCCGGATTCGGCCGGTTTTCCGGTGCCGTGCCCGGGGTCATCAGGGGAGGGCTCGACGGGCAGCGGGGTTTCCGCGGGTGCCGGGGCAGTCTCCACCGGCTCGGCGGGAAGTTGGGGGACGGACGCCGGGTCAGTCTCGGCCGGCACCGGCACCGGTTCGGGAGGGGGAACCTGCTCATACTCCACGGGTGCCGGGGCCTCGTGGGAGTCTTCGGCTGTGATCCACAGGCCGCCGTTGGTGGCCGCCACTCCGGTGGTTCCGGCGGCCATGGCGGCAATGATCGCGCCGCCCAGCAGATAGCCGCGCCGGCGTGAGGACTTCCGGAGAGGAGTGACCCCGGGGGTGAAGAACGCTTCCAGTTCCGGGGACGGGTCCGGGGCGCCTGAGCGGGCTTCCAGCCGCAGGTCCAGGAGTGCGTCGCCCAGCTGGTGGGTGTCCGCTACGCCCGATTCCGCCAGGAGGCGCCGGATGGCTTCTGCGTCACTGGGGTTGCTGGACATGCTGTCCATCTTCCGTGGCCTCCTTCCCTGCGATCTGTTCCCGGAGCGCCAGGAGCGCCCGTCTCTGAAGCTGTTTGACGGTGTTGACCGTCTTCCCCATGATTTCCGCGGATTCCTCCAGGGACAGGTCTGCCACGATACGCAGCAGCAGGACTTCGCGCTGGCCGGGGGTAAGGCCGTCCAGCATCTGTGCTGCCACCAGCCCGGAGTGAAGAACGGTGTCTTCTGCCGAGTCGGAGGACCTGGTGTCGAGCTGTGGATCATACGGTGCAGGAGAAGGCTGGCGCTCACGCCGGCGGTGATCATCAACCATCCGGGCATGGGCTACCGAGAAAACGAAGGTGCGCAGCCCTGCGGCACCTCCCCTGACCGTGGAGATCCTTGAAAAAACGGTCAGGAAAACGTCCTGTGTCAGCGCTTCCGGATCCTCGCAGCCCTTGGACCTGAAATAACCGACGACGGCGGGGGCCAGCGACTCGTAAACCGCCCGCAGCGCTGCCGGGTCGTTTTTCCGCGCCGCAGAGACCATGGGCTCTGTCAGCGGGTCAGCCAAGGCGGGGTCCTTCAATCCGGGACGTTGGGGCGAACCAAATCGTACCCCGCCCAGGCTGAACCTGCTCAGGAGGTGGCCGCGCCGATGCTCGTTGGGGGGATGAGTTCCGGCGCGGCCACTACACCTACGTAATCGCCCGGGCAGCCGAAAAGGTTACGCGGCTATCCGGAAAGTTTTTCCCGGGCCCCCGCTCCCAGTTCCTTCGGAGGAGAATGTGGAAGACTTGACGGCGGTCCGTCCTTTATCGGCGGACCTGTTCCGGGCGGGACCGAGACACCCACCTGCCCGCTCCAATCCAGCAATACCGGGGCCTCCGGCCCGGCCAGGAAGATCATGCCCAGCACCACGCCTCACCACACAGAGCTAAAGCGCGGCCTGTCGCTGCGGCACATCCGCTTCATCGCCCTTGGATCCGCCATCGGAACGGGACTGTTCTATGGATCGTCCGAAACCATCCAGGCTGCCGGCCCCGCCGTCCTGATCGCCTACATCATCGCCGGGTGCGCCGTGTTCCTGGTGATGCGGGCGCTGGGAGAGATGGCGGTACGCCACCCGGTGGCAGGTTCCTTCTCCCAGTACGCCGGACGCTATCTCGGTCCCCGCATGGGTTTCCTCACCGGCTGGACCTTCGCCTTCGAAATGATGATCGTGGCCATCGCGGACATGACCGCGGTGAGCATGTACATGGGCCTCTGGTTCCCGGACACACCCGGCTGGGTGTGGATGATCGCAGCGATGCTCCTGATCGGCGGGCTGAACCTGATGCGGGTCAGCGTCTTCGGCGAAATGGAGTTCTGGTTCACCCTGGTCAAGGTCTCCACCATCATCGCCATGATCGCCGGCGGGCTGTACCTGATTGTCTTCGGTGTCAGTACCGGAGGCTATGAGCCCGGCGTCAACCATCTCGTGGACCACGGCGGGTTCGCACCCTTTGGCGTGTGGGGCATTGTCATGAGCCTTGGAATCGTGGTGTTCTCCTTTGGCGGCATCGAGACCCTCGGAGTGACTGCCGGTGAGACCGGGGACCCGCAGCGGGCCATCCCCAAGGCCGTGAACACCGTGCCGGTGCGGATCCTGCTCTTCTACGTCCTGTCCCTCGGCGTCATGCTGTGCCTGTTCCCGTGGGACCGGATCGGGTCCGAAGGCAGCCCCTTCGTGCAGGTCTTCGCCGGGATCGGCATCCCGTTCGCCGAGCACCTGATCAACGCCGTGGTACTTACCGCTGCCCTGTCCGCCATGAACTCGATCTTCTACGCAGCCTCGCGGACCATGTACGGCCTGGCCGAGCAGGGACACGCGCCGAGGGGCTTCACCAATGTCTCCCGCTACGGAGTGCCGGTATGGCCCGTAGCCATCATCATGGCGAGCCTGATCGCGGGCCTGGGACTCTTCCTGTGGATTCCGGAGCAGCTGTTCCTGGTGGTGGCGTCCACCGCCACCTTCGCCACGATCTTCACCTGGTCCTCGATCCTGCTCAGCCACCACCGGATGCGGCGGCAGATGCGGCGCGACGGTACGCCGTCGGCCGGTTTCGCGTTCCCCGGCTGGCCGGCGCTGAACTACGTCGTCCTGGGTTTTATGGCGCTGGTAACCGTGATCCTGGCCTTCACCGGTCCGGGGCGCACCGCACTGGCGGTTGGCGTGGTGTGGCTGCTCCTGATGCTGGCCGCCTACCGGTTCCTGGTAAAGGACCAGGGCCACAAGCCCATCGACCTGCCCGAACCAGCAGCCAGCGCGGGAACAGACCGGAGCTAGGGCGCGATCTCCTCGGCCACCGAGAACCGCCGGTTGGCCAGCACCGGAAGATACTCACGGACTTCCTCGATCCGGGTCCGCACCACATCGGCCGTTGCCACGGCTTCGGTTTCCTCATCGAGGAACACCTGCGGCACTCCCATCGGATCGAGGATGGCCGAGTGGCCGATGGTGTGCCCGCTCGCCGTGCCGGCCGCAGCCACCCACACCGTGTTCTCGATGGCCCGCGCCTTCAGCAGCGTTTCCCAGTGGTCGATCTTATGCTCGCCCTTGAACCAGGCGGCCGGAACGGCAATCAGGTCCGCGCCCTGCACCGCCAGCGCCCGGGCCAGCTCCGGAAAACGCAGGTCATAGCAGGTCATCAGGCCCACCCGGAGTCCGCCGAGTTCAACCACCTGGATGCCCCGGTCTCCGGGCTTGATGCGGGTGGACTCGGAATAGCTGAACGCATCGTAGAGGTGCAGCTTGCGGTAGGTGGCCGCGATGCGGCCGTCCGCCTCGATGGCCACCAGCGTGTTGTAGGGACGGTCCTCCCCGGAGGATTCGTACCCGCCGGCGACGACGGCGATGCCTAGTTCCGCAGCAACAAGGGACAACCGCTGCACGAAGGTGCTCCATCCGGCGTCCACGGCTGCCGCCAGCGGCCCGTCCACCTTGCCAATGCTGAACATCGACTCTTCCGGGAACACGATCAGTTCGGATCCTTCGGCCCGGGCTTTCTCCGCCAGTGAGCGCATCACTGCCAGGTTGGCGTGGACGTCTCCGCCTGGACTGAACTGACCTACGCTGACCAACATGGGGAACCGCCTTGCCTTCGGGACCGGATGTATCCCCAGCCTAGTGCAGGTCCTCGAAGTGCAGCACGGGTTTCAGGACCTGCCCGGACTTCGCGTCCGCGGCGGCCGAATTGATGTCCCCGAACGCATAGCGGGTGATCATTTTTTCCAGCGGGAACCTGCCCTGCTGGATCAGGTCCACCAAGGCGGGAAGGAACAGCTGCGGAGTCGAGTCCCCTTCCGTGATCCCCAAGACCTGCCTGCCGTTAAGCATGAAGTTCACGTCCAGCTGCACCGTGGACCCCGGAGCGGGGGCACCGATCAGGCCCAGCTTGCCCAGCGGCGCCAGCGCGTCCGCCGCGGTGGCTGCCACCTTGGTGCTGCCCGTGGTTTCAAGCGCATGCGTGACCCCCGCGCCGCCGGTCAGTTCAAACAGGGCCTGCAGCGCGTCGGTGCTGCCGGAATTGACGACGTCGGTGGCTCCCAGTTCGCGGGCCAGTTCCAGGCGGGAGTCCACCAGGTCCATGACCACGATGCGCGTTGACCCGCCGAGCGCGGCGGCCATGACCGCCGAGAGGCCCACGGGACCGGCACCGAACACGGCAAGGGTGGATCCCGGTTCGGGACGCAGGACATTCATGACCGCTCCGGCACCGGTCTGCACGCCGCAGCCCAGCGGCGCCAGCAGGGCCAGGTCCGCTTCCGGGTCCACCTTGGTGACTCCGCGTTCGTCGGCCAGCACCAGGTTGGAGAAGGAGGACTGGGCGAAGAAGTGGCCGTGCACTCCCTTACCGTCCTTGCTGATCGTGGCGCTGCCGTCCAGCCGCTGCCCGCCCACCAGGTTGAGCTCCAGGAAGTAGGTGCAGTAGGCGGGGTGTCCGCTGCGGCAGTTCCGGCATTCACCGCAGCTGGTGAAGCTGAGCAGCACGTGGTCTCCGGGCACCACGGACGTCACGGCAGAGCCGACGGCTTCCACGGTTCCGGCGCCCTCGTGCCCCAGCACTCCGGGCAGCGGGAAGGGAATGTGCCCGGCCTGGACCCCAAGGTCCGTGCCGCATACTCCGGCTGCCTGCACCCGGACCAGGACCTCGTCGGGCCGCGGGTCGTCCAGGACAACATCGGTGATTTCAAAAGGTTCGTTGATGCCGCGCAGGATCGCGGCACGTGCCTGGGTAGTCATACGCCCACGCTACGCGGACCCGTCCCGGGTGTCAGGGTCCCCGGACAAGGACGAGGGGCGGCAGGCGGAAAGTCCGCCTGCCGCCCCTGCACGGGCACGGTTGTACTAGGCGCTGACCGCCTCGGCGTCGTGCTTTTCTTCCACGGCGCCGAGGGACACGCCGGAGCCGGACTGCACTTCGATGCGGCGAGGCTTGGCCTTTTCACTGACCGGGATAATCACGTTCAGCACGCCATTGTCATAATGTGCGCTGATGCCCTCGGTATCGATCCCCTGGCCCAGGCTGAGCTGGCGCAGGAAGGACCCGCCTTCGCGTTCGCGGGTGAGCCACTGGACGCCGTCCTTTCCGCGCAGGGTGCGCTCGGCACGGATGGTCAGCAGCTGCCCGTCGACGTCGATGTCCACGGACCCCGGATCAATGCCGGGAAGGTCAACGCTCAGGACATACCGGTCATCCTCCCGGTACAGGTCCATGGGCATGCCGCGCAGGGATTCACTGCGGACGGCCTGGGCAAGACGGTCGAATTCACGGAACGGATCAAAACGTGTTGCCATCACAAATCAACTCCTTCACTCCGCTGTACGCAGCGGGCTGATCTGCCATTTCGAATCAAAGTTGAGTTGGCTTCACTCAACTTTCGGCAGTAGATTAGCACTTGCAACGCGAGAGTGCTAACCCGAGCTGTTGCAGCGGAAAAACCCGTTCCGCCGTCTTTCATTCGAACCTGGTCTGGAAGGAAAGGAAGCAGTGTCCCACCCCGCGTTGTTCCGGCTTGGAACAGCCACCCGCACCGAACACCTCGAGAAACTCCGCACACTTCCCAGCCGGATAGCCGGCTCACCGCCGTCGCCTCCGCTGGATGCGGCAGGCTGGCTCTGCGGCCTGTGGGTGGCCGCCGCCCTGCTGGGCATCGGCGTTTTCTCCGGCGGAACAACCTCCCTGGTACTGGCGGCGGTGCTGCTGTACGGCACCGGCGGGGCACTGGCCGTCCTGGGCTGGCTGGCCTGGCGCGGCCTAGGCGTCCGCCTGCGCCGCCGCGCGGCCACCGGCCCCGGCACATCGACAGCACGGGACTTCCTGGCGGCCGCGGATGCCGCCCGGGAAGAGGTCCTCCAGGCGCTCTTCCCGGCAGGAGCAACCGGAACTCCCGAGGTGCTGCGGGCAACCGCTCCGGCACGGGCTGCCGCCGCAGCAGCTCCGCACAGTCCCCTTCCGGCACCGGGCAGCAGCCCGGGAACCCACCAACGGCCCGTCCCGCGCTCCGGCAAATCACCGATCCGGAAGAACGCCACCTGCAAGTCCGCCCACCACCGCCGCAGCGCCAAACCGCCCGCCGGCCCGGTACAGGATGATTTCGCCCGCGCCGCCTAGACTGGGGCGCCATGGAGGAAATTCAGGAACCCGTCCAGCTGTCCCTGAAATACGGAAAGCTGAACCCCGAAGCGGTAGGCTTCACCCGCTCACCGCTGCACGCTTCGGCGCACCTCCCCCAGGGGCTTCCCCACGGCTGGCGCACCAAGCGCTGGGAGTACTGGGGCGTGCTGACTCCGGACCTGGTGCTCGGCATGACCATTGCTCACCTGGATTACGCCGCCACCCTCCAGCTCTACGTGTTCGAACGCGCCACCGGCCAGGAAATCAGCCTGGATCCGCTCTCGCTTCCCGCGGGCTCCACCGCGCTCCTGCCCGGCACCCTGCCGCCCCTCACCGCTGTGGGCACCATGGGCGGACTGCACCTGCGCTTCCATGACGACGCCGGCGGCACGCACCTGCGCGCCGAGTCGCCGCGCGTCGGCGTCGAGCTTTATGCCCCGGCGGAAGGCGATGTGCTGGGGGTGGTGGTTCCGTGGTCGGACACGCGGTATCAGTACACCCTCAAGGACGTGGCCCGCCGGGTCAGCGGAACCATCACGGTGGACGGGCGCGCATATGCGGTGGGCGAGGACGCCTTCGCTGTCCTGGACCGCGGACGGGGACGCTGGCCGTATTCCAGGCGCTGGAACTGGGCTGCCGGATACGGAACGGCCAACGGCACCCGGCTGGGTTTGCAGCTGGGCGGGCTGTGGACAGAGGGAACGCCGGCCACCGAAAACGCGCTGATCGTGGACGGCGTGCTGCACCATTACGACGGCGAGCTGGAGTTTAGCTACGACCTCACGGATCCACAGGCAGCGTGGCATGTCCGCGGGGACTGGATCGAGGCCACGCTGACTCCGTTCCACCGGCGGCTGGCTGCGACCAATGCCGTTCTGGTGGCCGCAAAGACCTGGCAGGCGTTCGGCGCGTGGTCCGGCTGGGCTGCTACTCCGGACGGTACGCGCCACAGCCTGGACGGCGTGCACGGCTGGATCGAGGAAGCACGCAACCGCTGGTAACCGTCCGCACCAGCACCTCCTTCACCCCCTATTCCCGAGAGGCACCCGGCTGCTAGGTTTCTTCCGATCTCACCTGAGCCAAAGGAGCCTTACCGTGAGCAGCAGATTCTCTTCCCTTGCCCTCGATGCCCTCGACGTCGACGCGCAGGCCAGGTTCTGGACCCAGGCCCTGGGGTACCGGTTCGCCGAAGAATTCGACGGCGGCATTTCCCTGGCACCCGGCGACGGAGTCCAGGGACCACCCCTGGACATCATCCCTGTCCCGGAGAGCAAGACGGCCAAACTGCGGCTGCACATGGACCTGGTTCCGTACGGCTGCAGCCAGGAAGAGGAGGTGGAGCGGCTGCTGGCGCTCGGCGCGGTGCGCGCCGATGTTGGGCAGGGGCCGGATGTTCCGTGGGTGGTGCTCGCAGACCCCGAGGGCAATGAGTTCTGCGTCCTCGCGGCCCGGGACTAAGACCCAAAAAAGCCCCGCAGCCTTGAAGCTGCGGGGCTTTTCCGGACGGATTACTCGCTGATCAGGTCGCGGATCACGATCGTCTGGTCCCGGTCCGGGCCGACGCCGATCGCGGAGAAGCGGGTACCGGACATCTTCTCCAGGGCTAGCACGTAGTTGCGGGCGTTCTCCGGCAGGTCCTCGAGGGTCTTCGCGCCGGTGATGTCCTCGGTCCAGCCGTCGAAGTACTCGAAGATCGGCTTGGCGTGGTGGAAGTCGGTCTGCGTCATCGGCATCTCATCGAAACGCACGCCGTCGACGTCGTAGGCCACGCAGACCGGGATCTTCTCGATGCCGGTGAGCACGTCCAGCTTGGTCACGAAGTAGTCCGTGAAGCCGTTGACGCGGGAAGCGTGGCGCGCCAGCACGGCGTCGTACCAGCCGCAGCGGCGCGGGCGGCCGGTGTTCACGCCGAACTCGCCGCCGGTCTTCTGCAGGTACAGGCCCATGTCATCGAAGAGTTCGGTGGGGAACGGACCGGCACCAACACGGGTGGTGTAGGCCTTGATGATGCCCACCGCGCGGTTGATGCGGGTGGGGCCAATGCCGGAGCCAACGGACGCGCCGCCGGCGGTCGGGTTGGAGGACGTGACGAACGGGTAGGTGCCGTGGTCAACGTCAAGGAACGTGGCCTGGCCGCCTTCCATCAGGATGACCTTGTCCTCGTCCAGCGCACGGTTCAGTTCATACGTGGAGTCGATGACCATGGGACGCAGGCGGTCAGCGTAGGAGAGGAAGTACTGCACCATCTCTTCCACATCCACGTCGCGGCGGTTGTAGACCTTCAGCAGCAGCTGGTTCTTCTGCCGAAGCGAGCCTTCCACCTTCTGGCGCAGGATCGACTCATCGAAGATGTCCTGGACGCGGATGCCGAGCCGGGCAACCTTGTCCATGTAGGCCGGACCAATGCCGCGGCCGGTGGTGCCGATGGCACGCTTGCCCAGGAACCGCTCGGTGACCTTGTCCATGACCTGGTGGAACGGCGCCACCAGGTGGGCGTTGGCGGAGATCCGCAGCTTGGAGGTGTCCGCTCCGCGTGCTTCCAGCCCGTCGATTTCGGCGAACAGGGCCTCCAGGTTCACCACGCAGCCGTTGCCGATCACGGGAATGGCGTTGGGGCTCAGGATGCCCGCGGGAAGCAGCTTCAGTTCGTACTTTTCACCACCGACGACGACGGTGTGGCCGGCGTTGTTTCCGCCGTTGGGCTTGACGACGTAGTCGACGCGGCCGCCAAGCAGGTCGGTGGCCTTACCTTTACCTTCGTCGCCCCACTGGGCGCCGACGATGACAATTGCGGGCATGGGATCCTCCCCCATTAGTTACGCTAGGGAGCCGCGCCAGGCGCTGAACCGCTACCGTGCATGAGAACGCCCCTGCACCCTGAGACTGGGGACACAGCGGTCCGTGATCCGGGATGCGGGGCTCTTACCTGTCAAGTTTAGCCGATCTGCGGCTTTGCCGGTTTGGAAGGCGGGCACGGAGGCGTACGGTTTAGCCATGGAGCGCTTCCGCGGCTATATCGCCGGGCTGGGTACCGCCTCGGGAACCCGCCTGGTTGTTGGGCACTGGCCGGACTCACCGTTCGGTCCGTTCACCGACGTCATGGTGGAGAACCGGTTCGGTTCCCGGTTGCTGCTGGCGCCCAGCGAAGCGGTTGCCCGCTACGTCTCATCCACCTACACCTTTGACGCGATCGATGTGGTTCCAGTGAGCGCGTTCCTGGCCGAGGACAGGCTGCGGGTCGACGGCGGTCCGCTGCAGCTCAGCGCCCGGCTGGGCCCGGTGACCCCGCTGGGACGGGTCCTTGAAGCCGTACCGGCGCCGCTCGCCGTCCACCCGCTGTGGCTGCAGGCCATCAACCCGCTCGCCAGCCTGATTGTCCGCGGGGTGCGGACCGCGGGAACTACCGGGGACCGGCTGGAGTTCTACGGAGTACGCTCCATCCGCCGCCTCGCGTCGGCGCAATGTTCCTGGAACGGTGAGGACATGGGCGCCCTGCGGCCGGTCAGCCCGCCTGTCCGGTTCGGGTTCTCCTCCGTGCCGGCACGGCCGCAGATCCTGGCGGTGACCACCACCATCACCGCCAGGCCGGCGCAGAAAGAAGGAATCCACGCATGGAAAACCGCTTTCACCCGCATGCCGAGTCCGTCTGGTCCTATCCCCGTCCGCCCCGAGTCGAACCGAGCGATGAACACGTCAAGGTCTGGCTGGGCGGAAACCTGATCGCAGACACCAGGGAAGCGCTGCGCGTCCTCGAGACCAGCCATCCGCCGGTCTACTACCTGCCCCTGGAGGTCTTCGCCCCCGGGGTGCTGCAGCCGGTCAGCGGAGTGACGCACTGTGAGTTCAAGGGCGCTGCCTCCTATTTCGACGTCGTCTCCGGCGGCCAGCGGGCCGTGCGCGCCGCCTGGACCTACGCGCATCCGTTTCCCGGCTACGAGGCGCTGGCCCACACCGCTGCCTTGTACCCGGGGCTGATGAACTCCGTGACAGTGGACGGGGAAGAAGTCCAGCCGCAGGAAGGGGACTTCTACGGCGGCTGGATTACCAGCCGGGTGACCGGGCCTTTCAAGGGCGCTCCGGGCACCTGGGGCTGGTAGCCCCTGTAGCCGGACACGGTAAAGGCGCCTCCCAACCGGAAGGCGCCTTTACGCAGGTACTGGTTGCCCTAAGCCTCGATCGCTGCTTTGGCGGTGGGGTCTGAAGCGTCCAGGAACTTATCGATCCGGTCCACTTCCTCGCTCTCGCCGATCGCCGCAGCCGCACGTCCCAGGGCGTACAGTGCGCGGAGGAAGCCCCGGTTGGGCTCGTGCTCCCACGGAATGGGGCCGGTGCCGCGCCAGCCTGCGCGCCGCAGCGCGTCCAGGCCGCGGTGGTAGCCCACCCGGGCGTAGGCGTAGGACTCCACGGGACGTCCGTCAGCGAAGGCCTCGTCGGCCAGCGTTGCCCAGACCTGCGAGGAGGTGGGGAACCTGGCAGCGAGGTCCACGGCCTCGTCACCGGCCTCAAGGCGCGCGACGACGTCGGTCTCCTCGGGCAGGTACGTGGGCTCGGGTCCGAGCAGGTTCTTGCGGAATTCGTCTGACATTAGAGGTGCTTTCCTGCCGATCCGAGGGACTGTGCTGCTTCGACCACGCGGGCGGACATGCCCTTTTCGGCGGAGGCACCCCAGACGCGCGGATCGTACTGCTTCTTGTTGCCGACCTCGCCGTCCACCTTCAGCACGCCGTCGTAGTAGCGGAACATGTGGTCCGCTACCGGGCGGGTGTAGGCGTACTGGGTGTCGGTGTCGATGTTCATCTTCACCACGCCGTAGGACACGGCGTCTGCGATCTCCTGGGCGGAGGACCCCGAACCGCCGTGGAAGACCAGGTCGAACGGGCGTTCCTTGCCAATCGAACCGCCAACGGCGGCCTGGATCTCGTCGAGGATCTCCGGGCGCAGCTTCACGCCGCCGGGCTTGTAGACGCCGTGGACGTTACCGAAGGTCAGGGCAGTGAGGTAACGGCCCTTGCTGCCGTCGCCAAGCGCCTCAATCGTTGCCATGCCGTCGGCGACGGTGGTGTAGAGCTTCTCGTTGATCTCGTTCTCGACGCCGTCTTCCTCGCCGCCGACGGTCCCGATCTCAACTTCCAGGATCATCTTCGCTGCGGCGGTGCGGGCCAGCAGGTCCTGGGCGATCTTCAGGTTCTCTTCGAGGGTCTCCGCGGAGCCGTCCCACATGTGGGAGTTGAAAAGGGGGTCCTCGCCGCGCTTCACGCGCTCCTCGGAGGCGGCCAGCAGCGGCAGGACGAAGTCGTCCAGCTTGTCCTTGGGGCAGTGGTCCGTGTGCAGGGCGATGTTCACGTCATAGCTCTTGGCCACTTCGCGGGCGTAGGCGGCGAAGGCCAGCGATCCGGTGACCATATTCTTGACCGAGGAGCCGGACCAGTACGCGGCACCGCCGGTGGACACCTGGACAATACCGTCCGAGCCGGCCTCGGCGAAGCCTGCGAGCGCTGCGTTGAGGGTCTGGGAGGACGTGACGTTGACAGCCGGGTATGCGAATCCCCCCGCCTTGGCCCGGTCGATCATCTCTGCGTAGATCTCGGGGGTTGCAATAGGCATGCTGACTCCTTAGCGAAGGTTCGAAAGTGCGGCAGGGCCGGGCCCTCTTTGGCTCCTCCCATCCTAGCCACAAGAGTCCTCTGCGCATCAGATAACGCGGATTCGAGGGTTCACACCTGGCACTCCGGCGCGGCGCGTCAGCTTACTTCCTGCCCGAAGACGTGCCGGCGGACCCAGCCGTGCATGGCAATGGCCGCAGCGGCCGAGGCGTTCATGGACCGGGTGGAGCCGAACTGGGCGATTGAAAGCGTGGCTTCGGCAGCCTGGTGCACCTCGGGCGTGAGGCCGGGGCCTTCCTGGCCGAAGACAAGGACGCAGTTGCGCGGCAGGTCATAGGTTTCCAGCGGCACCGAGTCGGGGAAGTTGTCGATGCCGATGATCGCCAGCCCTTCGGAACGCGCCCACTCGGTGAACTCTTCCACGCTGGGGTGGTGGCGCACGTGCTGGTAGCGGTCGGTGACCATTGCCCCGCGCCGGTTCCAGCGGCGTCGTCCAATGATGTGCACTTCCTTGGCCAGGAACGCGTTGGCGGTGCGCACCACGGAGCCGATGTTCAGGTCATGCTGCCAGTTCTCGATGGCCACATGGAACTCGTGGCGCTTGGAGTCCAGGTCCGCGACGATCGCCTCGTGCTTCCAGTACCGGTATTCGTCCACCACGTTGCGCCGGTCTCCGGCGGCAAGCAGCTCGGGATCCCACTGCTCGCCCTCGGGCCACGGACCCTCCCATGGCCCAACGCCAACCTGCGGCATTTCGGCGTCTGCCGGCTCTGCGGCGGGGATTGTTTCAGGGCTCTCTATCACCCTTCCAGCGTAAGGTGAAAGACTGGACCATCCCGCATCCGCACCGTAAGGACCAGGCCTGCGCCCGGACTCCCGAATGGCTGCGGGCACGAGGCAGAACACGCACTGGAGGAAACTGTGGGCGAGAACGAGAACATCGAGTGCTGGCTGACGGACATGGACGGAGTGCTGGTCCATGAGAACCAGGCGATTCCCGGCGCCGCGGAGCTGATCAACCGCTGGGTGGACACCTCCAAGCGTTTCCTGGTGCTGACGAACAACTCGATCTACACCCCGCGGGACCTTGCGGCCCGGCTCCATGCCTCCGGCCTGGACGTTCCGGAGGAAAACCTGTGGACCTCCGCGCTGGCCACGGCCGAGTTCCTGAAGGACCAGCTCAAGGGCTCCTCCACCCCCGGGCGCGCGTTCGTGATCGGCGAGGCAGGGCTCACGACGGCGCTGCATGAGGCCGGGCTGATCCTTACGGACACCAACCCGGACTATGTGGTCCTGGGGGAAACCCGCACCTATTCCTTTGGCACCATCACCAAGGCGATCCGGCTCATCCTCGACGGGGCCCGGTTCATCGCCACCAACCCGGACGTCACCGGACCTTCCCCGGAGGGCCCGCTTCCGGCCACCGGCGCCATCGCCGCGCTGATCACGGCCGCCACGGACCGGGAACCCTACATTGTGGGCAAGCCGAACCCGATGATGTTCCGCTCCGCCATGAACAAGATCGACGCGCATTCGGAGACCACCGGCATGATCGGGGACCGGATGGACACGGACATCATCGCCGGCATCGAAGCGGGACTGACCACGGTCCTCGTGCTCACCGGCATCACGCAGCGCGAGGACATTGCCCGCTACTCCTTCCGGCCGTCCCAGATCATCGACTCCGTCGCGGACCTGATCAGGACCGTCTAGCCGGGAGGGCTAGAAGGGCACCTTGCCTCCGCCGCCTCCCACGGCGGGCAGCGGGACATAGGTGTCCAGCACCTCGTCCACCACTCGCTGGTAAATCCCCGGGTTCCACTGCGGGCTGGCATGTGCCGGACGCGCGCCGTCGGTAATGAGCGAGTTGGAGACCATGTTGCCGGGAAAGACCTCGGTCCAGCGGGCCCGGGCGGTGTAGTAGTTCACCGTCTCATCGCCGGGGTTTCCAATAAAGGCCACCTCGGCGTCCCCTATGGCACCCGCGAAGGCAGCGGCGTCGTAATGGTAGATGTAGGAGGACTCTGACTGGATCAGCGTGCTCGACGGGGCCAGCGGGGAAAGCTGTTCCAGCGTCTGGTCCACCACCGTGCTCCAGCTGCGTTCGTCCTTGTGCAGGATCCGCTCCCCCAGTTCGTAACCGCCGCGCAGCGCGCTGGGAATCCGGTAGCCGGCTTCGTAGAGCAGCACCACGCCGCGGATCATGTTCTGGTCCAGGACGTCGAACCGTCCCGCCGGACTTGAATCCAGGATCACCAGCTCCACCTGGACGCCGCGGGCCAGCAGCCGGGCCGCGAGTTCAACGGCCACCATCCCGCCGAAGCTGTGGCCGTAGAAATACACCCGGTTGAGGCGCCGGGTACGGATGTGCCGGAAAACCTCGGCTTCGATCGTGTCCAGGTCCAGGCCCTTGTTCGAGTACCCCACTGCCGCCATTTGCCCGCGCCGGGCCAGTGCCGGGCGCAGCGAGTTCACGATCCAGACCGCCTCTTCCCAGCTGGTCTTGTAGCCGGGAAAAAGGAACCACATGGCGCGCGGGAACTCGGCGGCAGCGGCGTCGTCACGGACCGTGAGGATTTCAAGCTCTTCACGCTGTTCCTGGATCAGGCGCGTGACGAAGAGGTCCGCGGCCAGCGTCAGCCCGGCTGCGGCACCCACCAGGAACCGGCGCCGGGAATAGCGGCCCAGGCTCTCCGCATAGCGGAGGACCTTCGCTGGGTCATCGCTCATGGGCTCCCGCAACCGGTGTGGGCGTTAGTCGAGCCCGAGCTCGTCCTTGCCGAACGCGAACAGGTACGGCACGCCGGCTTCGGCTTCAATGCGTTCCTTCGCTCCGGTGTCCCGGTCCACGATCACTGCCACGGCGACGACGTTGCCTCCCGCGTTCCGTACGCCTTCCACGGCGGTTAGCGCCGACCCTCCGGTAGTGGACGTGTCCTCCAGAACAACGACGTCGCGGCCCGCGACGTCGGGCCCCTCCACCTGCCGGCCCATGCCGTAGGACTTCTGCGCCTTGCGCACCACGAACGCGTCAACGGTGCCGCCGCTGCGGGCGGAGGCGTTCATGACGGCGGTTGCCACCGGGTCCGCGCCCATGGTCAGGCCGCCTGCACTGGCGAACTCGATGCCGGCTGCGTTGATCATGTCCAGCATGACCTCACCCACCAGCTGCGAGGCCTCGTGGTGCAGGGTGACGCGGCGCAGGTCGATGTAGTAGTCGGCTTCCTTGCCGGAGGAAAGAATCACCTTTCCGCGGACCACGGCCAGTTCCTTGATCAGTTCCAGGAGGCGGGCACGGGACGCGGCGGTCTGCGGGGAAGTCATGCCCCAATCCTATCCGAGCGGGCCCTTTGGGCTCTTCGCGGCAGCGGCGCTCCCCGTCACAGAACGTCCGCCCCCTGCCCGGGCAAACAGCGCGTTGTATAGGCTGAACGCCATGCGCGAACTTCAAGCCGAAATCATTGCCGAAATGGGAGTGCACCCTGCCATTGATCCGGAAGCGGAGATCCGGCGCCGGGTGGACTTCCTCAAGGACTACCTGCACGCATCCCGGACCAAGGGGTTTGTGCTAGGCATCAGCGGCGGCGTGGACTCCACGCTGGCGGGCCGCCTGGCCCAGCTCGCCGTCGAGGAGCTGAACGCGGAGGGCACCGAGGCGAACTTCATCGCCATGCGGCTTCCCTACCGGGTCCAGCATGACGAGGATGACGCCCAGGCAGCCCTTGAGTTCATCCAGCCCAAGACCTCCTGGACGTACAACATTGGGGACGCGGTGGACGGCTTCGAGAAGGCCTATGCGGCCATGGAAACCGGGAAGCTGAGCGACTTCAACAAGGGCAACATCAAGGCCCGGGTGCGGATGACCGCCCAGTACGCCGTGGGCGGGGAACACAATCTGCTGGTCATCGGCACGGACCACGGAGCTGAATCCGTCACCGGTTTCTTCACCAAGTACGGCGACGGCGGCGCGGACATCCTGCCCCTGTTCGGACTCAACAAGCGACAGGTCCGCTCCCTGCTCAGCGCCCTTGGCGCGTCCGACCAGCTCGTTGGCAAAGCGCCTACGGCAGACCTGCTCGACGGCGTTCCCGGCCAGACGGACGAAACCGAGCTGGGCATCACGTACGACCAGATTGATGACTACCTCGAAGGCCGCGACGTCTCCGACGAGGCCGCCGGGAAGATCGAGAAGCGCTACCTGATGACGCGGCACAAGCGGACGACGCCGGTTTCGATTCTTGATTCGTGGTGGAAGTAGGTTTCTTCGGCTCGCGGGCCCGGGAGGCCGGGCAGGCGAGTAGACCCGGGGGGCCGGGGCCGGGCGGGCCCGGGAGGCCGGGCGGGCCGGGGCCGCCGGGCGACCGGAAGCGGCGCGGGTAGGCCGGACGAGCCGGCCGGGCCGGTGGACCCGGGCGGGCCGGTGGACCCGGGCGGGCCGGTGGACCCGGGCGGGCCGGTCCCGTTGCGACGTGCGCTCGGGTGGGCAGGTGACGGGCGAGCCGTTTAGCCCGCCCCTGTCCGTGCGGGGTTTCCCGCGGGTCGTTGCTCCTGTGCCAGATGGGACCCACCCGGAGCGGGGATTCCCACGCATTGTTGCTCCTGTGCGCTGATGTGACTCGCCGCAGCGGGGATTCCCACGCGTCGTTACTCCTGTGCCAGATGGGACCCAGCCGGAGCGGGGATTCCCACCCGTTGTTGCTCCTGTGCGCTGGTGTGACTCGCCGCAGCGGGGATTCCCACTCGTTGTTGCTCCTGCGAGAGGTGGGACCTCAGGAGTGAACATCAGTCACGGAGCGTGGGAAGGCGGGCGGGTCAGGCAGCCGGAATGGAATCCAAAGCCACGGTGAAAGGGGCGCCGGTGGTGGATTGGAGGGACTCGATGTCCTGGTCCGGAGCCATGCGGCGGAGAACCAGGGTGCCATCGTCGACGTCGAACACTGCGCGGTCGGTGATGATGCGGTCCACAACGCCGACGCCGGTCAGCGGCAGGTCGCACTCCTGGACGATCTTCGGACTCCCGTCCTTCGCGAGATGGTCCGTGACCACGATGACCCGCGGGGTGCCGGCTACCAGGTCCATGGCGCCGCCCATGCCCTTGACCAGTTTGCCCGGGATGGTCCAGTTCGCCAGGTCGCCGGACGCGGAAACCTGCAGCGCACCAAGGATCGCCGTCTGCACGTGACCGCCGCGGATCATCCCGAAGGACGTGGCCGAGTCGAAGAAGCTGCCCCCGGGAAGCACCGTCACCGTCTGCTTGCCTGCGTTGATGAGGTCGGCGTCTTCCTCGCCCTCGTAGGGAAACGGTCCCATGCCCAGCAGCCCGTTCTCACTCTGCAGGAAGACATTCACTCCGGGCGGCAGGTGGTTCGCCACCAGCGTGGGAATCCCGATTCCCAGGTTGACGTACTGCCCGTCCTCCAGCTCTTCAGCCGCGAGCGCCGCCATTTCATCCCGTGTCCACATGGTCTTAGGCCTCCACCCGGACCCGAACGGTCCGCTGCTCGATGTGCTTTATCGTGTTCTCCGCGGGTACAACGCGCTGGACAAAAATGCCCGGCGTATGAATCCGGTCCGGGTCCAGGAAGTCCGGGGAAACGTGCTCGGCTTCCGCGATGGTCGTCCGCCCTGCGGCCGCGACCAGCGGGTTGAAGTTCTGCGCCGTCATTCGGTATCGAAGGTTTCCCTCGGCATCGGCCAGGTGTGCCCGCACCAAGGCAATATCGGCCACGATTCCGCGTTCCAGGATGGCCCGGCGCCCGTCGAAGACCGCTTCGGGCTTACCTTCGGCGACTGGAGTCCCTACCCCCGTAGGGGTGTAGAAAGCAGGAATGCCGGCGCCACCCGCACGCAGCCGCTCCGCCAGGGTGCCCTGCGGAACGAACTCAACCTCAAGGTCCCCGGACAGATACTGTTCGGCGAACAGCTTGTTCTCCCCCACATAGGAACCCAGCACCTTGGAGACCTGCCTGTTCTCCAACAGGACGCCAAGGCCCTTGCCGTCCACGCCCATGTTGTTGGAGACGATCGTCAGCCCGCGGGCTCCGCTCTCGCGCAAAGCGTTGATCAGGTTGACCGGGATTCCGCTCAGTCCAAAGCCGCCGACGGCGATGGTCATGCCATCCCGCACCATTCCGGCCAGCGCTTCCCCTGCACTGCCTAGAACCTTTCCCGCCACGTGCACGCTCCTCAGCTCATAATGTGGACATACGCCATGTCTGGTTTCCGAGGCTAAATAGCCATCCCGGAAGGGTCAACGGACGGAGTCAAAGTGATCAGATGATGGCTATGACGCTCGGTTGCGTTCATAATGTGGGCATGGGTGAGGGAGTGCAGGGTGCGCAGGTTGTACATCGGCTCGCGGGAGTGCTCCGGATTGTCAGCGCAGCGATGCCGGAGGGAATAACCACGAGCGACGTCGCCCGTGCTGCTTCCCTGCCCCGCCCCACCGCGCACCGCCTGCTCGCATCGCTGGCCGCCGAAGGGTTCCTGGACCACGACCGCCGCTCCGGCCGCTGGCTGCTTGGCCCGGAGCTGTACCTGATGGGATCCGTAGCCGCCGAACGGTACGACATTTCCTCCCTGGCGCGGGAACATGTCCGGGCCCTCGCTGAAGCGACGGGTGAGAGCGCCTTCTTCTCGGTCCGCCGCGGAAATGAGACGGTCTGCCTGCTGCGTGAGGACGGCGCGTTCCCGATCCGCTCCTTTGTTCTGCACGAAGGCAAGAGGTTTCCGCTCGGGGTGGCCTCCGCCGGGCTGGCCATCCTGGCGTTCCTGCCGGAACAGACGGTCGAAAACTACCTGGGGGACACCGACCTGGCTGCCGAACATGGGGACGGTCACGGCCCGGACGAGATCAGGGCCAGGATCCACGAGACGCGCGCCCTGGGTTATGCGGTCAACCCGGGGCTCATCGTCAACGGCAGCTGGGGTATGGGCGCGGCAGTCTTTGATCCCTCCGGGCAGCCGGCGTGGGCGTTGAGCCTCACGGGCATAGCGCCCCGTTTCGCTGACGAACGCCGCCCGGAACTTGGCCGCCTGCTTCTGCATCACGCCCATGAACTCTCCCGAAAACTCCGCCCCTCCCCATCCCGGTAGATGCATCCCCATAAATGCCAGGAGATACGGCCGTGGCTTTCCTGCCCGGCGAGCCGGCCTTCCCGTCGGGGCACGCCCGGGGGCAAGCCTGGAGCCCTTTTTCGCTCCACTTTGGGACATTCCGGCCAGTTCGGGAGATCGCTCCGCTTCGCCGCGGCCGAAAAGTTCCACACCGCACGAATTCCCCCAAACGGGAGCGATTCGATTCCCAGTTCACCCACACCGCCACCCAGCGGGGGCGACCGAAGCGCGCCGGGCCCACCCGCGCGCACAAAGCCAGTGAGGTTCGCAGGAGAGCACCACCGGGCCCACCCGCGCGCAACCAGCCGGCGAAGTGCGTCGGAGCCCGCCACCGGAGCCCGCTAACGCACAGGACCAGCCGGCTAGGGTCATCGGAGAGCATCACCGGAGCCCACTAACGCACAGGACCAGCCGGCGAAGTTCGTCGGAGCCCGCCACCGGAGCCCGCTAACGCACAGAACCAGCCGGGCGGGCCGGGTTAGGCGGCTTTAATACTCCACAGTGAGCTCTGCGAACGCAGGAGTTTCGTTGCCGCCGTTCCGGCCCGCCCGGCGGCCCCGGCGGCCCCAGCCCCGGCCCCGCCTGCGCCCGCCTGCACCCACCCGGCGGCCCCGGCGGCACCAGCCGGCCCCGGCACACCGCTGCGCACAGAACCTCCGCGAACACCGGCACCGGGATCGTAGGCCCCGCGTGCGCGGATTGGGTAACGTAGCAAGGGTGAAGATTGCTACCTGGAATGTGAACTCCATCCGTGCCCGAGCCGACCGCGTTGAGGCCTGGCTGCAGCGCTCCGACGTCGACGTCCTGGCGATCCAGGAGACCAAGGCCAAGGATGACAACTTCCCCTGGGACATGTTCGAGAGCAACGGCTACGAGGTGGCGCACTTCGGTCTGAGCCAGTGGAACGGCGTCGCCATCGCGTCCCGTGTGGGGCTCGACGACGTTGAGCGCACCTTCCCGGGCCAGCCGCACTTCGGCAAGACCGAGGAAACCACTGCCGCCGAGGCCCGCGCCATCGGTGCTACCTGCGGCGGTGTGCGGATCTGGAGCCTCTACGTTCCCAACGGCCGTGCCGTAGATGATCCCCACATGCCGTACAAGCTTGAGTGGCTGAAGGTCCTGCGTGACCAGGCCGCGTCCTGGGTTGAGGCTGATCCGAAGCTGAACCTGGCGCTGATGGGGGACTGGAACATTGCCCCGCGGGACGAGGACGTGTGGGACATCGACTGGTTCCGCGCCCAGAACGCCACCCACATCACCGAGCCTGAGCGTGCCGCCTTCCAGGCGTTCCTGGACTCCGGTTTCCAGGACCTGACCCGCCAGTACACTGAGGGACCCGGTGTCTACACTTACTGGGATTACACGCAGCTGCGCTTCCCGAAGAAGCAGGGAATGCGGATCGACTTCGCGCTGGGCTCCCCCGCCCTGGCAGCCCGGGTCACCGGCGCCAGCATTGACCGGGAGGAACGCAAGGGCAAGGGCGCGTCAGACCATGCGCCCGTGATCGTGGAACTGGACTAGGAATGGCCGGGACACCGGAAGCGACCGTGTGGCGTACCTTCCCGTACGTGTCCTACCTTCGCGCCTATGAACCGCTGGACGCCTTCGACGACTCCCAGCAGATGCGCATCCTGAGCCAGCGTTCCCGTGCCCGCCACGAGACGGAAGTGCTGGAGCGCAGCGACGCTGTCCGCCGGCTGGTGCGTGCCGTCTCCGACCCGTTCCCGCACAATTCGACGGACCTGGTCCGCGTGCTTCACCACCCGGGTCCGGACGGCATCACCACACGGCTGTACTGCCCCAACCAGCTTGCCGTCCGGACATCCCTGGCGGCAGAGTCTTTGGGCGAAACGGTCCAGGGGCCGCTGGTGGACGTGCTGCTGCCGGAGGTTGCCCGGGAGGCGCATGCCGCCCGCATCGACCCGGACTCGTTCGCGGATTCGCTGGCCAAGCTGCACACCCGCTCGGCCACGTGGGGCGTGCCGTTCGGCTGGTTCGTGCTGATGCATGAGGATGACCAGACCGAGGTCATCGAGGAGGACGGCCGGGTTCTCACCGTCCGGCTGTCCGCTCCCGTGCAGCAGTGCATTGAGCGCGCCCGGCACGCCGCGGCTGCCCTGGCCCTGGCTGCGCCGGAACTGGACCTGCTGGACGAACTCACAGACCTCGTGGCGTGGATGGAGGTCTTCTCCCCCTCCGCGGTCCTGGAGCTGGACTACGGCCCCGTGGCGGACCTCGTCTACCCGGACGATTCCCCATCCGACGTGCGGCTGGGCATCGAGTCACTGGCCGACGGCGATATGACGGGTGCTGCCGCAGCGTACCGGCGGCTGGCCGGACGCTGGATTCCCATCCGGCAGCTCGCCCGCGCTTCCTGATCCACGAAGGCTCCCCTTCAGTAGAGGGTCAGCGGACCCGTTCTTCCCGGCCGAGCCGGTACCGGCGCCCGGCTTCCAGGCTGATCAGCACTGTTGAGCTGCGGCCCAGCGCCGCGTCGAGGGCATCCACCAGGTTGGTGGCGTCCGCCGCCACGAGATGCGGTGCGGCGCCCTGCCGCGGCACGATCCGCACCCGCAGCCCGTTGCCGTCCACCAGCGCCCAGGTGCTGACTCCCACTGATGTGACATCCGGATCCTTCAGCAGGGCTTCGCGCAGTGCCTGCTCAGGCACCGAGCCGCTGATGGAAATGCGGCCGGGCGCGCCGTCGTCGTCATATTCGGCAACCAGCGTGTCTGCCCGTCCGCGGCCCTGCGCGGCAATCCACAGCACCAGCAGGACGGCGCAGACCACCATGGCCAGGGCAAGAGCGGGCCAGAGCCAGCTTTGGCGCTGCCCGGGAATAGCTGTGTCGCTGAGCAGGCGTCCGCCGTCGGCCAGGATGCCCGGCGCGGTGTCCTGCCACCAGCGTGCGGCGGCGGGGTCCACGCTCAGCAGCACGAGCCCGCCTCCGAGGACAAGCAGCAGCACTCCGCCGATGCCCAGGAGGATCCGGTTGAGGGAACGTGGTGTCCGGTTCACTGTCCGATCGCCCCCACGGTTGAGACGAGCACGCTGACTGCCGGCTGCGGCTGGAGTCCGGTGAGCGCCAGCTCATCCTCCACGGCTGCCCGCACAGCCTCCGAATCGACCGGGATTCCGGACGTGGGGCGGACCCGCACCTCAACACGCGTCCGGCCGACGGTCACCAGGACCTGCTCGGAGGTGACTCCCGCGGTTAGGCGGGCACGGCGGGCCAGCGAGGAAGCGAGGACTTCGGCATCCACGACGACGGCGGCGCGCGGGTTGGGCAGCGAATAGCGCGCCCGGCGTCCGGGCAGCACTGCCATCAGGAAGAACCAGAGCCCGGCAAGGAAGATCAGGGCCCCGGCTAGACCGAGCATCAGGGGGTCGGCGTCGCGCGGCAGGCCTGCGAGCCAGTGCGCAAACGTCGGCGGATCGATCAGCCATTCATCCTGCCCCAGGGACTGCAGCACCGATTCGAGCAGGACGTACAGGCAGAACAGGATGCCCAGGACGGCTGCAATCACTACGGGAACGGTTCGCGCCGCGTGGGTTTCCCGGCGGACGATCCGGGCGGTCGACCCCTCGGTTGGCGGGGCGGCAGTGGTCTCGCTCATTTCACCCGGCTCCCTTCCTGGACCCGGATTCCGGTGACCCGGATATCCACGAGGGAGAGGATTGAACCGGTGAGGTAGGTGATGCGTTCCAGCAGCACGGGTTTGGCCGCATGGGCACGGTCCCACACCGAACCGCCGGTCCGGGCCACCAGCCCGGGATCCTTTACGACGGCTTCCAGCGGGGGCATGGTGACCGGCAGCGCCAGCGACAGCGCCAGCAGCCCCTGGTCATCGCTCCAGGTGACACGCACCGCCGAGGCGGCCACCCCGAAGTGTTCAGCCGCCACGGCCTGCGCGGTGCTGGTCAGCGCCTGGGTGCTAATCCGGTTATGCCCGGCCAGCGGCGGAGCGGTGAGGGGTTTGGCCTCCCCCGGAACAACGGCAGTGCTCATGAGGACGAACGGCGCCCGGTGAGCGCGTCCCGGACGCTGCGGAAGTCGACCTTGCCCTCGGCTGCGCGGCCAAGGAAGGCACCGACGGCAATAAAGAGTGCCATCAGCAGGAAACCCCAAAAATCGAAGAGTAGAGCGGTGAAAGCCAGTACGGCACCTACGGCCATGCCCACGACTGTCGGTTTCATTGTTCCTGCCTTACCCGTCGTCCCCCGCGGGGAGGAATCCGCATTAGTTGGTCTGTCGAAGCCCGGAAGGTTCCGCATGCTCAGTCCTGGCCCCCGGCCGGGCGTTTGGCAGCCCGGGGATCCAGTGCCTCCGGAACATGCACGTCCGCGACGGACACGTTGACCTCCACGACATTCAGGCCCACCAGGTCCTCCACGGCGGCGTAGACGGCTGAGCGCACGGAGTCGGCCAGCCCGGTCAGCGGGATTCCGTAGTCGGCCACCAGGGTGATGTCCACGGCGGCCTCGGTCTCGCCCACCTCAACATTCACCCCGGCAGTAGCGCTGCTGTCGGAGCCCGCGACGGCGTCCCGCACCGCGCCCAGCGTACGTCCGGCGCCGGTACCCAGGGTGTGGACGCCCGGAACTGCGCGTGCTGCAATGGCCGCCACCTTGGCCACGGCCTGCTCGGCGATGGACGTCCGGCCGCCGGGCTCTTCAGCGGAAGCGGATCCTGACGGGTTTGCAGCGGCTCCTCCCGGGACCGGCGGAACATGCGGCTGCATAGGGGCCGATGCGGGCTTTGGGCCGGGACCGGGCGGCGGGGAGACTGCACCCGAACCGGCCGGCGCGGGGCTCAATGGCTGGTTTTCGGCAGCGGCAGGACCGTTTCCCGGTGTGATCTGGGCATCTTCCATAAAAGCCAAGCCTATCCCCTCACCTGCGGAATTGGGCAGGGAGGCCGACCTCAGCCCATGCGGACGCGGCGGCCGGTCACCTGGGTCGGATCGATTCCCACGAACAGGTTCCGCTGCCCGCCTCCGTAGGGTGCGGCGCTGCGCATACCCCAGAGCCTGGTCAGCAGCGAATCGTCCCGGACGGCGTTGGCGGGCCCGCTGACCAGGACGGACCAGCCCGCCATGGCATCGCCATCGTGCGAATCGACCTGGAAGGAAGTGTTCAGGTCTCCGGGCAGGAGCGCCAGCCCGCTGCTTTCGCTGGTGCGGAAATACACGTTCTTCTCATGTACCAGGTAGTTCACCGGGAAGACCAGGAGCCTCCCGTCCTGCAGGAACGCTATCCTGCCGGTCTCCTGGCCGCCCAGCAGGGACCAGCACTGGGCCTCGCTCAGCTCTTCGTTCTCATGCGGGCTGACTGAGTCCCACTGGAACGCTTCACTGCTTGGAATCATCGTTGACCTCCACGTAGTTGGGGTCCCAGTGAATCCGGGAACGGCAGGGATGGGAAGGGTTCCTTGCCCAGCCGTGGACGGCGCGGCTGGATCAGGCCAGGACAGTTCCGCCGCCGGAGGAGGGTTCCGTTTCCGAAAGCTTCCGCATCCTGAAGGACACCAGCAGTCCCAGGCCACCGGCGAGGATCGGGATGCCAAGCGCAATCTGCAGGGCGGCCGGCCGCGCCTCCGTATTGATGCGGAGGATCTCGGCCTGGCTCTCTTCCGGCTGGCCCTGCAGCAGTTCCTGGAGCTGGATATCGCTCAGGAGCTGCGCGTCGTCCTCCAGTACCCGGGCAACCTGCTGCTTTTCGTCGTCCGGCAGCACCGTGCTGGACTCTGACAGACCTGTGAAGATCAGGGACAGCGCCGCCAGCATGATCCCGCCGGCAAAGGCCAGCCCGAAGGACAGTCCAAAGGAGCCGGCAGCGGAGTTCACGCTCGCGGCCTCGCTGACCCGTTCGTCGGAGATCGGAGACAGCGTGTAGTTGTTCAGCTGGGAGACCAGCAGGCCCAGCCCGGATCCGGCGACGAGGAGCGGGAGCAGAAGCCACCATCCGGAGTCAGCGCGGGGTATCACTGGAAGGAGCAGCACCAGGCCCGCGACAAGGAGCATGAATCCCCACCGGATGCGGCTGGCCGGACGCCGCCTTCCGGCGCGCTTTCCAGCGAGCAGAGCGACGGCGAACATGGTCAGCGAGAGCGGGGCAATGGACAGCCCCGATTCCATGGCGTTGTAACCGAGCACCATCTGCAGGTAGATGGGCAGCACGATCATGGTGCCGCCCAGGGCGATCTGCTGCTGCATCTGCCCGGCGGCGCCAAAGCGGAACGGCTTGGACCGGAACAGGTCCGGGTCCAGCAGAGTAGGCTTCCCCCGGCGTTTGCGCCTCAGCAGCCACAGCACCAGCGAGCCCAGCCCGACGGCGCCGGTGGCCAGCAGCGCTCCCACAGCCTCGCCGCCCTCCTGCCACACCAGAACGCCCAGCACGATTCCGCCCATCCCGAGGATGGACAGCAGCGATCCAACGAGATCAAGCGTCCGCGGGCCTTCGTAGGGAACGTCGTGTACGAGTTTAATGCCGGCCAGCACAACGGTGATGACAAGGGCTTCGAGCAGGAACGCTACCCGCCAGGACAGGAAGGTTGTGATGAACCCGCCCAGCAATGGGCCGACCGCCGCGGCGATTGCGGCCGAGGCTCCAACCAGCGCGTAGACCCGCTGCTGCGCCGGACCCTCGAAGTTGCCATGGATGAGGGACTGGATTGCCGGCAGCAGCAGAGAGGCGCCGAGGCCGCCAATCACGGCCCAGAAGAGAATTATCGGCAGCAGGCTCTGCGCCAGGGTCATGGCCACGGCTCCGGCGGCGTAGCAGACCAACCCGGTGACATAGGCCCGCTTGCGCCCGAAAAGGTCGCCGATCTTGCCCCCGATCAGGATGAACGCCGCCGAGACCAGTGCCTCCAGGGCAATCGTGGACTGGAGGCCACTGACCGTCGCACCGACGTCGTGCACCACTGCGGAGATTGAGACATTCATGATCGAGGTATCAACCACCAGCACGAACATGGCCATGGCCAGCAGCAGTGCCAGCCGTCTGTTGAACGGCTCTTCCCGGGGTCCGCCGCCGCGCGCCGGACTCATGGGTGCTTTCCTTCCGGACCGGGTGCGCCCGGGCAGGCCTTCAAACCGGGCATCCGTGCTCCTCTGACGGCCCGGGTTCGGGCCGGCCGGCGGCTTGATCCCCCACCAGCATGCAACCACAGCCGATCCCGGGAGGGAAGAAGGAACCGGAACGCTTTCGAACAAAGAAAAACCCCGCACTCACGAGTGCGGGGTTTTAGCTGGTGGCTCCGACCGGCGTCGATCCGGTGACCTTTCGATTTTCAGTCGAACGCTCTACCAACTGAGCTACAGAGCCGGGCATCATCGAAGAGATGATCACCGAGATCTTCCAAATCGCTTCAGAAAATCTGAGCGACCCTGACGGGACTTGAACCCGCGACCTCCGCCGTGACAGGGCGGCGCGCTAACCAACTGCGCTACAGGGCCTTGCTTTTCACGAGTGTAAACTCTACCAGCTTTTCAGCGGTGGAATTACCACTCTCGTGAGTACCCCCAACGGGATTCGAACCCGTGCCGCCGCCGTGAAAGGGCGGTGTCCTAGGCCGCTAGACGATGGGGGCTTAGAACACGCAGCTTTCAACTTGGCTGACACCGAAAACTTCCCGGTTTCAGTCGTGTTTCCCGGCTGCGGACTTATAAAACTATAGGGCCTACTCGCGCGATCTTCAAAATCGGGTTCCGGGCACCCCCGGCTAGAGTGGAAATGTGCCGATCGAGATGAGCCCCGATGACTTCGAAGCCGCCGTCGACGATGCCCTGAACTCCATCCCGGAGGACCTGGCCAAGGCGATGAACAACGTAGCCGTCTTCATCGAGGACGAGTACAGTCCCGGCCCGCACGAAGACCCGGAAACCGAATTGCTGGGCCTGTATGACGGCACGCCGCTGACCGAGCGCGACTCCTGGTGGGGTGCCGGCTCGCTCCCGGACCGGATCGTCATCTTCAGCGGTCCGCTGACCCGGATGTGTGAAACCAGGGAAGAGCTGGTGGACGAAATCCGTATCACCGTGATCCACGAGGTAGCCCACCACTTCGGCATCGACGACGCCCGGCTGCACGAACTGGGCTGGGGCTAGCTAGCCTGTAAGCATGGGCGATCATTCCGGCCACAGCCATGGCCTGCCGTCAGGCACAGCCACGGGCAGGCACCGCCGCAAATTGCTGGCCGTTTTCCTTATCACCATTACCGTCGTGGTCATCCAGACGGCCGGGGCACTCGTCTCCGGTTCCCTGGCCCTGCTTGCCGACGCCGGACACATGCTTTCCGACGCCGCAGGCGTTTCGATTGCGCTGCTCGCAGCCTGGATAGCTGCCCGCCCGCCCACCGCGAAACGCACCTACGGCTATCAGCGGGCAGAGGTCCTGGCGGCGCTGGCCAACGCGGTGCTGCTGATCGTGATCGCCGTCGTCATCTTCACCGAGGCAGTGCGCAGGATTGGGGACGCTCCGGAGGTGCACACCGGGATCATGCTCTCCGCTGCGATCCTGGGCGGACTGGCCAACCTGGTTTCGCTGCTGATCCTGCACTCCGGGCGAAAGGAGAGCCTGAACGTGCGCGGCGCGTACCTGGAGGTCCTGGGGGACCTGCTGGGCTCGGCGGCCGTGGTGGTGTCCGCCGTCGTGATCATGCTCACCGGCTACCAGCAGGCGGACGTCTGGGCGTCGTTCCTGATCGCAGCCATGATCCTGCCGCGCGCGTGGTCACTGCTGCGCGAAGTGATCGACGTGCTGCTCGAGGCCACCCCGCAGGGGGTGGACGTGGAGATGATCCGCGAACACATCGTCCGGGTGGACGGCGTGCAGGACGCCCATGACATCCACATCTGGATCATCACCTCCGGAGTGCCGGTGTTCTCCGCGCACGTGGTGGTGGATGAGGAATACCTCACGCCGCACGGGATGGACACCATCCTGGACCGGCTCTCGGGCTGTCTTTCCAGCCACTTCGACACCGAGCACTGCACGTTCCAGCTGGAACCTGAGCGGCATGCCGTCCACGAGGGTGAACGGCACGCCTAAACCCGGTTCCTAGTCCTCGGCCATCGGGCCGAAGGCCGCCCGGTCCGCCAGGCGGGGGTCGTCATAATCGGGAACCACCATGACGGGGCCCTTCGCGTGGTGCAGCACGCTTTGACTGGTTGAACCCAGCAGCATGCCCGCGAATCCGCCGCGTCCCCGGGTGCCCAGCACCACGAGTTCAACGTTCGCCGTGCGGCCCACCATCACCTCGGCCGGCGGGCCGTCCACGAGCTCCACGGTCATTTCCACGTCAGGGAAGTGGCTCTGCAGCCAGTTCCGGCCGGCGTTCAGCTGTTCCATCAGCTCAGCGTGCAGCGCGTCGACGTCCAGCGGGGCCGGAACCCAGGCGAGCGAACCGCTGAAGGACGGCAGGGCACAGACGATGCGCAGCGGGAGGCCCGTGCTGCGTGCCTGCTCGGCGGCGACCAGGGAAGCTGCCCGCCCCTGCTCGGAACCGTCAACGCCGACGACGACGGCCTGGTGTACGTCATCCGCCACCGGAGAGCCCGCCGGGGCGGAGATGCCGGATTCCGGCAGCCGTCCGGCCGTTCGAAGCGGAACAATCACCGTGGGGCATTTGGCATGGGCAGGCACGGCACTGGATACCGAGCCGAGCAGCCGGCCAACGAATCCGCCGCGTCCGCGGGATCCAACCACCATGAGTTCGGCGTCTTCGGACAGTTCCAGCAGCACCGCCGCGGCGTCGCCGCTCTCCACCCGGGAGATGACTTCGAGTCCCGGCTGGGCTATCCGGGCGAGGGCTTTTTCCTGGACGGAACGGGCGCCGTCGCGAATCACCGCGTCGTCGACGGCCGTGTACCCGGCGTCCATGGACGACGCCGCGAAGATAGGAACGGTATAGGCCGTTACCACGTGCAGCGGAACGCCGCGGCGCCGCGCTTCCCGGGCCGCCCAGGTAAGGGCGCAGATGCTCTGGTCCGAGCCATCCACTCCCACCACGATTCCGGAGCGGACCGGGTCCGCCTCAAACTCAGCATCGAACACAATCGGCTCCCTTCGGGGTGCACACAACCACCCTTGGCTGCGCTCCTAAAGCCAGCCTACCCGCCGCCCCGTCTGCGGAGCATGCATGTTTCGACGCCGGCCACAGCATTAAAAGCTGCGGGCGGTGCGGGTCTAATATCGAAGCTGGGGCATTCGCCCGCTCCCGCACAACACTCACTCAGAGGAAACAGTCATGCTCAAGCAAGGTTCAAGACTGGACCGGTATTTCGAAATCTCCAAGCGGGGCTCCACGGTTGGTACGGAGATCCGGGGAGGCCTGGCCACATTCTTCGCCATGAGCTACATCGTGGTCCTGAACCCGCTGATCCTCGGAGGGGAAGACGGTGCGGGCAACGTCCTGGGCGGACCGGCCATCGCTGCCGCGACGGCGCTGGTCGCCGGCGTGCTGACCATCATTATGGGCGCCTGGGCCAAGCACCCCTTCGCGATGGCAACCGGCCTGGGTGTCAACGCGTTCGTCGCGGTGACCGTTGCCACCAATGAGAACCTCACCTGGCCGGACGTCATGGGCCTGGTGGTCCTGGCAGGTATCACCATGTTCATCCTGGTGCTCACCGGCTTCCGGACTGCCGTCTTCAGGGCAGTTCCCGCCAGCCTGAAAACCGCCATTGTGGTGGGCATCGGCTTCTTCATCGCACTGCTTGGCTTCGTGAACGCCGGCTTTGTGCGCCGCGTGCCCGACGCCGCCGGCACCACCGTCCCCGTAGAGCTTGGCTCCGGCGGCGCGCTGCTCGGCTGGCCCACCCGGGTGTTCGCCTTTGGCCTGATCCTCACCATTGCCCTGATGGCCCGGAAGGTCCGCGGCGCGATCCTGATCGGCATCCTGTCCTCCACCGTGCTGGCCGTCATCATTGAGAACGTCGCCTCCCCCGGTAACCAGGGTGCCGGCGTTGCCACCGGCTGGTCCCTGGTCACCCCGAGCATGCCCCAGTGGGGTGCGCCGGATCTGTCCCTGATCGGCAACTTCAGCCTGTTCGGCTCGTTCGAAAAGCTGGGGATCATCGGCGCATCCCTGCTGGCCTTCGTGATCCTGCTCAGCATCTTCTTCGACGCCATGGGAACCATGGTGGGCCTTTCCACCGAAGCCGGAAGCATCGACAAGGACGGCAACATCCCCAACGTCGAGCGCGTACTGCTCGTGGACGCGGCCGGTGCCATTGCCGGCGGCGGTGCCAGCGTCTCCTCGAACCAGCTCTTCGTCGAATCCGGCGCAGGCATCGGTGAAGGGGCCCGCACCGGCTTCGCGTCGATCGTCACCGGCCTGCTGTTCATTGCAGCCATGTTCCTGACGCCGCTGATCTACCTGGTGCCGTTCGAGGCCGTGGCCCCGGCGCTGGTTGTGGTGGGTTACCTGATGGTCACCCAGGTGGCGAAGATCGACTGGTCGGACATCGGCCTGGCGCTCCCGTCCTTCCTCACCATCGCACTGATGCCGTTCACCTACTCGATCGCCAACGGCCTGGGCGCAGGCTTCATCGCCTACGTGATCATCCGCACGTTCCAGGGACGGGCCCGGGAAATCCACCCCGTCATGTGGATCGTCGCTGCGGCGTTCGCCGTCTTCTTCTGCGTCGGTCCGATCGAGGCAGCACTCGGCCTGGCCTAGGCTCCCGCCGGCTGACAGCTGGCGCAACCACGAAAGGTGCCCCTGCCGGTTCGGCGGGGGCACCTTTTTGTGGACCTGCGCCAGGCACCTCAGGTGGGCTGCTGCGCTCCGCTGCTGCCGGCGTCGCCCATTCCCGGATCATGGATAACGGCTGAGCCGCGGCCGAAGGACCGCACTTTCGGGTCGTCCCAGAGGTGGGCCGGCATCGCCCCGCCCAGCAGCGTACGCGGCAGCGAGGCGTCCCCGGCGAAGGGAACGTCCGAACCGGCGATGATGATGTTGCCGTAGCGCCTGCCCTTGAGCATCGCCGGATCCGCGACGATGGCGGTGTGCCGGAAGGCGGAGGCAATCGTCGCCGCTTCCCGCCGGGCAGTCAACAGGTCCGGTGAGTCTCCGCAGTTGACCACGTACAGGCCGTCCGCCGCCAGGACGCGCTTGGCGTGGACCAGGAACTCGGCCGAAGTGAGAGGGACCGGGGTCTGGTCCCCGGCGAAGACGTCGCGGATGATCAGGTCCCGGCTGTCGGTGCTGAGGGATTCGGTGACTTCCCGGGCTTCACCCACGCGCAAGCGCATCAGCGGGGCGCGCGGAAGATCGAACCAGCCGCGCACCAGTTCGGCCAGTTTTCCGTCCAGTTCGACGACGACCTGCCGGGCAGCGGGGTAGGCGTCCGCGAAGTAGCGCGCCATGGAGCATGCGCCCCCGCCCAGATGCAGCGCCCGGAGTTTGGTGTCCGCGGGGAACCGGGATTCGACCAGGGCCGCGATCCAGCGCATGTACTCGAAATCCAGCTCACGGGGATCGGCCAGGTCGATGTGAGAGGAATGCACACCGTTGATCTTCAGCAGCCAGCCAGTGGAGGAGAACTGGTCCGGGAGCAGTTCGCAGGTTCCGGTGTCGATCTCATAGCGTCCTGCCACCGGACCGTTTCCGGTGGCAGAAGCTTCACTGGGGGTACCTTTGCCGGGACGCTGGCGGCCCATCAGGAAACAGCCGGGGGAAGGTGGGTGGGGCTCATGCTTCAAGCTTAGGCTTCGGGCGGCTGGTCTCAGATCCGGACAACCAGGACGCCCCCGGGACACCGACGGTCCCGGGGGCGGGGGGCTAGGAGTGGCCCCGGTATTCGTCCTCGGCCGCGAGCACCTGTTCCAGCCGCTCAACCTTGCCGGTGAGTTCTCCGGTGTGCCCCGGGCGGATGTCCGCCTTGAGCACCAGGGAAACCCGGCTTCCGTACCGGCCCACGGCTTCGGTGGCACGGCGGATCACATCCATGACCTCATCCCATTCACCTTCGATCGTGGTGAACATGGCGTCCGTGCGGTTCGGCAGGCCGGACTGGCGGACGATTTTGACGGCGGCGGCAACGGCGTCGTGCACCGAGGCATCCGCGGACGGACCTCCGGGACCTGTTTCGGGGCCGACACCGGACGGGGCAACTGAGAAGGCTACTAGCATGCGCCCAGTCTGCCACCGGAGGCAGCGAACCTGAACTGTTCCGCCGCGCGGCGGACCAGGACTACTGCTCCGAGGGTGCCTGCGGTGCGGCCGCGGTGGCACCTCCGGCCGGCAGCGCTTCGGCGTTCTTCGGATTCAGCCGGGAACGGCGCCGTCCGTAAACGAAGTACAGCAGGAAGCCGAACGCCAGCCAGAACAGGAAGTAAATCCAGGTTTCAACGGACAGGTTGGTCATCAGGTACACGCACAGGATGGTGGACAGCACCGGAAGCACCGGGCCGAACGGCACCCGGAAGGCGGGCTTGAGGTCCGGGCGCTTGCGGCGCAGCACCAGCACGCCGGCGCTGACCACCACGAACGCGGAGAGCGTGCCGATGTTGATCATTTCCTCCAGCACATCCACCTGCGTAAAGCCGGCCACCAGGGCCACCAGGACGCCGCAGAGGATCTGCAGGCGGGCCGGCGTGGAGTGCTTGGAACTGGTCCGGGACAGTGTGCGGGGCAGCAGCCCGTCGCGGGACATGGCCAGCACCACGCGGGCCAGGCCCATCAGCAGCACCATGATCACCGTGGTCAGGCCGATCAGCGAGCCGATGGCGATCACCTGCGCAGCGCCGGTGTTGCCCACCAGGCTGAAGGCCGTAGCCAGGTTGGGTGCTTCAACCGAGGCGAGCTCGGTGTAGGAGACCATGCCGGTCAGTGCCAGGGAGACGCCGATGTACAGGGCGGTGACAACGGCCAGGCCGGCGAAGATGCCGCGGGGCAGGGTGCGTCCGGGATTCTTGACCTCTTCCGCGGACGTGGCAACGACGTCGAACCCAATGAAGGCGAAGAACACCACTGCCGCACCCGCAAAGACACCCAGCACGCCGTACTGGGCCGGGGCTGCGCCGGTCATGAAGGAGAAGAGCGACTGCGCCATCACACCCTCGGTACCGGCAGATTCGGTGGAAACCGCATCCGGAATGAACGGGGTGTAGTTCTCGAAGTCGATGTAAAAGAACCCGACCACGATCACGAACAGCACGACGCCGATCTTGACCAGCGTGAAGATGTTGCCAACGCGGGCGGAGAGCTTGGTGCCCATCACGAGCAGCACGGTGAAGAGAGCCACGATCAGGAACGGGCCCCAGGTCATGTCCACCGGGCCGAGGGAAATGGTGGGCGGAATGTCCCAGCCGATCAGCCCAAAGACCTCACTGAGGTAGATCCCCCAGTACTTGGCGATCACGGCCGCAGCCGTGAAGAGTTCAAGGATGAGGTTCCAGCCGATGATCCAGGCGATCAGCTCGCCCATGGTGGCGTACGTGAAGACGTACGCGGAACCGGCAACCGGGATGGCCGTGGCGAACTCCGCGTAGCACATGATCGCCAGGGCGCAGGTGACGGCGGCAAGGATGAAGGACAGCGTGACTGCCGGACCGGAGAACTGGGCGGCGGCTTTGGCTCCGACGGAGAAGATGCCGGCGCCCACGGCCACGGCCACGCCCATGATCATCAGGTCCCACGTGGTCAGGGACCGTTTGAGGCGTCTGCCCTCCTCATCGGCGTCTGCGAGTGATTGCTCAATTGGCTTGGTGCGGAACAGGCTCACTTGCTTTGGTCCTTGCTGTGGGGGATGCCAGGAACGGTCATTAGAAGGCCGCGGGTACAAGTGTAAACGCACGCTGCTGGCTAAGTGCAGTTGGCTTTGCAAGTATGGATTAAGCCTGTCTGTGCGGGCACCTTCCTACAGAACGGACATCGCCATGGCCCGAGGAATCTACGTGAGCGCCATGACTCCGGGATCCGGCAAGTCCCTGATCAGCCTTGGCCTCGCGGACATGCTCCAGCGGCACGCGGACCGGATCGGCTTCTTCCGCCCGATCGTGGAGGGCACCGACCGCGACAATGATCCGATGGTGCGGCTGATGCAGCGCCGCTTCGACCTGAGCACCTCAAACTGCCGCGGCGGGCTGACCCGCCAGGAGCTGCGCGCGCTGCTGGTTGCCGGAGAACGCGGCGAGGTGGATGCCCGCTGCCTGGCTGTCTACAGCGAAATCGCGGCGAACTGTGACGTGGTGATCGTGGAGGGTACGGACCTTTCAGGGCACGACGTCGCCCTGGAATTCGATCTCAACGCACGCCTTGCGAACAACCTCGGTGCCATGGTCATGGCGGTGGTGAACGCCCAGGACCTGGGCGTGGAAGAGGTAGCGGACGCCGTTGACGTGGCCCGCCGCGAACTCGCCGCCGCCAAGTGCGATCTGCTGGCCGTCATGGTGAACCGTGCCGGCGAAGACGCCGTCGATGACCTGCGTGCCCATGTCCGGCCTGGGGCCTCCCACCGTCCGGTCTACGTCCTGCCGGAACTGCCCGAGATCTCCCAGCCCTCAGTCTCCGAGGTGGCCAGGGCGCTCACCGCCCGGCAGATTGCCGGCAGCCGTTCGCTGGAACGCGACGTCACCGGGGTGAAGGTGGCTGCGATGACGGTGGGGAACTTCATCGGACAGCTGGCAGACGGCTCGCTGGTGATCGCACCCGGTGACCGGGCGGATGTGATGGTGGCAGCGCTGGCATCCTCCTTCTCCTCCGAGTTCCCGGTCCCCAGCGGCATGATCCTCACCGGCGGCCTTCCCCTGGAGGCCGGGATCCTGGCCCTTCTGGCCCAGGCGCCGTTCCCGGTCTTCGCCGTTGACTCGGACACGTATGCCGCAGCACGGGACGTGAGCAACGTCCGCGGCGAAATCGCTACGGGCCAGCCGCGCAAGGTGGCAGCGGCGCTGGGCGTCTGGTCCCGCTACGTGGACGAAGCCGAACTGCTCGAACGCCTGGAGCTTCCCCGCCCGGAGAAGACGACGCCGCTGCGGTTCCTGAACGAGCTGATTGTCCGGGCCCGCACCAAGCGGCAGCACATTGTCCTGCCCGAAGGCCTGGACGTACGGATCCTTCGCGCGGCCGAGATCCTGCGGCGCCGCGACGTATGTGCCCTGACCCTGCTGGGGCCTGCTGACGAAGTGCGGGAGCTGGCCGCCAGCGAAGGCATTGACCTCAGCGGAATCACCGTGATCAACCCGGCAACCAGCGGGATGCGGGACGATTTCGCGCGGGAGTACCAGCAGCTGCGGGCCAGGAAGGGCGTGACCTTCGAGGACGCCGCTGAACGTATGCTCCAGGGCGCATACTTTGGCACCATGATGGTGAAGCTGGGCAGGGTAGACGGAATGGTGTCCGGCGCGGCCCACACCACGGCCAACACCATCCGGCCGGCGCTGGAATTCATCCGCACCCGCGAGAACGTGCAGATTGTCTCCTCCGTGTTCCTGATGCTGCTCCAGGACCGCGTGCTGGTTTACGGCGACTGTGCGGTAAATCCGGAACCGGACACCGCGCAGCTCGCGGACATTGCCCTGGCCTCCGCGGCCACGGCTGAGCAGTTCGGTATTACGCCGCGGGTCGCCATGCTCTCCTACTCCACGGGCGCTTCCGGCAAGGGGGACTCGGTGGAGAAGGTACGCGAGGCCACTGAACTGGTCCGCAAGGCCCGGCCGGAGCTGCCGGTGGAGGGTCCCATCCAGTACGACGCCGCGGTTGACGCTTCGGTAGCGGCGTCCAAGGCCCCCGGATCCACTGTGGCCGGCCAGGCCACGGTGTTCATCTTCCCGGACCTGAATACCGGCAACAACACGTACAAGGCAGTCCAGCAGTCCGCGGGCGCGGTGGCAGTCGGCCCGATCCTGCAGGGACTGCGCAAACCGGTCAACGACCTTTCCCGCGGCTGCACTGTCGACGACATCGTCAACACAGTGGCCATCACCGCCGTCCAGGCGCAGGAGGACTAAATGCTGGTTCTAGTGGTCAACTCCGGATCCTCGTCCCTGAAGTACCAGGTGCGGGACACGGATACCCGCGAGGTTGTGGCCAAGGGCCTCATTGACCGTATTGGCGGCCAGGAGGTCCCGGACCATCACGAGGCACTGGTTCGGCTGCACCGGGATGTCGCGGAAGCCCTGGACGGAAAGTCCATTGACGCCGTCGGGCACCGCGTGGTCCACGGCGGCGAGCGCTTCAGCCAGCCGGTCCTGGTGGACAACGAGATCACCCGCACCATCGAGCGCCTCAGCCCGCTGGCTCCGCTGCACAATCCGGCCAGTGCCATGGGCATCCGCGCGGTAGCCGACCTGTATCCGGATATCCCGCAGGTGGCAGTCTTTGACACGGCGTTCCACCGCACCCTTCCCCAGCGCGCGTGGCGCTACGCCATTCCGCAGTCCCTGTACCGGCGCTACGGAATCCGCCGCTACGGCTTCCACGGGACCAGCTGTGACTATGTGAGCGGGCTCGCCGCGGATTTCCTGGGTGTGCCGGTGGAAAATTTCGACGCCGTGATCGCCCACCTGGGCAACGGCGCTTCCGTCACGGCCCTCAAGGACGGCCGGAGCATCGACACATCCATGGGCTTCACACCCATGGCCGGGCTGGTCATGGGAACCCGGTCCGGGGACATCGACCCGTCCATCCTGGTGTTCCTGGGCCGGGAGGGCTACGGTCCGGATGACATCGACAACCTGCTGAACCGGGAATCCGGGCTCCTGGCACTGGGCGGCGCGGCAGATATGCGTGAGGTGGAACAGGAGGCCGCCGCCGGCAATGAGCAGGCACGGCTGGCCCTCGAAATAGCCGCCTACCGGCTGGCGAAGTACATCGGCGCCTACCACGTGGCCGTGGGAGGAGCGAAGGCCATCGTCTTCACTGCCGGGATCGGTGAGAACGCCGATGAATTCAGGGCACAGGTGGTGGACCTGCTCGGAGCCCTGAATGTGCGCCTTGACCCGGAGGCCAACGCAGTGCGCTCGAAAGAGGTCCGCAGGATCAGTTCCGCGGATTCAGCCATCGACGTGCTGGTGGTCCCAACGGATGAAGAGGAAGCGATCGCGGAGGCAACCGTGGACACGGTGCTGGCCGCGGGACGCTGATAACCACTCCGGACACCGGAGCACCGCAACCCTGCCGGCGGATACCGGTCCATTCCCGCTGAGGAGCCCCTCCGAAGGCGACACGGCCCGCCGTCCGTTGCTATATTTCAGGTCAGGTTAAGCAGAGGCCGCGGATTCTCTTGTACGTGGAGCTGGCATGGAGCACACCCTGCGGGTACTGGTACGAATCGACACGAAGACCTCATCCGCCTGCATCGAAGTACGTGGATGCCTGGTGCCGGAAAACTGCGGCGACCTGATCGGCATCCTTCGGCATACCGCCGCGCTGGGCGCCCATCTGGTAGTGAACCTCTCCCGCGCCTCCCATTTGGACGTGCTGGCCCTGGACGAGCTGCTCGCCCGGGCAGACGAAGTACCCTCACAGCCGATTGCCGGCGGACACACCACGGTGTCGGTGCAGATTCCGGAACGGCTGCCCGCATGCCTTCCGCCGGTGCCGGCGCACGCGAACCCCCTGGACAATGAACTGGCCTTCGAGCTGGCATTCCTGCAGCGCAGCACTGCGGTTTTCCGCCGTCCGGGATAGCGCCCGTCCGCACCGCCGGGGCACCTTTCCAACCCGCCGGCCGAAATCCGCCGCGCCGAAAAAATTGTCAGCAGGCTTACGAATTTGGCACGATAGGAGAACCCATCCCTCAGCAACCAGCAGGAGGTCAGCATGAAAGCAGTTACGTGGCAGGGCAAGCGGAAGGTCAGCGTCGAAGAAGTTCCGGATCCGGTGATCCAGGAACCCACCGATGCGATCATTCGGATCACCTCCACCGCACTGTGCGGCTCGGACCTTCACCTCTATGAGGTCCTTGGCCCCTACATGAATGCGGGGGACATCGTGGGCCATGAACCGATGGGCATCGTGGAAGAGGTCGGCAGCGCCGTCACCAACCTCAAGCGCGGCGACCGTGTGGTGATCCCCTTCCAGATCGCCTGCGGCAAATGCTTCATGTGCCGCCAGGGGCTGCAGACGCAGTGCGAGGTCACCCAGGTACGCGAAAAGGGTTCCGGAGCGGCACTGTTCGGTTACTCCGAGCTCTACGGCTCGGTTCCGGGCGGCCAGGCTGAGTTCCTGCGCGTTCCGCACGCTGACTACGGTCCCATCAAGGTCAGCTCCGAGGGCCCGGATGACAAGTACCTCTTCCTCTCCGACATCCTTCCCACCGCCTGGCAGGGCGTGCAGTACGCCAACGTGCCCGACGGCGGCACCCTCGCCGTCTACGGGCTGGGCCCTGTGGGCCAGTTCGCCGCGCGGATCGGCACCCACCTGGGCTACCGGGTCATCGGCATCGAGCCGGAAGCTGAGCGCCGTGAAATGGCGGCCCGCCATGGCGCCGAGGTGGTGGACTTCTCCAAGGACCTTGGCGACCAGCTCCGCGACATGACCGATGGACGCGGGCCGGACTCGGTAGTGGACGCCGTGGGCATGGAGGCACACGGTTCCCATGCCGGTGCCTTCGCCCAGGCAGCGGTGGGACTGCTGCCTGACGCCCTGGCGCAGAAGGCAATGGAAACGGCGGGCACCGACCGCCTCGCCGTCCTGCACAGTGCAATCGACACGGTGCGGCGCGGCGGCACTATTTCGCTGAGCGGCGTCTACGGCGGCACAGCAAGCCCCATGCCGCTGATGACCATGTTCGACAAGCAGCTGAACTTCCGCATGGGCCAGGCCAACGTGAAGCGCTGGATCGATGACCTGCTGCCGCTGGTCGAGGACTCCGCGGATCCGCTGGGCGTCACGGACCTGGTCACGCACCGGGCCGGCCTGGAGGCCGCTCCGGAACTCTACGAGAAGTTCCAGAAGAAGGAAGACGGCTGCATCAAGGTGGTCTTCCAGCCCGGCCTGAACTAGGTCGGAGCTTAAAAGGCTGTTCCCGTCCGGAATTCCGGACGGGAACAGCCTTTTCTGCGCTGTGGAGGCCCTAGCTTCGCAGGCTCCACGCCCAGCGGATGAGGGGAAGCTGCAGGGGCAGGCGCAGGGTGTGGACCAGCTTCTCCCGGTCCGAACCCCGTTCTCCGTAGGCGCGTTCAAGGGCACTGAGGTGCCCGGCGATGAACGCCACGTACATCAGGGCCGTCCCGGTGGCGGCCGCACGCCGGGTAGCGGGCAGCAGCAACGCACCGGCGGCGGCTGCCTCGATGGCTCCGCTGGCCTGGATCCACTGGCTGCGCGTGAGCACCCCGAAGCGGCCTCCCTTGTCCCGGCAGATGCTCCGGGGCACCACCGAAGCGTAGAACCCGGGGTTGCGGAAATGGTTGACGGCGCTGGCGGTGAGGAGGGCAGCCATGGCGGCGGCGGAGAGTTTCTGGTTGGTCATGGGCTGCTTTCCATCTCTTTGGCGGGCTGGGCACTACGGACGCGCTGTTCTGCTTCCGCCGCATGGATGGCATCCGCCGCGCGGACCAGGGCCAGATGCGAGAAGGCCTGCGGATAGTTGCCCGCCATGCGCCCGTTCACTGTGTCATATTCCTCACTCAGCAGCCCAACTTCATTGGCGTAGCCCACCAGCTGGTCCATCAGCCGGATCGCCTCGTCCAGCCGCCCGGTGTAGGCGTATTGCTCCACCAGCCAGAAACTGCACGCCAGGAAGGGGTTCTCCCCTGGTTCCAGCCCGTCAACACCTGTCCCGGTGCGGTAGCGCAGCAGCAGCCCCTGCTCGTTGAGCAGCTCCCGCTCCAGGAATGCCACGGTCCCGAGCATCCGCGGATCGTTGTAGTCCAGGAAACCGACGTGGGTGAGCTGCAGCAGGGACGCGTCCGCCTCGCAGGACCCGTAGCTCTGGACGAAGGTGTTCCGGGCAGTGTCGAAGCCGCGGTCCATAATTTCCTTGCGCAGCCCGTCGCGGAGGGCCTCCCACAGCTCCACCGGCCCGTCCATGGCTTTTCCCCGGGCAGCCTGCGCGGCGCGGTCGAATGCCGCCCACATCATGACCCGTGAATGGGTGAAGAAGCCGGGCTCTCCCCGCACCTCCCAGATTCCATGGTCCGGTTCCTCCATGTGCCGCTCCAGGAAACCCAGCAGGGCACGCTGCAGCGGCCACGAGAAGCTGTCCTCGGCCACCCCCCTGTCCCGCATCCGGGCCAGGGCCACCATCACCGTGCCAACGACGTCGGCCTGGTACTGCTCCACGGCGCCGTTGCCGAGCCGAACCGGGAGCGAACCCGCGTAGCCGGGGAACTGGGGAAGGATCCGCTCAGGCAGCTCGCGCCCTCCATCCACGGCGTACATGATCTGAAGGTCGTCCGGGTCTCCTGCAACCGCCCGCAGGAGCCAGTTCCGCCAGTGCTCGGCTTCGGCGTCGTACCCGTGGGTCATCATCGCTTCGAGGGTCAGGGCGGCGTCCCGCAGCCAGCAGTACCGGTAATCCCAGTTCCGGGAGCCGCCGTATTCCTCCGGCAGGGACATGGTGGGTGCTGCGACGATTCCGCCGGTGTCCTCATGGGTCAGTGCCCGCAGGACCAGCAGCGAGCGCCGGACCGGCAGCTGGTAGCGCTCCCGGTCAACGCAGAGCCCCGCCCAGCCCTGCCAGTATGCGGCGGTGCGGGCCAGCCCTGCGTCGATGTCCACTTCCCCGGGAGTCTCCCGGTGCGAGGGATACCAGAGCAGCTCCAGGTCCACGGTCTCACCTGCCCGGACCAGGAACTCGCCGGTGTGCCGGTGGTCGCTGCCGTGCGGGATATTGCCGCCGTACAGCACCATGGCGCTGGGCCCGGCGATGCAGAGCAGCCGTTCGACGCCGTCCACCTTCTCCCGGCGCATCCAGGGCACCGTGGTTCCGTAGTTGAACCGGACTTCCAGCTCCTGCCGCATCAGCACGGCACCGCTCAGTCCTTCCACCCGCCGGACTACGGAGGCACGCCGGTCCTTCACGGGCATGAAGTCCGTCACGAGTACCTCACCGCCGTCAGTGCGCCAGCGGGTCTGCAGGATGAAGGTGGACTCCAGGTATTCCCGGCGCAGCACCCTGGCCCCGGTCTCCTCCGGGGCTACCAGCCACCGCCCGTGGTCCTGGGTGCCAAGCAGCGCGCCGAAGACCGACGGCGAATCGAACCGCGGAAGGCACAGCCAGTCGATACTTCCGGACCGGGACACCAGGGCGCCGGTGTGGAGGTCCGAAATCAGGGCGTAGTCCTCGATTGGAGTGGCCATTGCACCACTCAACCACAGGCCTGCCGTGAGGCCTACGGCTTCGGCGCTGCGGTTTGGTTGAGTCCGGCGAGGATGCCGCGCATCCGGGCGGGATAGTTCGTGGTGAATTCCCGGACTCCCAGAGCGTAGGCGAACTCCGCATCCGCGGGCTCGTCCACCGTCCAGGCCCGTACCGTGCGGCCGGCCTTCACCCACTCCGAAACGAGCCCCGGATTCGCGTGGAGGAATTCAACGCCCGGACCTGCGATTCCCGCTGTCCCGGAAGCGAGCAGTGCCTTGCCTTCGGCCAGCCCTGATTCAAGCACCGTCCGGGCGTCGCTGCCTTCCGGCAGCACCGCTGACGCTTCCGCTATGGCCGCGGCATCGACGTCGGACACCAGCTGGCACACAAACCGTGCCTCCACGCTGCGGCGCAGGTGGGCAACGGACTCCGGGCTGAAGCTCATGAAGCTGACGTGGATATTGGCCAGGCGGGACGTGCCCGCATCCCAGCCCCTGGCAGCCAGGAGCGAAAGGACGGTGTCCTCCAGCTTCAGGCCGAACGGCCCCGGCTGCTTGAATTCAACGGCCAGTCCCACATCCCGTCCTGCCCCCAGGAGCAGGTCCAGCAGTTCGTCCAGGGTGAGGAACTGCTCCGCTGCGCCGCCCCTGTCCGCCGGAATGTCCACGCCCTTCCACGTGCTGAAGTCCAGGCCCCGGAGCTGCTCGAGGGTGTAGCCGGAAACCGGCCCGGTGCCGTTGGAGGTGCGGTCCAGCACCGAGTCGTGGAGCAGGACCGGCTGAAGGTCCGAGCTGAGGTGGACATCGCACTCGACGCCGTCCGCGCCTTCCTGGAGCGCCTGCAGGTACGCGGCCCGCGTATGCTCGGCATACTGTCCGCTGGCTCCGCGGTGGGCGTAGATCTGGGGCTGCACGTGTGGCCTTTCGCTCGGGTACGGCCTCCACGCTACGTGAGCACCCCTGAACCGTACTGCAGGCGCCGCCCATGCAGCGTGGCGCCGAGGCCGGGCTGCTGATTAGATGGCAGTGCGGAGACACACGCGGACTTCCCGCGCACCGGGAGACCGGCACCGCAACCGAGCTGGGACTGGAGGAGCGCCGGTGAGCACACCGCTGCTGGAAAAGGATGCCGTTAAAGCCGCGGCACTGCGCCGCATGAAGCTGGTGGCCACCGGGCTGCTGGTGCTTCTGGGCATCATCTTCGTGATTGCGTTCGCGCTCCAGGACCGTTATCCGTGGCTGCAGTACGTCCGGGCTGCCGCAGAAGGCGGAATGGTGGGCGCCCTGGCCGACTGGTTCGCGGTGACGGCCCTCTTCAAGCACCCGCTGGGCCTGAAGATCCCGCACACTGCGATCATTCCGCGCAACAAGGACCAGATTGGCGCCACCCTCGGCGACTTCGTGGAGGACAATTTCCTCTCCGACGAGGTGGTCAAGACCAAGCTCGATTCGATCGGCATAGCCCAGCGCGCCGGTGCCTGGCTGTCCCGGTCCGAGGGCGCCGAGCGGGTTGCCACCGAGGGCGCAGCTGCGATCCGCGGCATTCTCAGGGTCCTGGATGATGAGGCCGTGCGGGACGTCCTGGAGTCCATGTTCCGGCGCCACGTGGTGGATGTTCCCTGGGGTCCGCCCGTGGGACGCATGGCCGAGCGAATCTTCGAAGAGGGCCACCACCATCAGCTCGTGGACCTGCTGGTGGACAGCCTCAATGACTGGGTGCACCAGAACCCGGAGGTGGTGGCCCGGCTGGTAGCCGAGCGGTCGCCGTCGTGGGTTCCCAGCTTCCTCGATGACCTGGTGGGAGACCGGGTACAGGTGGAGCTCGGCCGGTTCCTGGACGCCGTACAGGACGACCCAAACCACCAGGTCCGCCGCTCACTGGATGAGTATCTCCGCGGCCTCGCCTCTGACCTGCAGCACGATCCCGGGGCCATGGCCAAGGCGGAGCGGATCAAGGAACAGGTGCTCGATGATCCCCGCGTGAAGGAACTCATGGCACAGACCTGGGCCACCATCAAGGGCGCGCTGGCCAACGCCGTGGATGACCCGGACAGCGAGCTCACCGCCAACTTCAAGTCTGCTGTCCAGGACTTCGGGACCCGGCTGGTGGCTGAACCCGAACTCGCCGCGAAGGTCAACGCCTACGTGGGCGACGCCGCCGGCTACCTGGTGCGGACGTACCGCAAGGATATTGCCGGCGTCATCACCGAAACCGTTGAACGCTGGGACGCCCAGGAGACGTCGGAGAAGATTGAGCTGCAGGTGGGCAAGGACCTGCAGTTCATCCGCATCAACGGAACGGTAGTGGGTTCGCTGGCAGGACTGGCCATCTTCTCGGTGGCCCACGCCATCTTCGGCTAGCGCACAGCCGGGTTAGCTGCGTTCGCTGCTGCGGCTGTCCGGCAGATCCATGATTTCAGCGGCGAGTTCTCCGGGAATGCTATCGGGTGCTTCGCCGAAGGCCCGGTGCGCAGCCTTGATCACCGAGCGGCCCATGGTGTAGTTGCCGGCACCGCCAATCACGGCACCGACGCCCAGGGGCAGCGCACGTCCCACGATCACGGATCCCTGCCGGGCGAGCATCTTCTTGAGGAACTGCTTGCGGATAGTGGAGCCGATGCTGCCGAGCATGCCCGAGGACGCCCCGCCCAGCGCGCTCCCCCAGGGCTGGCCCTTGCTGAGCTGCTGCATCATGGCCGTTCCCTCTTCGCCGAGCATGATCGCCATGACTACGGTGCGGGACCGGTCCGGGTCCTGCAGGCGCACGCCGTGCAGCTCAGCCACGGACTGGGCGTACAGCGCCGTCGCTTCCAGGAAGCCAACGGTGGCTGCCACTGAAAGCCCCAGGGCCGCTGCGGTGCCAACTGCCGGAACAATCGCAGTGGCGCCAACCGCTGCTCCCCCGCCGGAGACTGCGGCGAGGTAGTGGTGCTCCAGGATCTTCACCAGCTCTGCGGCCGACGCATTCGGGTGCTTGCGCTGCAGCCGCCGAATGTTGGCCAGGACCAGGGGCCGCTGGACCTCAACGGCCCGCTCGATGCCCCTGGCAATGTGGGTCTTGGGACGGCCGTCGCGGTCAAAGACGGCACCGCCGGCAAGCCGGAGTGCGCTGTTGGTCTTGAAGCCCATGGATGCTCCTTAGGTAGTGCCGGACACAGGGTCCGGGCGGCCGCTCGTCCAGCCTACGTGACTGGGCTTAACCGGAACGGGCCCACGGAATAGCTTCCGTGGGCCCGTTCGTGGCTGCGGGCGCTGCCCGCATGCTGCTTACTAAGCGCGGGCGCCGCGCTTGGTGATCATGCCGTAAACCAGCAGCACGATGATCGAGCCGACAATGGCTACGAGCCAGGTCTGGATCGAGAAGAATTCTTCGAGGCCGACGCCGAAGATCGCGTTGCCAATGAAACCGCCCAGCAGGGCGCCTACGACGCCGAGGACCATAGTGATGATGATGCCGCCGCCCTGGCGGCCCGGGAGCAGTGCCTTAGCAATGGCGCCTGCAATGAGTCCCAGAATAAGGAAACCGATGATACCCATGAGAATGCTCCTTGCTGTGTGAGTGACTGGTGAAAGTCTGCGTGGCCTGTGGGCCGCGCTTTCCATAAGCGTACTTCATAAGCATGCTTACGCGCAGCCGTTTTCACATATTCAAGAAGTGCCGGAAAACATCATGCCTAGTCAGAGCGCTAATAAGGGGCCTTATTTTTTTCTGTCGAGAGGGCAAAAGCGCGCAGGAAGATGCCCACGTCCCGCATTTCGTCAGGGCCGATCCGGTGGCCCATGTCAGGGTAGGTGCGCGCGGTGAGGAGCGTGTTTGCTTCCAGCCACCGCTCTGCCTCGGCAACGGCGTCCGCATGGATCACCCAGTCCGCACGGTCCCGCCCCCAGAAGAAGGGCACCGGCCGGGCCAGCGGTTCTGCCATCGCCAGCAGCTCGCTGCGCACAACAAACCCGGACAGCCCAACCACACACGTGAACTCCTCCGGGCGCAGCCGCAGGGCGGTCACCGCCATCGCCATTCCCTGGGAGAATCCCAGCAGGGAGACACCGCTGAAATTTCCCTGCTGCTTGAGTTCGGAAACCGTGCTGAGGAGGCTGCTTCCCGCCGCCAGGACGTCCGCTTCGTCCGATTCCAGCATCGGGTCCAGGAGGAACCATCCACTGCGTCCGCCGACGTCGAATGGACCCCTGAGCGCGGCGCCGGTAATACCCTCCGGCAGATGCGGGAAGAGGGGCGTCAGGGCGGACTCGTCAGATCCGTAGCCGTGCAGCATGACAAGCAGGTGGGTTCCGCCGCGGGCGTCTTCCGGGGCGGACCAGGTAACCGGATGCATGCCCCCAGCCTAGGTGCCGCAGGGCACCTCCGGCGTTTGTGCCGCGCAGCCGCCGGCGGGCCGCTGCCCCATTGCATTTGGCCTGACCGGGAACCTACCGTTGCAGACAGCGCATAGCCGTGCGTCGGGGCCACTGAATGCGGGGGCACATGTACGCAGGAACGAACCGGGGCGCCATCGTGACGCTCACAGCCAATCCGAGCCTTGACCGGACCATCGAGCTGTCAGGGGTACTTCTCCGCGGTGCCGTGCAGCGGGCCGCGGGGGTCCACGAAGAGCCCGGCGGAAAGGGCGTCAACGTTTGCCGGGCCCTTGCAGCGTCCGGCGTTCCTGCCGTGGCCGTGCTGCCGGGGGACAATGCCGATCCGGTGATACAGGCGCTTCGAACCACGGGCATCGCCCACCGCAACCTGCCCATCGGTTCCCCGCTCCGGGCCAATCTCACGCTCACCGAACCGGACGGCACCACCACGAAGGTCAACCTCCCCGGGCCGGAACTCGGCGCTGCTGTGCAGGAGTCCCTGCTGGCCCTTGCTATTGACGCCTGCGGCGGGCCGGAGGGAACCAACCCCGCAGGATGGCTGGTCCTGGCGGGCTCGCTTCCGCCGGGTGTTCCGGCGGACTACTACGCGGTGGTAGCCCATGCCCTGCGTGCACGGTTCAACGCCGCAGCGCCGCTGCTGGCCATCGATTCCTCCGGCCCTCCCCTGCTGGGTGCCCTGCTGCACGACGCCGCGCCTGACCTGCTCAAGCCCAACGGGGAAGAACTCTCCGAAGTCACCGGCGTCGCCACTGGCGATGCGCTGGAAGCGGATCCGTCCCTGGCCGCCGGCGCCGCCATGACTTTGGTTGAACGCGGAGTTGGGGCGGTCCTGGCCACCCTGGGTGCCCGGGGCGCGCTCCTGGTAACGGCCGACGGCGCGTGGCTGGCAACACGCCCGCCAGTTACCCCAAAGTCCACGGTTGGCGCCGGGGATTCATCGCTGGCCGGCTACCTGCTGGCCCACACTGAGGGACGGACACCGCCCGAGTGCCTCCGCCAGGCGGTAGCGCACGGCGCGGCCGCGGCTTCCCTGCCGGGAACCACCGTGCCTTCCCTCGACCAAACGGATCCCGGAGCCGTAACCGTGACCCCCCTTGAACTGCATCCGGTGCCTGCTTCAAGCACCGGACGCGGACCGGTTACACCCACGCCGAAGGAGCATTCCTGATGTCAGAGCTAATCGCCCCGGAGCTGGTCACCCTTGACCAGGACCTCGGCGGCACCCGCGAAACGGTCATCCGCCATCTGGCTGAAAAGGTGGTTGCCGCAGGCCGGGCCACCACACTGGAAGAGCTGTTCGCCGATGCCATGGCCAGGGAAAACAAAACGGCTACCGGAGTCCCGGGCGGAATCGCCATTCCGCACTGCCGTTCAGCAGCCGTGACCCAGGCATCCCTGGTGATGGCCCGGTTGAAGCCCCCGGTGGACTGGGGCGCGAAGGACGGTCCGGCGGACATCGTCTTCTTCATCGCAGCGCCGGAGGGCGCAGACCAGGAGCACCTCCAGCTGCTGGCAAAGCTGGCACGGTCCCTGATCAAGAAGGACTTCACGGCGTCCCTGCGCAGTGTGGAAACACCACAGGCAATCGTCGAGCTCGTGGACGGCGCACTGGGGCTTGGCCCGGTGCCGGAAACGGGCCAGTCCGGCACCGCGGCGGCTTCGGCGTCAGACTCCGCCCCGGCAGGAGCAGGTTCCGGCACCTCCGGCGCCACCGCAGCCGGTGCCGCGGCAGGTGCAGCCGGTGCCGCGGCCGCGGGGGCCGGAGGAGCACACCGGGGTGCCCACGCCGAAAGCGCAGGCAGCGAGGGACCCGCCGGTCAGCGCAGTGGCGGCGAGCGCGCCGGCGAGGTGCACGACGGCGGCGGGACGGCGACGTCGGGAGAGGCCCCCGCGTCGGCAACGGGCACTGCACCCGGACGCCTGGTGGCCGTAACGGCCTGCCCCACCGGAATTGCGCACACCTACATGGCCGCAGACTCCCTCGCTGCCGCAGCGGCGGAGCGCGGGATCGACCTGCAGGTTGAGACGCAGGGTTCGGCGGGCTCCACCCCGCTTGATCCCGAGGTCATTAGGAACGCGGATGCGGTGATCTTCGCCGTGGACGTCGATGTCCGGGACAAGGGCCGCTTCGCCGGAAAACCGGTGGTCAGCGGCCCGGTAAAGCGCGGCATCGATGAACCCGGAGTGATGATCGACGAGGCGCTGGCGGCGGCCAAGGACCCAAATGCCCGAAAGGTTACCGGCGGCGGAGGGACGGGCGGAGAAGAACGCGGTTCCGCCGGCGGTGAGAGCTTCGGCGGCCAGCTGAAGCGGGCCCTGCTCACCGGCGTCAGCTACATGATTCCGTTCGTTGCCGGCGGCGGCCTGCTGATCGCACTCGGCTTCCTGCTGGGCGGCTACGAGCTGTCCCTTTCCAATGACGAAGGCGTTGCCAACGGTGACATCCTGCTGGACGGGACGAGCATCTTCTCGCTTCCCCCGGACGGGCTGCTGGCTTATCTGGGCGCGGTGTTCTGGAAGATCGGCAACATTTCGCTCGGATTCCTGGTCCCGGCCCTGGCCGGGTACATCGCCTACGCCCTGGCTGACCGTCCGGGCATCGCGCCCGGCTTCACCGCCGGCGCCGTCGCGCTCTACATGGACGCCGGGTTCCTCGGCGGCATTGCGGGAGGCCTGCTGGCCGGGTACGTGGCAATGTGGGTGGGCGGCTGGAAGGTGCCAAGCTGGCTGCGCGGACTGATGCCCGTGGTCATCATCCCGCTCATCGCCTCACTCATAGCCTCCGGCCTGCTGCTGCTGGTGCTCGGCGGACCCATCGCCGCCCTCACGCTGGCCCTGAACGACTGGCTTTCCGGACTCACGGGCGTCGCAGCCATTGGCCTGGGCGTGATCCTCGGCCTGATGATGGGTGCGGACCTCGGCGGCCCCATCAACAAGGTGGCCTACGCCTTCGCAGTCGCCGGGCTCGGTGAGGGCGCCTTCGACAACCAGGCACCCTGGCAGATCATGGCCGCCGTCATGGCAGCCGGCATGGTTCCCCCGCTGGGCATGGCCCTTGCCACCGTTCTGGACAAGACCCAGTTCAGCATGGCGCTGCGGGAGAACGGCAAGGCCGCATGGGTCCTGGGCGCCGCCTTCATTTCCGAAGGCGCCATTCCGTTCGCCGCGTCGGATCCGCTGCGGGTGATCCCGTCCACCATGATCGGCGGCGCTGTTGCAGGCGGAATCTGCATGGCCGCGGGAGTGACCTCGCAGGCACCGCACGGCGGAATCTTCGTCTTCTTCGCCATCGGGAACTTCTTTATGTTCGTCGTGGCTATTCTTGCCGGTATGGTCGCCAGCGCACTGGTCCTGGTGGGGCTCAAACGCCTCACCGGATCGAAGAAGGCGGAGGAACCCGTTGTTGCCTAGGAATCCGGTTTTGGTTTACAGGAAGGTTCAGTGATGCGCACCATCAAGGGAATCGGAGTCAGTCCCGGCCGGGTCCTGGGGCCGTCACTGCGGATGCCTCCGCCCGTGCCGGAGCCCGACGCCGGCTCCAAGTACGCGCCGGACAGTTCCGTTGACCAGGAAAAGGCGCGCCTGAAGGACGCCGCAGAGGCGGTGCGGGAGGACCTCAAGCACCGCTCCTCCGTTGCGTCGGGTGATGCCAAGGCGGTCCTGGATGCGACGGCCATGATGGCCACGGATCCCATGCTGCTCAAGGCTGCCGGCAAGCACATCAACCAGGGCATGGCAGCGGACCGCGCGGTGTGGGAAGCGGGGCTGGAGGTCGCGGCAATGCTGCAGGGCCTGGGCGGCTACATGGCCGAGCGCACGCAGGACGTGCTGGACGTCCGTTCGCGCATTGTTGCGCAGCTGGACGGCCTGCCCGCTCCCGGCATTCCGGCGTCGGACGTCCCGTTTATCCTCACGGCGGAGGAACTGGCACCGGCGGATACTGCAACGCTGGATCCGTCACTCGTGATCGGCCTGGTGACCAGCGGCGGGGGCCCGCAGTCACACACCGCCATCCTGGCCCGCTCCCTGGGCCTTCCAGCCGTGGTGGGTGCCGCCAGCGCGGACTCGATTGCCGACGGCGCGGAGATCTACCTCGACGGCGGAACCGGAACGGTGGTGGTGAACCCCGGCGTGGCTGAGCGCGAAGCCGCACAGAAATACGCCGCCCGTTCCTCCCTACCGGCATTCAACGGCGTTGGCAGCACCTCTGACGGCCACCGGGTGCCGCTGCTGGCCAACGTGGGCTCCGGCAGGGACGCCGAGGCAGCCGCTGCGGCCGGCGCGGAAGGCGTAGGACTGCTGCGCACCGAGTTCTGCTTCCTGGGCAGGGACTCCGAGCCCAGCCTCGAAGAGCAGGTCGCGGCGTACGGTGCGGTCTTCGATGCCTTCCCCGGCCGGAAGGTGGTGGTACGGACACTCGACGCCGGAGCGGACAAGCCGCTGCCTTTCCTCACTGACAAAAGCGAACCCAATCCGGCGCTGGGCGTGCGCGGCTTCCGCACCGACCGTTCCGCTCCCGGCGTCCTGGCCCGCCAGCTGGAAGCGATCGCGGACGCCGCCGGTTCACACGACTGCGACGTCTGGGTCATGGCCCCGATGATCTCCACCGCGGACGAGGCCTCGGACTTCGCCGTCATGTGTGCGGCCGCCGGCCTGGCGACGCCGGGGGTGATGATCGAGGTTCCCGCCGCAGCCATCAAGGCCGAGGCCGTGCTGTCGAAGGTGAAGTTCGCTTCGCTGGGCACCAATGACCTCACGCAGTACACCATGGCCGCTGACCGGCAGCTCGGAACGCTGGCGTCCCTGAATGACCCGTGGCAGCCGGCAGTGCTGCAGCTGATCGCCATGACGGTCCAGGGCGGGGCACTGGCCGGGGCAGCTGACAGCGTGCCTCGCAATGTTGGCGTGTGCGGGGAGGCTGCCTCGGACCCGGCCCTCGCCGTCGTGCTGACCGGGCTTGGCGTGAATACCCTGTCCATGACTCCGCGGGCGCTGTCCACGGTGGGTGCGGTGCTCTCCTCCGTGACCCTCGCAGAGGCCCAGGCACTGGCCGGAACCGCCCTGGTGGCCAGGACCGCTGCCGAAGCCCGGACCCAGGTTCGGAGCCAGCTCCCCATCCTTGAACAGCTTGGCCTGTAGCGCAGGCCGGACGAACACCAACCCGGAAGGAACCCCAATGCCAGAACGCGAAGCCACCATAGCCAGCAGGGTAGGGCTGCACGCCCGTCCTGCCTCGCTCTTTGCCGAAGCGGCTGCTGCCCAGCCGGTGGAAGTCACCATAGCGATGCAGGGTGAACCGGCTGAGGAAGCACTGGATGCCTCGAGCATGCTCTCGCTCATGAGCCTGGGCGCCTCCCACGGAGATGTGGTGGTCCTGCGTGCCGAGGGCGACGGCGCGGACGCCGCCCTGGACGAGCTGGTGAAAATCCTCGAGACCGACCTCGACGCAACCTAGGGAACCTGCTCCCGGGCTGCCGCCGTAAACGGATCCGCAACAAAGCGAAGCCAGCGGCCACTGGCCGCTGGCTTCGATAGCAACTTCACGCTGACCCCCCACAGGCAGCGGACGTTACATATTCATTAGTCTGGCACAGGGTCATGAATTTGTGAACGCATCCCATGATTTTCGACTCACATTTTCGTAACGTTCCTCAGGCGTGCGGCACCCGCCGGCCGGCGCATCTGGAGGCGGTTCGAGACCCACATGACGGCGAGGCCGAGCGTCACCAGAATGACAGCGGAGAACGGGAGCAGCAGCATGAAGACTCCGATGTCCGCTACCAGGGTGAGGGCGGTGAAAAGCACCACCACGGCCAGCCCTACGCCGAAGAGGCCGGACCCTATCCGGTGCGGCAGCCGGTAGCGGGAGTTCCGCGCAGCAGCGAACGCCGGCGCGCAAACGCAGGCCGCGACGTAGGCGGGATACAGCCTTCCGAGCATCCCGTAGACCTCCACGCTCACCTGGTCGTTGTAGTCCAGCAACCCCGTCGAGGTGACGGGGATGTCGCTGGCCAGGAAGAAGGCGGCAGTCAGCACCACCGTGAGCCCCAGGACAACCAGCCCAACCGGCCCCACGATGAGCCGCCGGGCCCATTCGGCACCGAAGGCGGCGGCACCGCGCAGGCCCAGGATCACGAAGACCCCGTACAGCGAATAGCGCAGCAGCAGGTTGGCCAGGTTGAATCCACCCAGGAGCGGGTCAACGAACTCGTAGATCAGCGGCAGGCTGAGACCGGTGGAGACGGCTATGAGCACCATGCAGAAGAAGATGCTGCGGTTGCGGCCGCGGATGGCGTCCGGCAGGCGGAACAGGGCAAAAAGGAAACTCAGCGCGAACGCCGATACCTGGACGGCAAATCCTGCGGTCATCCCAGATTCTCCAAGAGTGCGTGGTCATACTTGTCATCTTGTTCACGTTTGCGCAGCACCTTGGCCAGCGCGTCCAGCCTGTCCCGGGCAAGGGAGACAAGTTCAGCGTCGGTCAGGGCAGCCAGTGCCTCTTCACGGCCCGTGGGCGGCCAGCCGCCCTCCTCGGGCTGCAGCACCCCGGTTACCACCAGGCCGCTGGTCAGGGACACACCTGCCTGGCGGGCAGCCTCGACGGCGAGCCTCGTAGCCAACCGTCCAGCGGTCAGCTGGGCGGAGATGTTCTGGGGAGCGATTCCCGTGGCTGCCGAAAGTTTGGGGCGAAGGTCTCCGGGATCCACGGCGTCGAACCACGGCCGCACCGCTATCGAATCCGCATAGCCTGCCACCTTGGGTACGGCTGGGTGTTCCTGGTCCGCACCTGCCCTGGCCAGAACATACTCCAGGATGCACTGGTAGGGGACCTGGCTGATCAGCTCGGCAGCGGACGGGGCGCGGCGGCCCTCGGCTAATCCACGGAACCCGTCGAACTCGGAGAGTACTGCCACCGGGTCCTGGCCGTAGGCCCGCGCAACGCGGACCACCGTTGCCACAGCCACGTTTCCCCGCACCAGCTGCTGGGCAAGGGTTGAGCGTTTGATGCCCGTCCTGCGGCACAGATCCGCGGTGGATTCGTTGGGAGCAACACGGTTCCGCCAGTTCTGGAAGGCCTTAGCGGACACCCCCATTTGACCCCCATAACTGCTCGATTGGATTCCCTGCGACCGGATCAGTATACTTCTAGCACTGGCTCCCCCCTCTGCGTTCCCCCCATATGCAGAGGCGGGAGCCAGCTCCAATTAAGCGTCAATTGTGCGTGCTGGCCAGCGCGTCCCGCAGCCGGCTACCCTGCCCGCCGCTTCGCAGCATCGCGGGCGCGCTCCCACGCTGTTTCAAGCTCAGCCACTGCATTGCCGTAACGCTCCAGAGCTGAATCCCCGGCATCGCCGGCCCCGGCCGCTTCATGCGCCGCCGCGGCCTCCCGCGCAGCACGGGCCAGCTGGCTGGTTTCCTTCTCACGCACGTCCGTCAGTCCCGGGTATTCCACGCCCTTCCAGGGATCGAGTTCATATGAGCCCCATTCCAACAGGACGGCTTCACGCCGGCTGGCAAGGGTCTCAAGGCGGCGGCGCCGAAGTTTCTCTACCCGCGCACGCTTCCGGGCCCGGTGCCGGCGGTCCACCCAGTACCACGCGCCGGCGGACCCGCCCAGGGCCAGGAGGCCGACTACTGCCCCGGCCCCCGGGGCCGCGAGCCCGGCCCAGGCAATCGCCGCGACAACGGCCAGTCCGCCCGTCAGGCTCACCCAAAAGAGCCGTTCTCCATCCTCGCGGCGAAGGGCCGAGTCGATGGCCGGGGCCGTAAGCCCGATCGCGGCAGCAGCCAGCAGCAGTGCAGGCAGGCCTGCCAGAAAGCCTGAGTCCATGCGCTGCTCCCCTTTCCGCGCGTCCCGTCCATGCGTCCGGCTACACTCACCAAAAACTTACCAAGTATGCTGATAAAAAGTGTCTGCGCCGAGGTATTCGGAAGACTCAAGCATCGCATGACGTCTCACAGCTAAGGAATGACATGTTGGTACCAGCCCCGCGCGGTGAACTCACCTCCGCGCTCCTGACCGTGCTGCAGGACGGCCCCCAAGCGACTGCCGAACAGTACGGGAAGCTCGACGGCGCAGCCGGACGGGTGCTCGCCGGCTCGGCAGATGTCCTGCGGGACGATGACCTGCAGCTGGCCCTCTTCCTCCTGTACGAACTCCACTACAGCGGACTGGACGGAGTCGACGCGGACATGGAATGGCAGCCGGAGCTCATCCGGGTGCGCAGGAAGCTGGAGGCTGCCTTCGAGGCCGCCCTGCGGCAGGCCGTTCTCGTTCCCGCGGCCCCCTCCCCCGAAGCCGAAGAAGTAGCTCAGACCCTGTTCAAGCTGGCCGCGGACGACGACGGCCCAAGCGTGTCCCGGTTTGTTGCCCGGCACGCGACCGAAGACCAGCTGCGGGAATTCCTGGTGCTGCGTTCGGTCTACCAGCTCCGCGAAGCTGACCCGCACAGCTGGGCAATCCCCCGGCTGGCCGTGGGACGCGCCAAGGCGGCCCTGGTGGAAATCCAGGCTGACGAGTACGGCGGCGGACGTCCGGAACGAATGCATTCCGCACTGTTCGCGCGCACCATGGAAGGGCTCGGCCTGGATACCACCTACGGGCGCTACCTGGACCGCATACCGGCCCTGGTGCTCGCTTCCTCCAACGCGATGTCACTCTTTGGCCTGAACCGCCGGCTCAGGGGCTGCATCGCCGGGCACCTCGCAGCATTTGAAATGACCTCCTCCATTCCGAACTCCTTCTACGCCCGCGGCTTCAAGCGGGCCGGCTACGGCCCGGACGTCACCTTCTACTTCGACGAGCATGTCGAAGCGGATGCTGTACACGAGCAGATTGCCGCGCGGGACCTCGCCGGCGGGCTGGCCGAGGCTGAGCCCGAGCTCCTGGAAGACATCCTCTTTGGTGCCGCCACCGTCCTGACACTTGATGCCCTGCAGGGCGCTGAACAGCTGGAAGCGTGGAAGGAAGGCCGGAGCGCACTCCTGGAGAATTCCCCGTTCCGCGTGGATGCCCAGGCCCTGGACGCCGCAGCCGCGGGCGCCGGAGTGATGGCATGAGCGGGCAGCCGGCCAGCGGCCCCGATGCGGTGACAGTCCCCGGCTCCGAGGTCACCGTCGTCCCGTCCCCCGGTGCGCGAGCCGATGAACCGTTCGCCGTCACCGAGTGTCAGGGCGGACCGCTGCTGGTGCGGGGCGACTTCGAAATCCTGGACAGCAGCGGCAACGAGGTGCCCAAAAACCGGGAGACGGTGGCCCTGTGCCGCTGCGCCGGGTCCCGGATCAAACCCTGGTGCGACGGTACGCACAAACTGCTTCGGCGGGCCAGCGAAAACTGATCTACCGCCACCGGGCACTCCGGACAGCAGAACACCCCGGTTCCAGACGGAACCGGGGTGTTCTTGTATTTCTTGGCGGGTGGGCCCTGTGGGGCTCGAACCCACGACCCACGGATTAAAAGTCCGATGCTCTACCAACTGAGCTAAAGGCCCCCCATCGACACGGCTGCACAAGAGCCGCCACGTCGACTTTTCCACTTTATCGCACCCCTTGGTAATCGTGGAAACCCTTCCCGGGGCGCGAATCAACCCCTCTGCGGCAAGTGGTTCCCATCTCCCGAAAGCGGCTTAGATTCCAAACCCCGGCGGGAGTATTCTCAAAACATGACTGAGTCGAATGCATCGGTTCCCCGTCACCACAAACCCAAGCTGTACGCACCCATGGACTTCGCCAACCACCCCGGCGGCGCCGATCCTGCACGGGTCTCGGAAGCGGCCCACCTGGCAGCGCAGGCGCTGGTGCACCATGGCAGGGAAAGCGATGACCCCGAGGTCACCCGGCGGCTGGTAGAGCTGGCCGACCAGCAGGGACTCGAGGCCGTCGCGGAGATCTGGGCCACGAGTCCGGCCAGGTCCCTGCCCGGCGCCCTCTGGCGCCTGTACGCCCTGCGGGCAGCGGTCCAGCAGAACCCGGACAAGGTGGCAGCGTTCTACGCCGCCGGCATGGAGGCTGCGCAGGTTTCAAGGGTGGTCTCCGGTGTTGCCGAGCCCATGGGCGCCGAAGAAGTGCGTGCCATGGCGGACACGATCCTCTCCGGCGCTTTTGAAGGAGAGTTCGACGTCGCACTGGAGCGTTTCGCCGCTTTCTGCCGCGTGGTTGCCCTCGGCGAAACCCATCACGCGGACTCGGCGGAAGCGGCCAGCAGCGCCCGCGCAACCGAGTTGACCCGGAACGCCCGGCAGCTGGTGCTCACGGCGGAAGACCTTGAACACTCGGCCGAGGCGTGGCGCCGGGGGGAGCTGGACTGACCCCGCGGCACCGTGCCAGGGCTGTGGATACTCCGGTTGACATCAGGGACCCCGAGTAGAAAACTGAAAGTGGTGTCGGACCGCGGAACCCCCGGGCTTCAACTTAGAGCCGCTTCGAGCGGCCTTCCGCCGAGAGGCGCTCCCGGTCCGGCACCGTTACTCTTTTCCGCATCGGATATTCTTACCGATGTGATGAGCCCCCAGCACAGCAGGTCAGCCCGGTGAAGCTCCAGCTGTTTCCCCAGGAGAACGCCGGCCTCGACCTTTTGTCCCGCATGGCCGCTCAGGGCGTCCGCGGGACGGCCACGCTCTCCGAGGCACTGGGGGCGGAGCCGGAAGAGTTTCCCAGGCTGGCCGAGGAACTGCACGCCCTTGAAGCGGAGACCACCGAACTTCACTTTGCGCTCATGACGCAGATGCGCACCAGCTTCATCAACCCGCTGCCGCGTGAAGACCTGTACGACCTCTCCCTGATCCTGCTCTCACTCATGGAGCGCCTGGACAGTGCCGCGGAGATCGTCTCGCTCTACAAGCTGACCAATGTTTCCCGGCGGGCCGCCGAGCAGCTGGAGGTCCTGGGCAGGCAGGCCGAGCTCTCCGTGGCGGCCATGCGGACCCTGGCCTCGCTGGATGACCTGGAAGATTACTGGATCGAAATGCTCCGGCTGAGCAAGCGGGTGGAACGCACGCACCGCATGTGGCTCGCCGAGCTGATTCATGACCATAAGGCGCTGTCCTACATCCGCCACCGTGACCTGGCCGACCAGCTGGCCGCCGCTTCGAAGGAGCTTCGCCGGCTGGGCACCTACGTGGGCAACATCCTGGTCCGGGAATCGTAGTTGACCACCGTACTGCTGGTGGCAGTGTTCGTCTTCGCGGGCGCATACGCCTTCATCAACGGCTTCCACGACGTCTCCAACTCGGTGGCCGCCGCCATCCGGACCCGGGCACTTACCCCGGGCGTCGCCGTCGTGCTGGCCAGCGTCTTCAACCTGCTGGGCGCCCTGATGAGTACTGCGCTGGCCCTGGTGCTGGCGGACCTGTTCGTGAAGCTGCCCGAAGGAAGCAACGGACTGGGCATCCTGATTGCCGCGCTGGCCGCGGCGTGCGCCTGGGGCCTGTGGACCTGGTGGCGGCGCATGCCTTCGTCCTCCACGCACGCCCTGGTGGGCGGAATCGTGGGCTCCTCCGCCGCCTCCCCCCTGGTGGGCGGGCCGAGCGTCTCAGAGTCCTTCCGGATGCTCTGGGACCAGATTGCCCTGCCGCTGCTGCTATCCCCGGTCATCGCGTTCGTGCTGGCGTACCTGCTGGTGTTCCCGGTCATGTGGCTGATGCGGTACAGCTCGCTGCGGCGCGGAGATGCCGGCAACCGGATTGCCCAGTCAGTCCTTTCGGCTGCGTTCTCGCTCGGCCACGGCATGCAGGACGGACAGCGGACCATGGCTGTCCTGGTGCTGGGACTGGCCGCGGCCGGTTACTCCAGCGGCGGCGGGATCCCGTGGGGGGTGCAGGTTTTTGCCGGCGTAGCACTGGCTGTGGGGGCGCTCTTCGGCGGCTGGCGGATCACCCACACGCTCGGCTACCGGCTGGTGCGCATCGACCCGCTGCGCGGCATGAGCGCCCAAGCCGTGGCCACCGGAATGCTTTTCCTGGGAGGACTCTGGCTGCACATCCCGCTCTCCAGCACGCAGACCATGACCAGCGCCGTCGTGGGCGCGGGTGCGAACCGGCGGTTTGCCGCCGTCCGGTTCATTCCGCTGCGTGAGATTCTCTTCACCTGGCTGGTCACGGCTCCGGCTGCAGCGCTGCTGGGCGGCATCTTCCTGCTGGCCCTCAGCCCGCTGCTCTAGGACCGCGCCTCCCGCGTCCGCCTCCCCCCCTTCTCTACCCTCCCCAGACCCGAACACGCCGAGAGGCCAGTTACGGCTCTTCTCAGGGCTGAAAAGAGCCGCAACTGGCCTCCCGATGGGTTGGGGGCGAGGGCGCCGGGTTACCCGAAGCGGCCGGAAACGTAGTCCTCGGTGGCCTTCACGGTCGGGTTGTTGAAAATGACCGTTGTGTCGTCGTACTCGATGAGCTTTCCGGGTTTGCCCGTGCCGGCGATGTTGAAGAACGCGGTCTTGTCCGAGACCCGGGCGGCCTGCTGCATGTTGTGCGTAACGATCACCACCGTGTAGTCACTCTTGAGCTCCTCGATCAGGTCTTCGATGGCCAGCGTGGAGATCGGATCCAGGGCGGAGCAGGGCTCATCCATGAGGATCACTTCGGGAGACACCGCGATGGCGCGGGCAATGCACAGGCGCTGCTGCTGGCCGCCGGAAAGGCCGGAACCGGGCTTATCCAGCCGGTCCTTGACCTCGCGCCACAGGTTGGCACCGGTCAGGGACTTCTCCACCAGGTCATCAGCGTCAGAGCGGGAAATCCGCTTGTTGTTCAGCTTCACGCCGGCCAGCACGTTGTCCCGGATGGACATGGTGGGGAACGGGTTGGGGCGCTGGAAGACCATGCCGATGTGGCTGCGGACCGTCACCGGGTCCACGCCGGGGCCGTACAGGTTCTCGCCGTCCAGCAGCACTTCGCCCTCCACCCGTGCGCCCGGGAGCACCTCATGCATGCGGTTCAGGGTGCGCAGGAAGGTGGACTTGCCGCAGCCGGAGGGGCCAATGAACGCGGTGACGGAACGGGCATCGATCTTGATGCTGACGTCTTCGACCGCCAGGAAGTCGCCGTAGTAGACGTTGAGGTCCTTGACGTCGATTCGCTTGGACATGTAGTTCCTTCTGTTCTGTTCCTGGGGAGTTCCCGTCCGGGTCCTCCCGTGCCGCCGGAGCGGTGAGGGGTCTGGGGTCAGCGGCCGGTCTTGGGCGCGAAGATGCGGGCAACCAGGCGGGCGCCGAGGTTCAGCAGCATCACCATGAGGATCAGCAGCAGCGCCGCGGCCCAGGCGCGCTGGGTACTCGGGTCAGTGTTGGTGGGCGAGGTGGGGCTCATCAGCTGCCGGTAAATGAAGGTGGGCAGGGACGCCATCCAGCCGGCAAAGACGTTCAGGTTGATGGTGTTCACGAATCCTGCGGTCACCAGCAGCGGCGCGGTTTCGCCGATCACGCGCGCAATGGCGAGCGTGACGCCGGAGGCGATGCCGGAGATGGCCGTGGGCACCACGACCTTCAGGATGGTCCGCCATTTCCGGACGCCCAGGGCGTAGGAGGCTTCGCGCAGCTCATTGGGAACGATCTTGAGCATCTCCTCGGTGGAACGCACCACCACGGGGATCATCAGGACGGAGAGCGCGACGGCGGCGACGAACCCGGTGCGCGTGCCCGGCCCGAAGACCAGGCCGAAGAACGCGGCGGCGAAGAGGCCGGCAACGATGGAGGGGATGCCGGTCATGACGTCCACGAAGAACGTGATGGCCCGGGCCAGGGGCCCGCCCTTGCTGTATTCCACCAGGTAGACGGCGGTGAGCAGGCCGATGGGCACGGAGATGATCGTGGCCCAGAGGGTGATCAGCAGGGTGCCCATAATGGCGTGGTAGGCGCCGCCGAGGACCGGCCCGCCGCTGGCTACTGTCTCGTTGTCCACGGTGCCGGTCATGCCGCCCATGGAGGTGAACAGGAAGTCCATGCTCAGGCCCGGGATGCCGCGCACCAGGACGGTGAAGATCACCGAGATGAGGGGAACCAGCGCCAGGATGAACGCCCCGTAGATGAGGTTGGTGGCGAAGCGGTCCGCGGCCCGCCGGCTGCCTTCGACGACGCGGGTGGCGATGGTGCTGCCGGCCACGAAGAGCACGGCGGCGAAGATGGCGAACGTGGCGATGCTGAATCCCAGCAGCGCAGAGAATGCGGCACCGAGGACGATCGACGCGGCGAACGTGGCCCACAGGGCCCAGCCCGGGAGCTGGTTCTTGGTCAGGGACGCGGAGCGGGTCAGCGTGGTGTCAATCATCAGTTGGCTCCCGAGAATTCTTTGTGGCGGCTGATGATCCAGCGGGCAATGACGTTCACGATCAGGGTGATCACGAACAGCACCAGGCCGGCGGCAATCAGCTCAGAGAGGCGCAGGCCGTAGGCCTCGGGGAAGTTCAGGGCGATCTCCGCGGCAATGGTCTGGTTGCCGGGGCGGATGAGGCTGGCGATCAGGCCGCCGGAGGAGAGCACCAGGGCAACGGCCATGGTCTCGCCGAGGGCGCGGCCCAGGCCCAGCATGACGGCGCTGATGATGCCGGGCCGGGCGAACGGGAAGACCGCCATGCGGATCATTTCCCAGCGGGTAGCGCCCATGGCCAGGGCGGCCTCCTCATGCAGCTTCGGCGTCTGGAGGAAGATTTCGCGGCTCAGCGAGGTGATGATGGGCAGCACCATCACGGAAAGCACGATTCCGGCTGTGAGCATGGTCTTGCCGGTCTGGCTGGCCGGCCCGGCGAAGAGCGGGAACCAGCCGGCGTTATCGGCCAGCCAGTTGTACGGGCCCACCAGGGCCGGCGCCAGGACGGTCATGCCCCAGGCGCCGTAGACGACGGAGGGGATGGCAGCCAGCAGGTCCACGACGTAGCCCAGGCCCTGGGCAAGCCGCCGGGGCGCGTAGTGGGAGATGAAGAGTGCGACGGCGATGCCAACCGGAGTGGCGATCAGCAGTGCGATGGCAGCGGCGATAACCGTGCCGATAACCAGCGGGAAGATGTAGGCGAGGAAGCCCGAGCCGCCGGAAATGTCATCCGAAGAAGCGGTGAAGGTGGGAAGTGCCTGCCAGAGCAGGAACGCGGCTACCGCAAAGAGGACGGTAAGGATCAGACAGCCCGCCAGCAGTGTGATGCCGGAGAAGACTTTGTCCCCCGCGCGCCCGGCACCGCCGGTGCCCTGTATTGACTTGCTTGACACTGCACAACCCTTCGAACTTTGTTGGCAACTTGCTGAATGTGGACAAGACACCGCACTCGCCAGTTTTCACTGATCCCGGGCCAGATTCAAGCTGGCCCCCGGCCCGGCAAATGCCCCCGCACCGCGCTTGTGGCGCCGTGCGGGGGCATCTGCCGGCTTGCCTCCAGCTAGGAAGCGGCCTTGATGGATTCGATCGCCTTGGCTGCCTGCTCCTGCAGCGCGGCGGACATCGGCGCATTACCTGCAGCTTCGCTGGCGGCGGCCTGGCCCTCTTCGCTGACCACGTAGGAACCGAAGGCCTTGATCAGGTCAACGGTCTCCTGGCTGTCGTAGGTGGTGCAGTAGAGGTGGTAGGAGACCAACACCACAGGGTAGGCCCCGGATTCGGTGGTATCGCGGGCCAGTTCCATGGCCATGTCCAGTTCCGGACGTCCCTCGCCCTTGACCGGGGTGGACGCCTCGACTGCCTTGGCAGCGGCGTCGGCGGTGTAGGCCACGTACTCGTCCCCCACCTTCACTGCCACGGTGCCCATGGAGCCGACGGCAGACGCGTCTGCGTAGGTGATCGCACCGTCGGTCGAGCTGGCTGCGGAGACGACGCCGGAGGTTCCCTGCGCGTTCTCCTGGCCGTCGAGTTCGGCCGGCCATTCACCGCTGGCCTCGGTGGTCCAGACATCCGGTGCCGCGGCGGCGAGGTATTCGGTGAAGTTCTCGGTGGTGCCGGACTCGTCCGAACGGTGGACCACGGTGATGGCCGTGGCCGGCAGCTCGGTGCCCTCGTTCTGGGAGGCAATAGCCGGGTCGTTCCAGGTGCTGATCTCGCCGCGGAAGATGCCGGCGATCGTGTCGGCGTCGAGGTTCAGCTCGTCCACCCCGTCGAGATTGAAGGCGATGGCGATCGGCGAGATGTACGCGGGGACATGCAGTGCACCGTCCGGACCGCAGGTCCCAAGGGAAGCTTCGACTTCCTCATCCTTCAGGTAGGCGTCGGACCCGGCGAACTGGACGCCGCCTGCGAGCAGTGCCTCGCGTCCGGCACCGGAACCGTCCGGGGAGTACTGGATGGATGCGTTCGGGTTGGCCTTGGCGAACCCTGCAATCCAGGCGTCCATTGCGGAGGCCTGCGAGCTTGCTCCTGCACCGGAAAGCGTTCCGGTCAGGGCGGAGTCCGAAGACTCGGTATCGGCTGCTGCGTTCGTGGCGTTGTCACTGCCGCAGGCTGCCAGGGCAAGCGCTGCAACCGAGAGGACGGCCGCCGTGCGGCCAATGCGGAATACCTTCACAGTCGTGGTCCCTTTCAAGGGTGGTATACCGGCGCGTCAACGCCGGGAGACTTTTCGCTGGAACGTTTTTCTGCGTCCCGAAAAACACAGTGGCCTGCCAAGGTGAACAAAAAGTGAACTGCTGCCAAGCAGAACTGGAATAGTTCCGGGACACGTCACAGACTCCGTGCCTTCTCTTCCCAGACGCCCGCCGTCCTAGACTGTTCCCATGCCAGCCCGCGACCGTCTCAGCGCCTCGAGCAGGTTCCTGCGCAACAGGTTCCGGATCGGGCTCAAGCGCAGCGGCGCGTCTGTGTACCCCGCCCTGCAAATGACCATCTGTGCCGTGGGCGCCTACGCCTTCGCGGAATACGTGCTGGGACACCAGGGTCCGCTCTTCGCCGCCACGGCAGCGCTCATCTCCCTTGGCTTCTCCCGCGAACCGCGCACCCGCCGTGTCCTTGAAGTGGGAATCGGCTGCACGCTGGGCATCACCATCGGTGAACTGCTGCTGCATGTCCTGGGCAACGGCCTGTGGCAGGCCGCCGTCGTGCTCTTCGCCTCGCTGATGCTGGCCCGCTTCCTGGACCGGGGCGTTATCTTCACCACGCAGCTTGGCCTCCAGTCCCTGCTGGTGGTGCTGCTCCCGGCCCCCGACGGCGGAGTCTTCACCCGCAGCGTGGACGCGATTGTGGGCGGTGTCTTCGCCCTGGTGGTGACCATGCTGGCTCCGCGGGATCCGCGCCGCGAGCCGAAGTCCAACATCCGGGAGCTGCTCAGCGAGCTCTCCGCCGTGCTGCGCCAGGTCGCCGATTCACTGGCCCGCAGCGATTCGACCCTGGCCTGGCACGCGCTGGTTCGGGCCCGCAACACCCAGCCGCAGCTGGACATGCTCGCCCGCAGCATCCGGGATGCGCGGGAGATCGCCCGCATCTCGCCGGCCTACCGCAGGCACCTGGCCGAGCTCGGAGACCTGCGCGGCTCCGTGGGCTACCTGGACCTGGCGGTTCGCAACAGCCGCGTGTTTGCCCGCCGGACCACCTCGGTCATCAACCACGCCTCACTCTCCGACACCGCGGTGGACAAGGTCTCCGAAGTCATCAATGACACCGCCGACGCCGTGGACATCCTGGCCCGCGCGCTGGGCGGCGGTGAATCCCAGCCAACCCGCGAGCGCCACCTGCGCCAGGCCCGGAACGAGCTGGCCGCCGTCGCTTCCCGGCTGCATCCGGCGGCACTGGACGTCACGGACCTCTACGGGGATGCCCTCGTGATGCTCTTTAGGCCGCTGGTAGTGGACCTGCTGGAGGCTACCGGGCTCACCCACGAGGAAGCGGTCAGCTACCTTTCCGAGGTCTAGCCACCGGCACCGGAACCGAACGGGGATGTCAGTGCCGGCAGATAGCCTGTTGGCATGGCAACAAAGACTTCCCGGGCGAAAACCGCCAACTACCGCTGCACTGAGTGCGGGTGGACTGCCGTCAAGTGGGTTGGCCGCTGCGGCGAGTGCCAGGCCTGGGGCACCGTCGAGGAGGCCGGAGAGGTCCTGGCCCGCACTACCCCGGCTTCAGTGGTGGCACGTCCTGCGCAGCTGATCGCCGACGTCGATGCCACAACTGCCGCTTACCAGCCCACCGGCGTGGGGGAGCTGGACCGGGTCCTGGGCGGCGGGCTGGTCCCCGGCGCCGTGATCCTGCTGGCCGGCGAACCGGGCGTGGGCAAATCCACCCTCCTGCTCGACGTCGCCGCCCGCGTTGCCGGGCAGGGCCGGGACGTGCTGTACGTGACGGGCGAGGAATCCACCGCCCAGGTCAAGCTGCGTGCGGAACGCATCGGCGCCGTCTCCTCCAGCCTCTACCTCAGTGCCGAAACCGATCTGGGCCAGGCGCTCGGCCAGGTGGAACAGGTGAAGCCCGCCCTGCTGATCGTGGACTCGGTGCAGACCCTCAGCAGCACCGCTGTGGACGGGAGCGCCGGCGGCGTCAGCCAGGTTCGGGAAGTCGCGGCGTCGCTCATCAACGCCGCCAAGACACGTAACATGACAACCCTGCTTGTGGGGCATGTGACCAAGGACGGTTCAATCGCCGGCCCGCGGCTGCTGGAACACCTGGTGGACGTTGTCTGCCAGTTCGACGGGGACAGGCACTCCAGGCTGCGGCTGGTCCGCGCGGTGAAGAACCGCTACGGACCCACTGACGAGGTTGGCTGCTTCGACCTCACCGAGGACGGCATCGAAGGCCTGGCTGATCCGTCCGGCCTGTTTGTCTCCCGGACCAAGGAACCGGTCTCCGGCACCTGCATTACCGTGACGCTGGAAGGGCGGCGCCCCCTGGTGGCGGAGGTCCAGGCCCTGCTGGCGGAGACCGGCAACGCACAGGCACGGCGCGCCACCAGCGGACTCGATTCGTCCAGGGTGGCAATGCTGCTGGCGGTCCTGCAGCAGCGGGCCTCCATGAACCTCGCCAAGGATGACAGCTATGTGGCAACAGTGGGCGGCGTGAAGCTCACCGAACCCGCCACGGACCTTGCCGTAGCCCTGGCGGTCGCATCCGCCAAAATGAACAAGCCCCTGCCTGCACGCCTGATCGCCTTTGGCGAGGTGGGCCTGGCTGGAGAGGTGCGTCCCATCCCCGGAATTGCCCGCCGGGTCCAGGAAGCTGAGCGCCTGGGATTCAGCCACGCTGTGGTGCCTGCGTCCCCGAACGGTCCCGGCCAGGTGCCGCCCGGGTTCAAGGTCCGGGAAGTCTCCACCCTTTCCGAGGCCCTCGAGCTCCTGTTCTAGGGCGCGTCCCGCTCCGGTTATGTCATTGGGGCTGTCATACTCCGGGAACTGAAGTGGCAGATGGGTATGGATTGCCCACTACTATGGGGAAGTGTCTGCGCAAATCCACGCCCAGAACGCCCCGTGGGCCGGAGTGGCCGGAAGGAAGTGACCATGCCTCGCACCCCCGAGGACGCGCTTAAGGCAACCCTTGCAAGGGTTGCTCCGGGAACTGCGCTGCGCGACGGTTTGGAGCGTATCCTCCGCGGCCGCACGGGCGCACTTATTGTCCTGGGGTTCGACCGCACAGTTGATTCGATCTGCTCCGGCGGGTTCGACATCGGCATTGAGTTCTCCTCCACCCGCCTGCGCGAACTGGCCAAGATGGACGGTGCGATCGTCTGCGACAAGGACGGCGCCAACATTCTCCGCGCTGCCGTCCAGCTGGTCCCTGACCACACCATCGAGACGCACGAATCAGGCACACGCCACCGGACCGCTGAGCGGGTGGCCATCCAGACCGGCTTCCCGGTGATCTCCGTGAGCCAGTCCATGCAAATCATCCAGCTTTACGTCGGTGGCCTCCGCCATGTCCTGGAGGGATCCGAGCCGGTGCTGGCCCGCGCCAACCAGGCTCTCGCCACGCTGGAGCGGTACCGCACCCGGCTGGACCAGGTCACCAATTCGCTCTCCGCCCTGGAAATCGAAGCCATGGTCACCGTCCGCGACGTAGCTGTCACCCTCCAGCGCCAGGAAATGGTGCGCCGCATCTCCGAGGAAATCGCACAGTACGTCCTGGAACTCGGCGTCGACGGCCGGCTTCTGTCCCTCCAGCTGGAGGAGCTGACCACCGGTCTCGGTCCGGGCAGCGAAATGATCGTGCGGGACTACGCGGACATCGGCGGAACCCCGGGCAACGTGGACGAACAGATCGCTACCCTGCAGGGCCTGAGCTCCTCCGACATGGTGGACCTGGGCAAGATCGCCGCCGTGGTTGGCTTCCAGCCCGGGCAGGATTCCCTCGAAGCCGTGGTCCAGCCGCGCGGATACCGCCTGCTGAGCAACATCAAGAGCGTCCCTCCGGCCGTCTCCAACCGCCTTGTGGACCACTTCGGCGGGCTGCAGAACCTCATGGCCGCGAACATCGAAGACCTGATGCAGGTGGACGGAATCGGCGAACAGCGTGCCCGCACCGTTCGTGAAGGCCTCTCCCGGATCGCCGAGACCAGCCTGCTCGACCGGTTTATGTAGCCCGCTGGCGGCTAATCCAGCTGGAAGACAGCCTTTTCGCTGGTAGCCTCGCCCAGCCTCGCCGTATAGACGTACCAGCCTGGGTTGGGGTTGCTGGCCACCGCCGCGCAGCCGGGTGCGGAGCGGAGCCGTTCCCAGGTGAAGTTCGCCTTCTCGGTTGCTCCCGGCTCGAACTCCTTGAGCAGGTCCTCCGCTCCGTCCTGGCAGTCCGCTGAAGAGAAGATCCGATCCGATCCTGAGGTGACGATGAATTCCATCTGCGTGGTGCCAACGTTGATCTTGCACGGCTCGGTGCCGGTGTTGGTCACTGCGAGGGTCAGCAGTGGATTGGATCCTGCGGCGTAGGCTGCGGCATCCGTGGCAGCCTCCACCTTCACAGCCGACGGCGGGCAGATGCCCTCGTCCGCCGGTTTGGCTTCGCCTGTTGCTTTGGGTGAGCTGCCGGGCGTCCCTTCAGCTTCCGCGGACGGACCGGGAGTGCTGTCCGGTGCGGTCTGGAAGGGTTCGGAGGCAGTCGCGTCCTCCTTGCCGCCGGAGAGCGTTGCGGCAACGACCACTCCCGCCCAGGCCAGGGCACCCAGTACTGCCAGTACCAGCAGGGCCAGGACAATCCTGCGGCGGCGGTAGACGGCTTGGCTCGGCTTCCGGGGGCTGCCCGGCCCCCGGCCGGAGACACCGCTGGTTTTTTGCCCCGCACTGCTCCGGGGTCCGTTTGCCGCCATGGGTTAAGGCTATGAACCCTGCCCCGGATTACGGCGCACACCACGCCGGTCAGTAGAGTATTGCTGGTCATTACCGAGGGAGATGCATGGAACCGGAGCACACGCGGACGCTGCACGCACGCATCATTTCCTGGTTCTCGGAGCACGCCCGTGACCTTCCCTGGCGGCATTCGGACTGTTCACCCTGGGGCGTCCTGGTGAGTGAAGTGATGCTGCAGCAGACTCCGGTGGTTCGGGTCCTTCCGGTCTGGCAGGAGTGGATGCAACGCTGGCCGGAGCCCGCCAGCCTGGCCGCCGAGCCGAGCGGTGAAGCAGTCCGGGCCTGGGGCCGCCTGGGCTATCCCCGCCGGGCACTGCGGCTGCACGCTGCGGCAGGAGAGATCGCGGCCAGCCACGGCGGGAAAGTGCCGGACACGCACGCCGCCCTGCTCGAGCTGCCGGGAGTAGGTGACTATACGGCTGCTGCGGTAGCGTCCTTCGCCTTTGGACGCCGCGAGACCGTGGTGGACACCAACATCCGCCGGGTCCATGCCCGGCTGGTGACCGGGGACGCACTGCCCTCCCAGTCGCTGACCGCCGCGGAGAAGAAGCATGCTGTTGCCCTCCTGCCCCGGGACGACGCCGAGTCCGTGGCGTGGAACGCCTCGGTCATGGAACTCGGAGCGCTCGTCTGCACGGCACGTTCCCCCCGCTGCGGCGAATGTCCGGTCCTGGATGACTGCGCGTGGGTCCGGGCCGGCCGTCCTGAGCCGCACTACGTCCCCAAGGGGCAGGCATGGCACGGCACCGACCGGCAGGTCCGCGGAGCCATGATGGCCGTGCTGCGCCAGGCGGACGGGCCGGTGCTGCGTGAACTGCTGCTGACCGGCCCGGTGGACCTGGTGGCACCTGAGGCCGGTGCCGAACTGGCGCCGCTGGCTGCACTGCACGCCCTGTCCGCCTCACAGGAGCAGCTCGAACGCGCGCTTCAGGGACTGCTCCGCGACGGCTTGGCCGAGGCCACAGATTCAGGTGTGCGCCTGCCTGCCTGAGGCTTGCCCGGGCGCCCGCTAGATCTCCCCGAACCCGTTGCGTACTTCCAGACCCAGCATCTCCACGGCCCGTGCCGCGTCCGGCCCATGGGCGGAAACGGTCAGCGTATCGCCGGCTTTCAGGCCCAGCGTCATGAGCATCATGACGGACTTACCGTCCACCCCGTTGATGGTGATGTCCGCGTCCAGGTCCGCCATGGCCTGCGCGACGGCGGCTGCCGGACGGGCGTGCAGGCCCATCGGGTTGACGAGCTCCCAGGAAGCCTCGTGCACGCCGTCGTCATCCTGGTCTATGTCATCAAGGGTGTCCGTAGGCGCAGGCACCGACCCACCCCCTGCCGGGGCGGGTGCCGTCCTGCCGGCACCCAGGGTGGCCGTTACGGCCTCAGCGTCGCGGATCACGGCCGCCAGGTCCTGATCCGTCTGGGCAGCGACGGCTGCGGCAACGGCACCCTCCACCAGCGGTGCGTCTGCGAGCCTCACCTTCTCCCGCTGGCCTGGATCCAGGAATTCAAGCGCCATTTCCGCGGTCATCACCGCTGACCCCAGGTCCGCCAGGATCGCCGCTCCGGCACCGCCGTCGGCCTGGGCGATTCCAGCCTGGACCTTCTCCAAGCTGGTGCCAATCCCGCCGTCGTCAGTGCCTCCGGCAGTGATGATCGCAACGTCGGGAGCCATTTGTCCGGCCAGTTCGGCGAGCCCTTCCGCAAGCTTGGCGCTGTGGGAGACGATGACCAGCCCTACCTTCATGCCTGCTCCGAGGCCGCGCGGGCAGCTGCCTGCAGGATCAAGGTTGTCGACGCCGCCCCCGGATCCAGGTGCCCGGCGCTGCGTTCGCCGAGGTAGCTGGCCCGGCCCTTGCGCGCCACCAGCGGCTCCGTTCCGGCGAGGCCTCCCTCGGCTGCATTGGCTGCCGCAGAGAGCGTCGCAGCGGCGTCGGACCCTGCTCCGGCGGCTGTTTCGGCTGCCTCCACGGCCGGGGTGAAGGCGTCAACCATGGTCTTGTCTCCAGGCTCGGCCTTGCCGCGGCTGACTATGCCGTCCCGTGCCGCAGCCAGGAAGGCAACGATGTCTCCGGCGTCCAGGACCTCCTTGCCGGAGACTGCGGCGGAACCACGCAGGAAGGCGGTGCCGTAAAGCGGGCCTGCGGCTCCTCCGACCTTTGACATCAGGGTCATGGCGGCGAGCTTGAACACGTCCGCCGGTGTGCCCGGAGTTCCGTCGGCGTCCAGCTTTTCAACGATGGCGGTGAATCCCCGGTCCATGTTCTCGCCATGGTCCGCGTCGCCTATGGCCCGGTCCAGGTCAATCAGGCGCTGCCGGTTCTCATCCATCGACGCTGCGGCATCCCGCATCCACTGATCTGCCCACTGTGCGTTCAATTCCATGCCTAGGCTCCCCACCGCAGGGCCGCGGTATGAACCGGCGAATCCCACAAATTGATCATTTCGTCATCGAGTTTGAGCACCGTGATGGAGGCGCCCTGCATTTCCAGGGCGGTGATGTAGTTGCCCACGAGGGAGCGCTCAACGTGCAGCCCCCGGTCAGCCAGCAGCTTGGCTGCATGCCGGTAGACGATGTAGAGCTCGCTGAGGGGCGTGCCGCCCATGCCGTTGACGAACAGGAGCACCCGCTCTCCGCTGCCGGCACCGAGGTCGGAGAGGATGGGTTCAAGGAGCTGGTCCGTAATGGCGTCAGCCGGAGCCATGGGCATGCGGCGCCGGCCGGGTTCGCCGTGAATTCCCACACCCAGCTCAATCTCGTTCTCGGCGAGGTCGAAGCTCGGCTCTCCGGCATGCGGAACCGTGCAGGCGCTCAGGGCTACTCCCATGGACCGAACGCCGGTGTTGACCCGTTCAGCCAGGCTGGTCACGGCGTCGAGAGAATCCCCCCGCTCGGCCGCGGCGCCGGCAATGCGTTCCACCAGCACGGTTCCGCCCACGCCGCGCCGCCCGGCGGTGTACAGCGAGTCTTCCACTGCGACGTCGTCATTCACCACCACCGACTTCACGTCGATCCCCTCGGCCTGGGCAAGCTCCGCCGCCGTTTCGAAGTTCAGGATGTCCCCGGTGTAGTTCTTCACGATCAGCAGGACCCCGGCGCCCGAATCCGTGTTGGTAATGGCCGGGAGGATCTGGTCCGGAGTCGGTGAGGTGAAGACCGCGCCGGGCACGGCAGCGTCCAGCATTCCGCGTCCCACGTACCCGGAGTGCAGCGGCTCGTGTCCGCTTCCGCCGCCGGACACCAGGGACACTTTCCCTGAAACCGGGGCATCCCGGCGGGTCACGTATGCGGGGTCCGCGTGGACCTTGACCAGATCGTGGTGGGCCATGCCGAATCCTTCCAGGGATTCGGCCACCACGGCGCGCGGATCATTGATGAGTTTTTTCATGCCTGACGCTCCTTTGCCCGGAGGCTCCACTGCGCTGGAACGGGCCCCGTCGCCCGCTCTCCTGAGTGAGCCAACCCTACCCCTGCCGGGGTGGGCCTGCACAGGCTTGAAGCGTGCCCTTAACGCACTGAAGGAAGGGCCGGATTGGCCCTTCCTTCAGTGGTTCCCCGGCCAGCAGTGACAACAGCGGCCCGGGAGTCCGGGTGTCCTTCGGGCCTCAGCGGCCCGGCGTGGATTTACTTACCCTTGAAAGCGTCCTTGACGTGCTCGCCGGCCTGCTTCATGTTGGCCTTTGCCTGGTCGCCCTGGCCGTCAGCTTCCATGCTGTGGTCGCCGGTGACCTTGCCGACGCCTTCCTTGATCTTGCCGCCGAGCTCTTCGCCCTTGTTCTGCATCTTGTCGTCTGCACCCATATCCGGCACCCGCTTTCTGATCGGCCGGGGAGCCACCCAAATAAGCGTTCCGCCTGTTGGATAACCCGTCCGGCATTTCTTGATGCTAAGTACCCTTACTGTACCGTTTTCAGGTGCCGTTCTCCAGTAGGGCTGAAAATTCACCTATGCGCGAACATCCCGGATCATGCGGGTATTGCCCAGCGTGTTCGGTTTTACCCGGGCAAGGTCAAGGAATTCGGCAACCCCTTCATCATGTGAACGCAGGAGTTCCGAGTAGACCTCCGGGTCCACTGCGCTCTGGCTTTCCATGACGGTGAATCCGTGGCGCTTAAAGAAATCGACCTCGAAGGTCAGGCAAAAGACGCGGGAGACACCAATTTCGGCGGCATCCGCAAGCAGCTGGTCCAGGAGGGCGTGTCCGACGCCGCGGCCTTTCCAGTCCGGGTGGGCAGCCAGGGTGCGGACCTCCGCGAGGTCTTCCCACATGACGTGGAGGGCCCCGCAGCCAATAACCCTGCCATCGGCGTCCTCGGCAATCCTGAATTCCTGCAGGCCCTCGTAATAGGCGACGGTCTCCTTTGCCACCAGGACACGCTCCTCGGCCAGCGGGGCCACCAGGTCCCGGATGTGGCGGACATCGGAGGTGCGGGCCCGGCGGATGGTGAACGTTGCCTTCTGTGCGGTTGCAGTCATTGGTTCAGTCTAGGACTTTTGGTGGTTCTGCCTGTCTTCGGCGGAACTGAATGAAATGAACCGCAAACGCAAAGGGAGCCCCCGGTTTCCCGGAGGCTCCCTCTATTCAGTGCATTGCTGCACCGCTATTGCTGTCTACTGTCCGTCGCCTACACCGGCTTCGATGGCCGACGGGGCTTCTTCGATGGCACGCGGGGCGCCGTGTCCGGTGAAGGTGAACTTTGCGTCGTCACCCTCGCCTTCTACGTCCACCGAGACCGTTTCCCCGGGCTTGAGGTCCCCGAAGAGGATCTTCTCGGAAAGCTGGTCCTCGATCTCGCGCTGCATGGTGCGGCGCAGCGGCCGGGCGCCCATGGCGGGGTCGTATCCGCGGGTAGCCAGCAGCACCTTGGCAGCGGGGGTGAGCTCGATGCTCATACCCTTCTCCGCAAGGCGCTTGCCGAGGCGCTCCAGGAACAGATCCACAATCTGGACGATCTCTTCCTGGGTCAGCTGCGGGAACACCACGGTGTCATCGACACGGTTGAGGAACTCGGGGCGGAAGTGCTGGCGCAGCTCCTCCGTGACCCGTGCCCGCATCCGGTCGTAGCCGGTCTTGGTGTCCGTACCGGACTGGAAGCCGGTCATGACGCCCTTGGAGATGTCCTTGGTGCCAAGGTTGGTCGTCATGATGATGATGGTGTTCTTGAAGTCCACCACCCGGCCCTGGGAGTCGGTCAGGCGGCCGTCTTCGAGGATCTGCAGCAGGGAGTTGAACAGGTCCGCGTGGGCCTTCTCAACTTCGTCGAACAGAACCACGGAGAACGGGCGGCGGCGGACCTTCTCGGTCAGCTGCCCGCCTTCTTCGTAGCCCACGTATCCGGGAGGGGCACCAAACAGCCGTGAGACCGTGTGCTTCTCGGAGTACTCGGACATGTCCAGGGTGATCAGGGCTTCTTCGTCACCGAAGAGGAACTCTGCCAGTGCCTTGGCCAGCTCAGTCTTACCAACACCGGTGGGACCGGCGAAGATGAAGGAACCGCCCGGACGCTTGGGATCCTTCAGGCCGGCACGCGTACGGCGCATGGCCTGCGAGATCGACTTGATGGCCTCGTCCTGGCCGATGACCCGCTTGTGCAGTTCATCTTCCATCTTGAGCAGCCGCGTGGACTCTTCCTCGTTCAGCTTCACCACGGGGATGCCGGTGGAGTTGGCGAGGACTTCAGCAATCAGTTCCTCGTCCACCTCGGCAATGTCATCCAGGCCGCCGGACTTCCACTGGCGCTCCTTCTCCGCACGCTGGTCCTGGAGCTTCTGCTCCTTGTCCCGCAGGGAGGCAGCACCTTCGAAGTCCTGCGCGTCAATCGCGGATTCCTTCTCCATCTTCAGGGCGGAGATGCGCTCGTCGATTTCCTTCAGCTCCGGCGGAGCTGTCATTCGGCGGATACGCAGGCGGGCACCGGCCTCATCGATCAGGTCGATTGCCTTGTCCGGCAGGAAACGGTCGCTGATGTAGCGCTCGGCGAGGGTTGCTGCCGAAGCCAGCGCGGCGTCCGTGATGGACACGCGGTGGTGTGCTTCGTAGCGGTCCCGCAGGCCCTTGAGGATTTCGATCGCGTGGGCAACGGAAGGTTCGTTGACCTGGATCGGCTGGAAGCGGCGCTCAAGCGCTGCGTCCTTCTCAATGTGCTTGCGGTACTCGTCCAGCGTGGTGGCACCGATGGTCTGCAGTTCACCGCGGGCCAGCATCGGCTTCAGGATGGACGCTGCGTCGATGGCGCCTTCAGCGGCACCGGCGCCCACAAGGGTGTGGATCTCGTCAATGAAGAGGATGATGTCGCCGCGGGTGCGGATTTCCTTCAGGACCTTCTTGAGGCGTTCCTCAAAGTCACCGCGGTAACGCGAACCGGCCACGAGCGAGCCGAGGTCAAGGGTGTAAAGCTGCTTGTCCTTGATGGTCTCAGGGACATCGCCGCGGACAATCGCCTGGGCAAGGCCTTCGACGACGGCGGTCTTGCCGACGCCGGGCTCGCCAATCAGGACGGGGTTGTTCTTGGTGCGGCGGGACAGCACCTGCATGACCCGTTCCATCTCGTGTTCACGGCCGATGACCGGATCAAGCTTGCCTTCACGCGCTGCCTGTGTGAGGTTGCGGCCGAACTGGTCCAGAACGACCGATCCTGCGGGCTGGCCTTCCTGCTGCTGGCCACCGGCGGAGACGGGCTCCTTGCCCTGGTAGCCGGAGAGCAGCTGGATGACCTGCTGGCGGACACGGTTCAGGTCTGCGCCGAGCTTGACGAGGACCTGGGCTGCAACGCCCTCACCTTCACGGATGAGGCCCAGCAGGATGTGCTCGGTTCCGATGTAGTTGTGCCCCAGCTGCAGCGCTTCGCGCAGTGAGAGCTCAAGTACCTTCTTGGCCCGCGGGGTAAAGGGGATGTGGCCGGACGGGGCCTGCTGGCCCTGGCCGATGATCTCCTGCACCTGTTCGCGGACGGCACCCAGGGAAATGCTTAGGGATTCAAGGGCCTTAGCGGCAACGCCTTCACCCTCATGAATGAGCCCAAGCAGGATGTGCTCGGTGCCGATGTAGTTGTGGTTGAGCATGCGTGCCTCTTCTTGGGCAAGCACGACAACGCGACGGGCACGGTCGGTAAATCTTTCAAACATGAGGCACACTCCTAGCTAACGCGTAATTCGATGCTACGGCGGTTACTGCCGCTTAAGGGGCGTGTTCGCCATGGGCGTGACCTCCGGGGGCGTATTAGCCCTGGGCGGCGCGGTAGGCCTCGATGATCTCGCTGTTCACGCGGCCGCGCTCGGAAACGGTGTAGCCGTTGCTGCGTGCCCATTCACGGATCTGTGCTGCTTCATTGCTGCGGGAAGTACCCGTGCCGCGGGGGCGGCCGGTGCGTCCTCCGGTCTTGCGGCCGGCATCAACATACTGCTTAAGCGCCGCACGCAGGTTCTTCGCATTGTCATTGGAGAGGTCGATCTCGTACTGTGACCCATCCAGCCCAAAACGCACGGTTTCATCGGCACTTCCGCCGTCGAGGTCGTCTACCAGAATAATTTTTACCTTTTGCGCCATGACGGGGCTCCTATGCATGAAGTGGCGGAATGCTGTTTATTTCGAGACCACTTCGAGTATGGCGCAATTGGTAATCTCCCGTCAAAGCAGGAGGGCGTTTTCTTTAGTTATTCTTTATCCGCCGGACCGGCAGGGTCTATTTTGGCTCCGGTTTCCGGCTGAACATTCTGATCGGCTTCGCGTTCTGCCTCAGCAAGGGCTTTTCGCTCGGACCGGTCCGCGTTCAACACTGCCTTCATCACGAAATAAAAGAGAGCAGCGACACATATTGAGGGCAGGAGTACTTCCACATATTCCATGTTCTAACCCATTTCAGGCTTTAGGAGGGGGAACAGAATTGTTTCCCTGATTCCGGCGTTCGTGAAAAGCATCACCAGACGGTCGATACCCAGGCCAATGCCGCCCATGGGCGGCGCACCGTACTCCAGGGCCCGGAGGAAGTCTTCATCCAGTGCCATGGCTTCGTCATCACCGGCAGCAGCCTTGCGTGACTGCTCGGTCAGCCGCTCCCGCTGGATAACCGGGTCAATGAGCTCGGAGAATGCCGTGCCGCGCTCCATTCCTCCGATAATCAGGTCCCAGGCCTCAATCAGGCGGGGATCTTTCCGGTGCGGGCGGGCCAGCGGCTGGGCCGACGGCGGGTAGTCGCACACGAACGTGGGCTGCAGCAGCGTCGGTTCGACGATTTCGCCGAAGAGTTCAATGACCAGCTTCTCCGCATCCCACTTGGGATCCACCTTCACGCCGTGCTTCTCCGCTACCGCGCGCAGCGTCTCGGCATCGGTATCCGGAGTGATTTCCTGGCCAACTGCCTCGGACAGGCCGGGGTACACCGAAAGCCAGCGCCATTCGCCGTCGAGGTCAATGGTGCCGGCCGGGGTTTCGATCTGCCGGCTGCCCGCGGCGTCCGCAGCGTTGAGGATAATCTCCTTGATGCGGTCCGCCATGACGTACTGGTCGGCGTACGCCTCGTAGCATTCGAGGGTGGTGAATTCGGGGCTGTGGGTGGAATCAACGCCTTCGTTGCGGAAGATCCGTCCCAGCTCGTAAACACGCTCGATACCGCCGACGACGGCGCGCTTGAGGTAAAGCTCGGTAGCGATGCGCAGGGTCATCGGCTGGTCGAAGGCGTTCAGGTGCGTCTCGAAGGGACGCGCAGCGGCGCCTCCGTGGATCAGCTGGAGCATCGGAGTCTCCACTTCCACGTAGCCGTGGCCGTGCAGGGTGTCACGGACGGCGCGGATGATCGCGGCCCGCTTGTAGACCATGTCCCGGGCCTCGTCGCGGACCATCAGGTCCACGTAGCGCTGGCGGACCCGGGTTTCCTCATTCAGGTCAGCGTGCAGCACCGGCAGCGGGCGCAGTGCCTTCGAAGCCATCGACCAGGAATCGGCCATGACCGAGAGCTCCCCGCGGCGTGAAGAGATGACCTCGCCACGGATGAAGACGTGGTCCCCCAGGTCCACGGAGGCCTTCCAGTCGGCGAGTGCTTCCTCCCCGATGGAGGCCAGGGACAGCATGGCCTGGAGGCGGGTGCCGTTCCCTTCCTGGAGGGTGGCGAAGCAGAGCTTGCCGGTGTTGCGGATGAACACCACGCGGCCGGTGACTCCCACGGTCTCACCGCTGGTCTCGTCAGCCTGCAGGTGGCCGAACTTGTCCCGGACCTGGCGGAGCGAGTGGGTACGCTCGACGCCGACGGGGTAGGCTTCCTGCCCCCGCTCAAGCAGCTTGGCGCGCTTTTCCGCACGGATGCGCATCTGCTCGGAGGAATCTGCTGCTTCGGGAACGACGTTAGAGGAGGTCACGGTTCTTAAGTCTACCCAGCCCCGTCAAAGCCGCGGACGGCGTGCCGTCCCGCAGCGGCCCAGGACATGCAGCTCAGCCGTGCAGTTCAGCGTTGTCGATAAGCCGGATTCCGCCCACCCGGGCGGCCACCAGTGCCAGGGCAGGTCCGGAGAGAACGTCCTGCACTCCTGCCGGGACCGGTTCAAGAGTGAGCGGATCGACAACTTCGAAGTAGTCCAGTTCAACACCGGGGGTTGCCGACACGAGTGCGGCGGCGGACGGCAGGTCCAGCGGACGGCGGCTGGAGGCATTCTCCTGCAGCCGGCCCAGGGCACGGGAAAGCACCAGGGCGCTGCGCCGGTCCGCTTCGCTGAGGAAGACATTCCGGCTGGACTCGGCGAGCCCGTCAGCGGCCCGCACGATGGGAACCGGATAGATCTGGACCGGGAAGTTGAGGTCCGCCGCCATGCGGCGGATCAAAGCCACCTGCTGAGCGTCCTTCTGCCCGAAGTAGGCGCGGAACTCGGCGGGCACGGCCGGCTGGACGCAGTGGAACAGTTTGGCCACCACGGTGAGTACGCCGTCAAAGTGTCCCGGGCGGGAGGCGCCTTCGAAGCGGGTTCCCAGGCCGCCGGAGCTGACCCGGACCAGCGGGAGTCCGCCGGGGTACATGGTTGCCTCGCTCGGCGCGAACACCAGGTCCACTCCGGCCTGTCCCAGCAGGTCAAGGTCCGCGTCCAGGGTCCGCGGGTACCGGGCCAGGTCTGCGGGATCGTCGAACTGCAGCGGGTTCACGAAGATGCTGGCAACCACTACGTCGTTGCCAGCCCGCGCGGCCTGCGCGAGAGCTGCATGCCCTGAGTGGAGGGCTCCCATGGTGGGAACCAGACCGAGGGCCGGACGGTCCTTGCCGGTGGCTTCCAGGAGTTCCGTGACGGCTTTGCTGAGTTCTGCGGGGGTTGTTGCCAACCGGGGGTGGTTCACCGGGGTCCTTCGGGGTTGGAATTAAGTACTTCAATAATTCTCTCCCCCTGCGCAGGTGTCAGCAGACCGCGCTCAACAGCACGGCGGGCGGTGGCCGCTGAGAGCGCCTGGTAGGCCTGCGCCATATCCGGTGCGGCGTCGCGTCCCAGGGCGCGGGTGTGGGCCTGAACGGTGCCTGTGTCTCCGCGGGCCACGGGGCCGGTCAGGGCGTGTTCGCCCGAGGCCAGCGCGTTTTCGAGCGAGGCACGCATCAAAGGGCCCAGCAGCCGGGCCGGCTGGTCAACGCCGAGGCCCTGCAGCAGTTCAGAAGACTGGGCCGCTATGGTCACCAGGTGATTGGAGGCGTGGGCAAGCGCGGCGTGGTAAAGCTCACGGTCGCCTTCATCGATAACCACGGGTTCGGCACCCATTTCAACCACCAGGGCCTGCGCGATCGGCAGCACCGCGGTGGGAGCCGTGACGCCGAAGGAGCAGTCGGCCAGGCGTGTGAGGTCCAGGCTGAGGCCGGTGAAGGTCATGGCCGGGTGCAGTGCCAGCGGAATCGCTCCTGCCTGCCGTGCCGGTTCCAGGACAGCGGTGCCGAAGCGGCCTGAGGTGTGCGCCACGAGCTGCCCGGCCTGCCAGGCTCCCGTTGCCGCCAGTCCGGACACGAGCGGCGGCAGGGCGTCGTCGGGCACTGCCAGCAGCACCAGCTCGGAACGCTCAATGATGTCCGGGATTTCAAGCACCGGAACGCCGGGGAGCAGGTTCTCCGCGCGTTCCCGGCTGGCTTCGGATACGGCCGAAACGCCGACGACGGCGTGTTCGGCCGCGCGGAGGGCCGCACCGAGGACCGCTCCCACCTTGCCTGCGCCGATGACGCCGATTCCCAGCCGGCCGCGCCGGCGCTGATCAGCGGTGTTCATTCCAGTTCTCCTCCATCTGTGGTCCGGCGGCCTGCGGCTTCCGTTCCGGTTCCGCACCCGCAGCCTGTGCTGGCTCCGGCGCTGCCTGGGGCACCGCCGGGCCGGTGGCGGTTTCGCGGTGCAGCCAGCGTTCGGTTCGGTCCCGGCGGCGGGCGTCCGCAGCCCGGACGGATTGTTCGGTGAAGAGTTCCAGCAGCACAGCCTGGTCCAGCTGCCTGATCCGCGGCGCAACCGGACCGGGTGTCGAGTGCAGCCGCAGGTCAGCGATCCGCAGGCGGCGTGCCAGCGGGCCCTGTTCCAGCGCCATGGACTGGATGCGCTCGTGCGGAACCACCGTGAGGCTGCGCCACAGCCGGCCGGTACGGCTAAGCAGCGCCGTTCCGGTGAGCGCATAACCGCTGCGCCGCCACTGCAGAGGTGCAACCCAGCGCGCCCGGCGGGGCGACGTGGTGAACCCGTGTTCCGGGCCGCTGCCCCGGAGCCCGGCGGTGAACAGCCCCACCGGATCTTCGGTGCCGGGGTTGGGCAGGACGAGGGCCAGGATCTGCAGGGTCTCGTCCAGGGTTCCGGCGGGCAGCAGGCGGGTGCGTGCTCCGTCAGAGCCCGGCGATGCCCCGTAGCCTGCCACATTAACGGAAATCCGGTACCAGCCGGTGGGCCGCCAGAGCAGGGGCTGCGTGACGGACACGGCCTGGATCCGGCCCGGGGGCACCGTCTGGGTGCGGGTGTCCAGGAGTCCGTAACGGATGCGGACGCCGTCCCGGGAAACCGCGGCGCGGAAGTTCCAGGCGGTGCTGAGCATGGACCAGTAGCCGCTGGCGACTGCCAGGCCCACCGGAATGAAGACGGCCAGGGAGACACCTTCGCCGGTAATGACCGTCAGGGTCACGACGGCGATGATGCCCAGCAGCAGGACAACGGTGTTTCCGGAGAGCAGCGCCGCACCGATGACCCGTCCTGGGCGGAGGGCGAGGATGGGGTACTCCGGGGCTTCGGCTGCCGTCCGGGCAGGTGCCGCTGCGGCGTCCGGATGGCCGGCGGTGTCCGCCGCCGCGTGCTCCTCGCCGGTGGCGGCCTGGGCTCCGGAGGCGCGTTCCAGGATGGTGGCGCGCAGTTCGCGGGCGTGGTCCATGCGCAGGTAGGCCAGGCGCACTGCCGATTCACCGGCGTCGGCCACCTCAAACCGGAGTTCGCCCAGTCCGAAGAGCCGTGCCAGCAGCGGCTGGTTGATGTCGATTGCCTGCACCCGGTCCAGGCGTGCCTGACGGTGCTGGCGGAACAGGACCCCGGACCGGACCCGGACGTGGTCCCCGCTCACCTGGTACCGGGTGAACCACCAGGACAGGAAGAACACGACGCCGATGGCCAGGATGAGGACTGCCAGCCCGATGACGGCCCAGATCAGCGGGGTGCCGTCGGGCAGCGGCCCGCCGGGCCGCTCACGCAGGAAGAACGCCTCGACCGAGTCCCGGCCCAGGAAGTACGCCACGGCGGCCAGCGCGATCCAGCCCCGCACGAGCGGGGAGACCGGGTGGACCCGCTTCCAGTCTGCTTCCGCGGAACGGGCTGCGTCCGGTTCCTGCCCGCTCACAGTCCCGCCAGCTGCGCCTCGCCGCGCGCAGAGAGATGTTCCCGCAGCCTTGCGCCCTCAGCGGCGGGAAGCCCCGGGATGGTTGCGTTGGTGGTTTGGGAGGCCGTATGTAGTTTGAGGGTGCACAGGCCGAAGAGGCGTTCCATCGGTCCCACGGCGACGTCCACGTACTGCATGCGGCCGTAGGGAACCACGAGGGTGCGCTGGAAGAAGATGCCGGAGCGCAGCAGCAGGTCCTCGTTGCGTTCGGCGTAGCCGATGGCCCGTACCTGCCGGGGTACCAGGATGGCCCGCCAGATGAACCCGGCCAGGAACACGGCCGGCAGCCCCCAGGCGAGCCAGGCCGGGAAGCCGGACCAGATGCCCAGGCTGTGCAGGATGAGCGGAATGCTGGCCAGGGCAAGGGTGATGACGGCTTCAACTGCCAGGGACAGCAGCCGCAGCGTCAGGTAGCGCTCAGAGACCCGCTGCCAGTTCAGGCCCTGCGGATCTATGGCCTGGTTACGCATACTCTCCCCCGCTGTTGTTGTCTTCGCCGCCGTCTTTGTCCTCCGGCGGGAGCTTGCAGAACCGCTCCACCACCAGTCCGGTGGCTATCATGATCATCCCGCCGACGGTCATGGCAAGTGAAGCCCAGGTGGGGGCATGGTTGGGGCGCATTTCCCACAGCCGCACCTGGTCCAGGAAGATCCCGCCGTGCCAGCCGAGCAGCAGCGCACCTGCGTACGCAGTGGCCTGCGCCAGGACCAGCGTCCGGGCGGCGGCAATGGGGTCCAGGGGCTTCTCCCGCTCACCGTTGCGCCAGCGCCGCACGCGCAGGCCGAGGAAGAGGGTGAAGCCCACAATGAAGGCAAGAGTGAGAAGGGCGGTGAAGTTCAGTACCGGCGCCGGAAAACCGTTGCGCGTGGCCCAGGCGTTCACCTGCCAGCCGGCAATGCCAAACGCCACGGCCGTGACCGCAAGCCAGCGGTACCGGATGCTCCTCACGTGATACTCACTCCCCCTCGAAGAGTTCGACACCGGACAGGTCGGCAGCGCGGGCAGCCAGGTTGGCCACCGGAACTCCTTCCAGCCTGGCGTCCGGATCCATCCAGGCCCAGGGCTGGAGCACAAACGCCCGCTCCGCCGCCCGCGGATGGGGCACCGTCAGGACCTCGTCATTGATCCGGCTGGAGCCGTAGGTGATGATGTCGACGTCGAGCGTCCGCGGCCCCCAGCGCACCTCACGCGTGCGGTGGTGCCGGTTTTCAATGTCATGGCAATGGTCCAGCAGGGCATGGGCGTCCAGGGTGGTTTCGAACTCGGCCACCAGGTTGAGGTAGTCCGGCTGGCCTGCCGGTCCGCCTACGGGAGCCGTACGCGCCACGGGTGAAACAGCCACGAGCTTCATACCCGGGTGGTCTGCCAGGGCGGCCACCGCATCAGCCAGCGTGCTGCGGGATTCCCCGAGGTTGCTGCCCAGTGCGAGGATGGTGCGCACGGCATTCATGCGCGTTCCCGGTGGATCTGGATTTCGACGTCGCCGAAGGGCACGGTGATGGGTGCGTGGGGTTTATGCACGGTGACGTCCACGGCCTCCACCACGCCGAAACCGGCCAGCACATGGTCAGCGATCCGCTCGGCGAGGGTTTCGATCAGGTTCACCGGTTCCCCGGCAATCAGGGCGCAGACCTGCTCGGCAAGCTCACCGTAGTGCGCCGTCAGGGTCAGGTCGTCAGCGGCAGCGGCCGGGCGCAGGTCCGTGTACAGGACCAGGTCCACCGTGAATTCCTGGCCGTCCCGCCGCTCATGGTCGAAGACTCCGTGGTAGCCGGTTGCCTTCAGCCCGGACAGGCGGATCCGGTCGCGGACGGGCACCGGGGTCGCCGGGGAAGCCACGCTAACCCTGCCAGGCAGCGGCAACCTTGACCGCGTCCACGTTCGCAGCGACGTCGTGCACGCGGACGGCCCAGACGCCCTGGCTGGCAGCCAGCGCCGTGGTGGCCAGCGTGGCGCTGTCACGTTCGGCCGGCGGCGCGGCCTTGCCGGCAGTGGTCAGCAGGGAGCCGAGGAAGCGCTTGCGGGATGCGCCGATCAGCACCTTGTGCCCCAGGACAGTCAGCCGGTCCACGTTGCGCAGCAGCGCCCAGTCGTGCTCGGAGTTCTTCGCGAAGCCCAGCCCCGGATCCAGGATGATCTGCTCCGGGGTAACACCGGCCTCGTAGAAGCGGTCCCGCAGCGTGGTGAGTTCGGCAATGACGTCTTCGACGACGTCGTCGTAGCTGGCCTTCGGATCCTGGCTGCGGACGCTGCCGCGGCTGTGCATGAGGATGTAGGGAACCTTGGTGCGGGCGATCAGTTCAGGCATCTCCGGGTCCAGTTCGAGCCCGGACACGTCGTTGATCAGGCCTGCCCCCGCCTCGATGGCCTTTTCCGCGGTGGAAGCGTTCATGGTGTCCACGCTGATCAGGGCTCCGGCCTTCGCGAGGGCCTCGACCACGGGCAGGATGCGGCGCTGTTCCTCCTCGGCGCTGATGCGTTCGGCGTCCGGCCGGGTGGATTCCCCGCCAACGTCGATGATGTCGGCGCCGTCGTAGTGCATCTTCAGTCCCGCGCGGATGGCGGCATCCGTGGTGTCATGCTCGCCGCCGTCGCTGAAGGAATCCGGCGTGACATTCAGGATTCCCATCACCAGGGTGCGGCCTTCGGGCAGGTCCTCGAAGCGCCGCTTCCGGGCTCCCGGCCGGATCACCGGCAGCGGATTGGTGGCGGGCCCGGTTCCGGGCGTGGCAGCTAGCGAATCCATCGAGTCGTCCTATCGTCCGAGTATCAGGCTCATTGCTTCTGCACGCGTGGCGGTTTCGCGCAGCTGGCCGCGCACGGCCGAGGTGACCGTCTTGGCACCGGGCTTACGCACGCCGCGCATCGACATGCAGAGATGTTCACATTCAATGACGACGATCGCGCCGACGGGCTGCAGGTTGTCCATCAGGGCGTCCACGATCTGCGTGGTGAGGCGCTCCTGGACCTGCGGCCGGCGGGCGTACACGTCAACCAGGCGGGCAAGCTTGCTCAGCCCGGTGACCTTGCCGTCGTGGGAGGGGATGTACCCGATGTGCGCCGAACCGTGGAACGGAACCAGGTGGTGCTCACAGGTGGAGTAGAAGGGGATGTCCTTGACCAGCACCATTTCCTCATGGTCCAGGTCAAACGTGGTGGCCAGCAGGTCCGAGGGACTCTGGTGCAGTCCGGCGAAGATCTCCGCGTAGGACTTCGCAACCCGGGCAGGGGTTTCCTTCAGTCCGTCGCGGTCAGGATCCTCCCCGATGGCAAGGAGGATTTCGCGCACCGCCCGGGCAATGCGGGGCTGGTCCACCTCGGAGGCCGTCTCTGTCAGCTCGGCCAGGCTCAGTTCATCGTCGAAATCCGTCACTGCACGATCCTACCGTGGACGCTGGAAGCGGCTCGACGGCCGGAGCAGCTGCTCCGGCCGTCCAGTCTTTCGGTTATTCGAGGTTCGAGGTGCCGGTGTGGCTGCCCCGGCCGCTGTTCTCAGGCTCCGGGAGCCCGTTGGCTGAGACGTCGAAGTCCTGCGGGATGTCGGCGTCGGCAATCTGGTCCTGCGGTGCCACGGTATCCGGGCTGGGCTCGCCGGCGGCTGCGGCCTCTTCGCGTTCGCGCGGGGAAACCACCGGAGGAATGTCATGCACCGGGCGGGTGGGCTTGGAGAGCCACACTTCACGGACATCGCGCTTGCGCACGTCCCGGAACACGTCGGCGATCTCGGCCTGGTTCAGGGTCTCGCGCTCAAGCAGCTCCAGGGCCAGGCGGTCCAGCACGTCGCGGTTCTCGGTAAGGATCTGGTACGCCTCGTCGTGGGCGTTGTCCAGCAGGCGCCGGACTTCCTCATCCACCACGTACGCCACCTGGTCCGAGTAGTTCCGCTCCTGTCCCATGTCCCGGCCCAGGAAAGGTTCTCCCCCGCCGGAGCCGAGCTTCACGGAGCCGATCCGCTCGCTCATGCCGTACTGCGTGACCATCTTGCGGGCGGTGGCGGTGGCCTTCTCAATGTCATTCGAGGCGCCGGTGGACGGATCGTGGAAGACGATTTCCTCTGCGACGCGGCCGCCCATGGCGTAGGCCAGCTGGTCCAGCAGTTCGTTGCGGGTGACGGAGTACTTGTCATCCTGCGGAAGGACCATGGTGTAGCCCAGTGCGCGCCCGCGGGGCAGGATGGTCACCTTGGTCACCGGGTCGGTGTTGCGCAGGGCCGCGGCCACCAGGGCGTGGCCGCCTTCGTGGTAGGCGGTGATCTTGCGCTCGAGTTCCTTCATGACGCGGCTGCGCTTCTGCGGTCCGGCGATCACGCGGTCGATCGCTTCGTCCAGCGCGCGGTCATCGATCAGCTGCGCGTTGGAGCGCGCGGTGAGCAGGGCGGCTTCGTTGAGGACGTTCGCCAGGTCCGCACCGGTGAATCCGGGGGTCTTGCGGGCCACGCTCTCCAGGTCGACGCCGGGTGCCATGGGCTTGCCCTTGGCATGGACCTGCAGGATGTGGAGGCGGCCCTGCATGTCCGGAGCCTCGACGCCGATCTGCCGGTCGAAGCGGCCCGGGCGCAGCAGCGCGGGGTCCAGCACGTCCGGGCGGTTGGTGGCGGCGATCAGGATGACGTTGGTGTTGCCGTCGAAGCCGTCCATCTCAACCAGCAGCTGGTTCAGCGTCTGCTCGCGTTCGTCGTTGCCGCCGCCCACACCGGCGCCGCGGTGGCGGCCGACGGCGTCGATCTCATCAACGAAGATGATGGCCGGAGCGTTGTTCTTGGCCTGTTCGAAGAGGTCCCGGACACGGGAAGCGCCCACGCCGACGAACATTTCGACGAAGTCCGAACCGGAGATTGAGTAGAACGGCACGCCGGCTTCACCTGCCACTGCGCGGGCCAGCAGGGTCTTGCCGGTTCCGGGAGGGCCGTAGAGCAGGACACCCTTGGGGATCTTGGCTCCCACGGCCTGGAACTTGGCCGGTTCCTTCAGGAATTCCTTGATTTCGTGGAGTTCCTCCACCGCTTCGTCAGCTCCGGCGACGTCCGCGAAGGTGACCTGCGGCATGTCCTTGTTGGTCAGCTTTGCCTTTGACTTGCCGAACTGCATGACCTTGGATCCGCCGCCCTGCATGCGGGTAAGCAGGAACCAGAAGATGAGGCCCAGGATGATGATGGGCAGGAACAGGCCCAGGAAGCTGGTGAACCAGTTCGTCTGGACAGGCTGGTCCGTAAAGCCGTCGACGTCGGAGTTGTTGACGGCCTCGACAATGTCATCGCCGCGGGCGGAGCCGAAGAAGAACTGGACGTTCTCGCCCTTGTCCTCATACGGTTCCCGCAGGGTGAGGTCCACACGCTGGTCGCCGTCGTAGATCTTTGCCTGTTCAACCTTGTTGTCAGCCAGCAGCTTCAGGCCAACGTTGGTATCAACCTGGGAAGCGCCGGAGGGGGCAAGGTTGGGAAGGATGATCAGCAGCGCGGCAAGAGCCAGCACGATCCAAATGATCGGTCCCTTGAAGAAGTTCTTGGATTTCATTCGTCGTCAGGGCAGATGCCCCGTCCCTCCTGATCAACAACGCTGATACTGCGCGGAATTCGTTGGCTAGCAATGTCTAGCTATACACCGTCTCCAAGAACCACACGGTTCAAGGGGCGCATTAGTTCCCTCAGGGCGTAGCCCGGTTCCGTGATTCCGCTCATGCGGCGGAGTGCGAAAAACCCGCCGGTCCGCGCCGGGCACCGGAGTGCGCCGGTAAGGACCAGCGGGTTCAGCAGGCGGGCTGACTGCCTGCCTGACGCTTTATTCGTAGACGTGGGGCGCCAGGGTGCCGATGAAGTCCAGGTTGCGGTACCTCTCGGCGAAGTCCAGGCCGTAGCCAACAACGAATTCGTTGGGGATCTCGTAGCCGACGTACTTCACGTCGATCTCAACCTTCGCTGCATCCGGCTTGCGCAGCAGCGTGCAGATCTCCACGCTCGCCGGTCCGCGGGACTGCAGGTTGGTGCGCAGCCAGGACAGGGTGAGTCCGGAGTCGATGATGTCTTCGACGATCAGCACGTGCTTGCCCAGCAGGTCAGTCTCAAGATCCTTGAGGATGCGGACAACGCCGGAGGACTGGGTGCCGGAGCCGTAGGAGGACACTGCCATCCAGTCCATGGAAACGTGGCTGTGCAGCGCACGGGACAGATCCGCCATGACCATGACGGCGCCCTTGAGCACGCCAACGAGCAGGATGTCGCGTCCGGCGTAGTCGCGGTCGATTTCCGCCGCCAGTTCCTTGATTCGCTCGGCAATCTGTTCCCTGGTGTAGAGAACGTGTTTGAGGTCTGACTGGACGTCGTGTGAATCCACGAATGGCTCCCGGGTACGAGATGTTGCAGCTGGACTTAGGCGCTGCTCTTTTTCCTAAAAACAAGATTGCCATAGCTTGGGCTGCCTTGGGGAACCGGCTTTGCCCGCACCTGCCTGTACGCGGAGACCTTGCCGGCCAGCTGCACCGGCCCGGCCGACCCCTCGCGGCGCAGCAACGCCTCCACCGCGCGGACCCGCTCCCAGCTGGGACGGGCGGCTCCAAGCTCAGCTGCGGCGAGCGCCAGCACGCGCTGCCGCAGTGCCGGAGCCAGCTCGCGCAGTGCCTGTTCTGAGAGGAGGATCTCTTCCGGGTCGCTGCCGGCGGGAGGATTTCCGGCTTCGGCACGCAGCCGCTCGTAGGTTTCGGCGGCCTGGGCGTCCAGGTAGTCGGCGTCCTTGGCGAGGATCCGGGAACTGCGGAAGAGCGCTTCGGCGATTCCGGGGCCCAGTTCGGCTTCGAGGAACGGCAGTACCGAGGTCCGCACGCGGGAGCGCGCGAAGGACGGGTCAGCGTTGGTGGGGTCGTACCAGGGATCCAGCTCCTGCGCGGCGCAGATCTCTTCGACTTCTTCCCGGCGCAGGCCCAGGAACGGGCGCAGATAGATTCCGCGCCGCGCGGGCATGCCGGCAAGGGAACGCGTTCCGGATCCCCGGGCGAGGCCGAGGAGGACCTGTTCGGCCTGGTCATCGAGTGTGTGGCCGAGCAGCACGGCGTCCGCTCCCGCCGCGGCGGCAGCGGCGTCGAGCGCTTCATAGCGCGCGGTGCGGGCCGCGGCCTCCGGGCCCATGCCGGATTCCGGAACGTCCACCCGGTGGACGGTAACCGGGTCAAGTCCCATGCCGCGCAGCTTCGCGGCCGCGGTTTCGGCGATGACCGCCGATCCGGGCTGCAGGCCGTGATCGACGACGGCGGCGCCCACCGCGTAGTCTCCGCGGCGGTGAAAGAACGACGCCGCTTCCGCCAGGGCAAGCGAGTCCGGGCCGCCGCTGCAGGCCACCAGCAGCACCGGCGGGCTGGCCGGATTGGGCGCCAGGCCGGCGTCGCGCAGGAAATCCTTCAGCATGGCGCGTGCCTTGCCGAGGGTGGGGTTCAGGCGGCGCCGCGCCCGCACTGCCGGAACCAGGGGGTGCATTGGGGTCTCGCTCACGTGCTGCCTAGAGTCCCATCCGCTTGATCCAGAGGTCCGGGTTGTGGATTTCCGCCTCGGTGGGCAGGTTCCCTGCCTCTTCCCAGACCCGGTTGAACCCTTCCATGCCCACCTTGTCCACCACTGCGCGGACAAACTTCGATCCGTCTGCGTACTGCCGCATCTTGGCATCGAGGCCCATGACGCGGCGGAAGAACTTGTCCAGCCAGCCGCGGTTGATGCCGCGGTCGTTGAAGCGGCGGCGAATGGTCTTGACGCTGGGGATGATGCTGGCGTCCACTGCGTCCATGACCACGTTGGCGTGGCCTTCCAGAAGGCTCATCACGGCCGTGACGTGGGACAGGCGTGCCTTGTCCGCCGGGTCCTGCAGCAGGGTCAGGACATCCAGCTGGCGCTCCGGAACGCCGTCGGCCGGGGTCTCGTCCCTGCCGCCGGCGGCAGCGGAGAGCTGCTTGGCCATTGAACTGATCCGTTCCGGCAGGGTCTGCGCCTTGTCCATCAGTCCGGTGCTCAGCAGCCGGATCTGCTCCAGCAGGTGGTCCCGCAGCCACGGGGCCGCGGCGAACTGCACGCGGTGGGTCTGTTCGTGCAGGCAGACCCAGAGCCGGAAGTCGGACGGCTCTACGTTCAGTTCCTGTTCGGTGCTGATGATGTTGGGGGCGACGAGCAGCAGGCGGCCGCCCTTTTTGCCCGGGCTGTCCGGAGCCAGGGCCGCAAACGGGTCATACTGGCCCAGCACCTTGCTGGCCAGGAACGCCAGGACGGCGCCGAGCTCGGCCCCCGTAACGGTACCGGCAACAGCGGTATTGGTGGCCTTGACGGCTTCCGGCCTGGTTTCGGCCAGATGCTCCAGCATCGGGTTCATCAGCGCGGCGAAGCTCTGCGAGTTGGCCTTGGCCCAGGACGCCCGGTCCACGATCAGGACCTGCGAGTCGCGCAGGTCCTCCGCGGCGTCCAGCCCGGTGATGCGGTGGACGTGGGCTACGGACTCATCCGCCAGCCGGCGCAGGTCCGCGACGGCGGCCTGGATTTCGCGGCGGCTCATCTTGGGCCCCGGGGCCACGAGGGTGGCAGCGGTGGCAGCGGCGAAGTCCCAGTTCACCAGTCGCGCGGCGTTTGAGTTGCTCAGGTGCTGCTGGTTGCTCTCCATTGGTCCATTCGATCACAGGGACGCCGCACTGCGCTCCCGCAGCCGTTCCAAGATCCCCCGAGAGGCCAGTTACGGCTCGTTTGAGGGCTCATACGGGCCGTAACTGGCCTGTCGATGGGTTTGGGGCGGCCGGAGAGGGAGTATGCGGCAGGACTCAGCGGCAGCCGCAGGCGGCCAGCACCGCAGCAGCGTTGTCCACGGCAGCGCGGGCCTCGGCGGTATTGCCGTCCAGGCCCCGCGCCACGAGCGTAAAGGACAGCAGCCGCCCGTCAGCGTCCGTCACGTAGCCGCCCAGGGCCGTCACGGCGCGCAGCGTTCCGGTCTTGGCGCGCACCAGGCCGGCTGCGGCCTCGTCGCCGTACCTGCCCTGCAGCGTACCGCTGAGTCCGGCAACGGGCAGCCCCCGTGCAACTGCGCGCAGTCCGTCATCGCCGGTGGTCAGGACGGCGCGGACAGTCTCTTCCAACTGTCGGGCAGTGACAGAGTTCTCCGCCGCCAGCCCGGAGACGTCCGCAAGCGACATTCCGGCGGTATCCACGCCCAGGCGGGCGATCTCGGCTGCCACCGTTTCGACCGCGCCGGCAAAATCCGCCTCCCGGCCGGACGCCTTCGCGGCCGAGCGGCCCAGGGCCTCGGCCAGGTAGTTGTCCGAAACCAGCAGCATCTGCTCCACCTGTTCGGCCACGGTGGCCGACTCGACTACGGCCAGTTCCTGCGAACCGGCCGGTGCAGTTCCCCGGTCCACTCCATCCGCAACCGTGATCCCCTGCGCTTGCGCGGACACGGCCAACGCGTCCCGGAACGCTGTGCCGGCTGCGAGCGCTGCGTCGGCTGTGCGTTCCCCGCCCTGCCGCGTCTCGTCCGCCCAGGCTGAATTGACCGCCAGGGCGTACACCGGGGCAATCTCCCCGGCTGCGACGTCGGCCTCGTTCCAGGCGCCGGACAGTGCCGGCCCGGTAAACAGGGTGTCATCGACCTGCACGCGGACGGTCCCCGCATCCGCGCCCAGCTCCTGCAGCGCCTCCGCTGCCAGCGTGGCCAGGCCTGCATGGCCGACGACGCCGTCCTCACGGGAGTCTCCGCTGCCCAGCAGTACGTCGCCGCCCCCGCGCAGGGTCAGCACGGTTTCCCCATCCTCCCTGGCCGCGTAGACAGCGGTTTCAAAACGGGAATCCGGGTCCAGGGTCCGCACCACGGCGGCAGCGGTAAGGATTTTGAGGGTGGAGGCGGGCATGCCGGATGCCTCCGGGCTGCGTTCATAGAGCACAGTGCCCGTGAGCGCGTCGGAGACCACCGCCGAAACGGTGCCGGGTCCTTCGAAGGCCAGTTCGGCGTCGAGCAGGGAACCCAGCACCGCGGCATCGGGGACCGGCGCGGCCGGGTCCAGGGGCGTGATGAAGGGGTTTGCGGTCAGCTGTGCCGGCGGACGCTGGTGGGTGGGCACTGCGCTTTGGCGTTCAGGGGCGGCGCCGGTAAGGGCTTTGACCACCGGCGGACCGGCGTAGACGGCAACGGGAACCAGCAGGAGGGCAAAGGCAAGCAGCAGGGCAATGCCGGAGAACATCCTCGCCAAAGCCCACCATTTCCTTCTTTTTCAGTGCCTGGTTCCCCAGGTTCCGCCTGCTGCGGCGGGTATTTGGGCAGCTGGAAACGCCGGGAAACCCGCCAGTGCCTCAGGACATATATCTTTAACACTAGACCGGCGCAGTGAACCAAACGGACATTCCCAAAGGGACGGGGGAATTCCGGCTGCGTCCATCCTCGCAAAGTGCATGTGCCATGCACGATCTTCTCTGTCCGTTTGACCGGCCCTTTTACATGGCCGCACCCCTAGGAGCCGTTATGAAACTCGACGTAACGATCGAGATCCCCAAGGGATCCCGCGTCAAGTACGAAATCGACCACGAGACGCACCGCCTGCGCCTGGACCGTGTGCTGTTCACTTCCATGCAGTACCCCACGCACTACGGCTACTTCGAGAACACCCTCGGCGAAGACGGTGATCCGCTGGACGCCATGGTCATGCTGCAGGACTTCGACCTGATCCCGGGCGTGCTGGTTGAATCCCGCCCGATCGGCGTCTTCAACATGGTTGACGACGGCGGCGGAGACGCCAAGGTCCTCTGCGTTCCCGTTGACCCCCGTTTCGACCACATCCAGGACATTTCCGACGTGTCCGATTTCCTGCTGGACGAAATCAAGCACTTCTTCACCAAGTACAAGGACCTGGAGCCCGGCAAGTGGGTAGAGGCCGCTGACTGGGAAGGCCGCGAAGCCGCCGAGGCCGAGGTTGAAGCTTCCCTGGCACGCTTCGAAGCCCAGGGCGAGGAGCGCGAAGAGGACGAGCCGCAGGGCCGCGACGTGGACGCAAACCCGGAGAACAACTAAGGGTTAGCCTCTCCCATCGAGATGACAGAAACTGCACGTACCAGCGCTGGTACGTGCAGTTTCTGTCATCTGGAGGGAAAGGACGGCACGCCGCAACCGATATCGGTTGTCCGGCGCGGTTGCTCTGCCATGCTGATGCCATGCATTTTGTGCTGACCATCAACCAGCGGGACTCCCGCGAAGCAGGGGACCAGGTTCCGGAGCTGGTGCGCTCACTGCGGCACATTCCCGCCGCAGTGGATTTCCAGCGGTCCGTGGGCGATGAGGCGCAGGGCATCCTGGCCCATCCCTCGGCAGCGGTTGATGCGGCACTGATAGCCATCCGGGCCCGCCGCTGGAACGTGGGAATCGGCGTCGGCGAACTCCTCCGCCCCCTACCGGAGGACGTGCTGCAGGCGGAGGGGTTTGGCCTGGTCTACGCGCGCCGGGCAGTGGAACGCGCGCAGCGCTCCGGCGACCGTATTCCGCTGGCCGTGGAGGGGCCCGACGCCGAAGTGGCCTCTGAGGCGGAAGCGGTGCTGCGACTGCTGGGCATGATCGTTGCCAGCCGGACGACGGCGGAGTGGAAGGTCCTGGACCTGATGACTCCCGGAGCCCGGGGACAGCAGAAGTACGTCGCGCAGGAACTTGGCATCACGGCCCAGGCTGTCAGCAAGGCCGTGGTGCGCTCCCACTGGGTGGAGGAATGGGCCACACGGCCCGCGGCTGCCCGCCTGCTGGACCTGGTGGCCGGCCCGGTCTCGCTGCCGCCCGCTCCCCTGCCCTATGCGGCCAGGTAGGCGCTAGCGCGGATCGAGCAGGCTGCGCAGGACCTTGGCGGCGCCGTCCTCATAGACCGAACCGGTCACCTCGGTGGCGGCGGAAAGCACTTCCTCCGGGGACTGGCCCATGGCAACGCCGCGCGCCGCCCAGGACAGCATCTCAATGTCGTTGCGGCCGTCGCCCACGGCAACTGTGTGCAGCGGGTCGATATCCAGACGGCGGCGGACCTGTTCCAGGGCCGAAGCCTTGGTCACTCCGGCTGCGGCGATATCCAGCCAAGCGGTCCAGCCCACCGAATAGGTCACTCCGTGCAGGCCGATCGCGGCCACGGCGTCGCCGAACTCCTCGGCGGTGCTGTCGGTGCTGAAGACCACCACGCGCACGGCCTTGCTCTCGCGCAGGTACTCGAAGTCCACTGCCTGTGCTTCCGCGCCGAAGCTGGCGTCCTGGAAGCGTTCAGTGGAAAGGAAACGTCCCTCGTGGTCTTCCAGGGCGAATTTTGCGGTGGGCAGTGACACGCGCAGGGCGTCCAAGGCAGGACGCGGGTCGAAGACCACCCGGTCCACAACTTCATAGCCGTCCGGCAGGGAAGTGTCGATCGAGAGGGTAACGCCGCCGTTGGAGCAGACGGAGTATCCCTCGGTGAGCCCAATGCGTTCAAGGATGGGAAGTGCGGCACCAAAAGAGCGGCCGGTGGAAATGACCAGGTGGTGTCCGGCGTCGATCGCGTCCCTGGCCGCGGACCGGACGTTGGGGGACATGTGTCCGTCGTGGTCCACCAGGGTTCCGTCGACGTCCAGGGCGATGAGGTGTTTGCTGTCTGTGTTGAACCGGTCTTCGGTGCCGGCTGAAGTGAGAGTTGTCATCGATTCATATAAACAGAAGCGGGTAAATACCGGTAGGACGCGGTTCACACTGAGCGCAAACAGCCGGTGAACTCTTTTCGGGGACCGTCCTGCCCCCCGTTCGCGCAGGGGCAGGACAGCCACGCAGGCTACTGGACGGGCAGGACTTCCAGGCCGCCCAGGTAGGGCTGCAGTGCCTTCGGAACGTTGACCGAGCCGTCCGGGTTCTGGTGGTGCTCCAGGATGGCGACGATCCAGCGCGTGGTGGCCAGGGTGCCGTTCAGCGTTGCTACAGCGCGGGTCTTGCCGTCCTGGCGTTCGCGGATGTTCAGCCGGCGGGCCTGGAACGTGGTGCAGTTCGAGGTGGAGGTCAGCTCGCGGTAGGCGCCCTGTGTGGGCACCCAAGCTTCGCAGTCATACTTGCGGGCTGCGGACATACCCAGGTCTCCGGCGGCCGTTTCGATGACGCGGTAGGGCAGCTCCACCTTGGCGAGCATTTCCTCTTCCCAGGCCAGCAGCCGCTGGTGTTCGGCGGCGGCTTCCTCGACGGAGGTGTAGGTGAACATTTCCACCTTGTTGAACTGGTGCACGCGGATGATTCCGCGGGTGTCCTTACCGTGGGATCCGGCTTCGCGGCGGTAGCAGGAAGACCAGCCAGCGTAGCGGACGGGCCCGGCGCTGAGGTCCATGATCTCGTCGGAGTGGTAGCCGGCCAGCGGAACCTCGGACGTTCCCACCAGGTACAGGTCGTCTTCGGCGAGGCGGTAGATCTCGGCGTCGTGTGCCACGTCGAAGCCCGTGCCCTGCATGGTCTCGGGACGGACCAGTGTGGGGGTAATCATGGGGATGAAGCCGGCCTTGACCGCCTGGTCCATGGCCATCTGCAGCAGGGCCAGCTCCAGGCGCGCTCCCACGCCGCGCAGGAAGTAGAACCGGGATCCGGAAACCTTGGCGCCGCGTTCCATGTCGATCGCACCAAGCATTTCGCCCAGTTCGAGGTGGTCCCGCGGAGTGAAGCCCTCGGCGTCGAAGTCCCGGGGGGTTCCCACGGTCTTCAGGACCGTGAAGTCATCTTCGCCGCCGGCGGGCACGCCGTCCTCGACGACGTTGGCGACGCGGCGGACCAGGGCCTCCTGCTCGGCCTGCACTGCGTCGGCTTCGGTGCCTGCAGCCTTGACGGCGGCAGCCAGTTCCTTCACCTCTGCCAGCAGTGCCTGCTTCTCCTCGCCCTTGGCCTGGGCAACGCGCTTGCCGAAGGCATTCTGCTCGGCGCGCAGGGTCTCATAGCGGGTGCGGGTCTCGCGCCGGCGGGCATCCGCGGAAATGATCGCGTCCACCAGCTCCGGATCGGCCAGCCGTGCGCGCTGGGATGCTCGGAACTTCTCAGGGTTTTCTCGCAGCTCATTTACATCGATCACGTCTCAAGAGTACCGAAAACACCTTCCGGGGCCCGCACGCTGACCGGCGGCTATCCTGAAACCACCATGCCCGCCGAAATCGCCGTACTCCTGCTCATTGCGGCCACTGCCGTCCTCGCCTCGATCGCCACCTGGCAGGTGACCTCGCGGCGGCACCGGCGGCAGGCGGCGGCGGACCGGATTACCCGCCCCGTCGCGTCGGCGAGCCAGCGGGTGGCCGTGGTGATCAACCCGATCAAGGCGCAGGCAGCGGAAGCGGAAGCCGCACTGGCAGCCGCATGCGAAATGGCCGGCTGGGAACCACCGCTGGTTTTCGAGACAACCGTGGATTCCCCCGGCTACCGGCAGGCGCAGGACGCGCTGGCGGCGGGGGCGGACGTCGTACTGGCCGCCGGCGGTGACGGCACCGTCCGGGAGGTGGCACGGGCACTGGCCCACCAGCGTGCGGCGATGGGACTGCTGCCGCTGGGAACCGGCAACCTGCTGGCCCGGAATCTGGGCGTGGCCGTCAATGACCTGTCCGGAAGCATCCAGGCCGCACTGCACGGGTCCGAACGGCGGATAGACATGGGCCGGGTGGAGCTTGAGAATGCACGCACCGGTGCCCGTTCGGCCAGCAATTTCCTGGTCATGGGCGGGATCGGACTGGACGCGGAAGTCATTGCGGCAACCCGGGATGACCTGAAACGCCGGGTGGGCTGGCTGGCCTACAGCGAGGCCGGTATCCGGCTGCTGCCCGGGCCGAGGCGGCGGATGAGGATCCAGCTCGACGGCGCCCCGGGCCAGGTTCGCAAGGTCCGCAGCGTGCTGTTCGCCAACACCGGGAAGCTGCCGGCCGGAATCGACTTCATTCCAACCGCCGCCCTGGATGACGGGATGCTGGACATTGTGGTCCTCACGCCCCGCACGGTCCTGGGCTGGCTGGCAGTGGCGGGCAAGGTCGTGACCCGGAACCGGAGGGAGATCTCACTGATCGAATACACCCGGGCCCGGAAAGTCACCGTGAGCACCGAGGAGCCGATCATTACCCAGCTTGACGGCGACCTGACCGGCGCCGCGACGCGCGTGAGCGTCAGCGTCGATCCGCGTTCCCTGCTCGTGCGGGCCCCGGATACAGAAACCGGCCCGGCCGCCGTGGGTGGCGGACGGACCGGTGCATTCAGGCGCTTCGGCGCTGCGTAGCCGCCTAGTCCTGCGTGCCTTCTGAATCGGTGTAGCTGCCTTCGGTTTCTGCAGCGTTGTGGGAGGTCGACGGCGGCTGCTTGCGGCCGTCGGCGTCGGTGTATTCGCCTTCTTCGTGTTTCACGGATGCCGGGGAGGCCTGTTCGCGGATGAGCTCCTGCTCTTCGGCGAAGCGGAGGTCATTGCCCTGGTCGCCAATGTCTCCGCGGTAGTTGTCATCACCGCTGGCCTGCCCGCTGGGCTTGGGGTTGGTGAGCTGCTCGTCTTCGTTCGTGTACTCGCTCATGGTCCGCCTTTCGCATTGATGGCTTCTCCCGCCGGCAGCCGGTGCCGTCGGTCTATAAGCATACTTACCATAAACCGGGGCGGTTTTTCGCGGGTTATTCGCTCAGCATTTCCCGCACGGCTGTCTCGGAGGCGGAGTAGCCGGCCACTGGAATGACCTCGCCGTCCAGGAACCTGTCAACCAGGCGTGGGTCGACGTAGGACTTCCGCGCGACGGCCGGAGTGTTGCCCAGCCGTTCAGCAACCTCCCGGATGGTCTGAGCCACGGCCTGCTGCTGGGCGCGCTTGGTTGACGCCGTCCGTGCGGCCCGGGCAAAGCCCATGGCGGCCGAGACGGTGGCCTGCCAGGTACGGAAATCCTTGGCGCTGAAATCTCCGGCAGTGACCTCCCGGAGGAAACCGTTCAGCTGGGAGGCGTCAATACTGTGCCACTGCCCGTCTACGCCCACGTAGGCGAGCGCAGTGTCCGGTTCCGGACGCCGGAGCATTGGCACGAGCGCAGCCACCAGGTCCTCGTCCTCGAGTTCAACGTGCCATGCCTGGCCGCTTTTGCCCGGGAAGTCCAGCAGCAGGCGGGAGTCCTCCACCGTAACGTGCTCCACCCGCAGCGTGGTGGTCCCGTAGGAGCCGTTCATTTCCGCGTACCGGGATCCGCCCACCCGCAGGGCCCCGGAATCGACGATCCGCAGGGCTGCGGCCAGTGCACGTTCGGGACCGTTGCCGTCCGAGCGGAGGTACTTGGTGATAATCCGGCGGGCGGATGGCAGGGCCTGGGCGAATTCAAGGGCGCGGTCGAACTTCTCCCGGTCCTTCATCTCTCGCCAGTGCGGATGGTAGATGTACTGCCGCCGGCCGGCACCGTCCTGGCCGGTGGCCTGGATATGGCCGTTGGCGTAAGGGCTGATCCAGACGTCCTGCCAGGCCGGCGGAATGGCGAGGGAGCGGATCCGGCGCAGCTCGGCCGGATCCTTCAACACCTCACCCTTCAACCCGCGGTAGCTGAACCCCTTGCCCCACCGCAGGCGGGTGTAGCCGGGATGTTCGCAGTTACTGCGTCGCAGCCGTGGCACGTCAGCCGTTAATCAGGGATTCGAGCCACTGGTCCGCCGCCTCGAAGGCCGGATCGGAGGTGTGCGGCAGGACGTGGGCGCGGCGGTGGTCCGCGCGCGGATAGGAGCCCAGGAACCTGAGTTCCGGGGACACCCGGTGCAGACCTTTCAGCGCGTCCGCCACCCGGGCGTCAAAAATGTGCCCGTCAACGTCGATGCTGAAAAAGTAGTCCCCAAGGAAGGCTCCGGTGGGCCGGGACTCAATCCGGCTGAGGTTCACGCCCCGGGTGGAGAACTGGTCCAGGATCTCCATCAGTGCGCCCGGGCGGTCCTCAGGCAGGGGAATGACCACGGTGGTCTTGTCCGCGCCCGTGGGTTCCGGCAGCAGCCCGGGCAGGCTGATCAGGATGAACCGGGTAACGGCGTCGGAAACGTCCCCAATGTCCCGGGCAACCACGTTCAGCCCCAGGCGGGAGGCAACCAGAGGGGAGCAAATCGCGGCATCGAAGCCGGAGGAGTCATCCTGAAGTCCGACGGCGGCGGCTGCCGTCGAGGAGGCCGGGAGATATTCCGCCTTCGGAATATTCAGTTCCGCCCAATTGCGGCACTGCGCCCAGGCATGGCTGTGGGTCGAGACCCGGCGGACGTCGTCGAGCTCAATACCCGGGCGGACCGCCAGCACGAAGGTGATGGGCACGAGGATTTCCCGCAGGATCCTCAGCGGCTGGCCAATGGAGATGGCATCCAGCGTGGCGCTGACGCCGCCTTCCACGGAGTTTTCGATCGGCACCACCGCAGCGTTTGCATGCCCGGACCGGACCATCTCCAGTGCAGACGTGACGCTGGTGGAGGGGATCCTCACCGCTTCATCGGCTCCGGGGACCTGCAGGAGGGCCGCTTCGGTGAAGGTTCCCTCCGGCCCAAGGTAGGTGTAGACCATGGTTCCCGGGAGCTTGGGCGGCCCGGGGGTGCCCTCAGGACTCATACGACGGTCGGTTCTTGTCCGTTGTCGGAGACCATTTCCTTGCCGGCTTCGAGCCAGGCACCCATCCCGCCGTTGACGTTGACCGCGGAGTAGCCGTGGGATTCAAGCCACTGGGTTGCCCGTGCGCTGCGCCCGCCGGTCCGGCAGATAACGGCCAGGTCCTGATCCGGATCAAGGTCATCGAGGCGGTCCGGCAGCTGGTCCAGCGGAATGTGCACGGCGTTCGGAATATGCCCTGCTTCCCACTCATAGTCTTCGCGGACATCCAGGATCCGGGCGCCTTCGCCAATCGTGTCCACAGAAACGCTTTCCATCTCGCTCACACTTCCTCACAGTCTCTGCACCGGGTCTGATCAGGCGCGGAACCAACCCGCTGCGGGGGCGTGCGCGCCGTTTATCCCAGCCTATAGTGGGATGCACCGCCAGAGAACAAAGCCGCCCGCGCCCCGGAGGTAACAATGCCCAATGGTCCAGCCGTCCCGCTCCGGCCCGGAACCCTTCCCGGGGAGGGCATCGGCGCCCTGAGCGCACTCGCACTGCGGGATGCCCTGGCCCGCGGGGAGGTTTCGGCGCGGGAGGCCACGGAGTACTTCCTGGGACGCATCGAGGCACTGAATCCGGAACTTGGCTCCTTCATCACCGTCACCGCGGATGCGGCGCTGGCTGAGGCACGGCAGGCCGACGACGCCCTGGCCGCCGGACGCCCGCCGGGAATCCTGCACGGCATGCCGCTGGCGCATAAGGACCTCACCGACGTCGCCGGCGTCCCCACGACCATGGGCAGCGCCGCAGTGCCGCCGGTACCCGCCGGGGCGGACGGACCCCTGCCTGCAGTGCTGCGGGCAGCGGGAGCGATCAGCCTGGGCAAAACCCAAGTGCCGGAATTCGGCCTCAGCAGCTACAGCGAGAACCTCGTTGCACCGCCGGCCCGGAACCCCCTGGACCCGGCGCTCAGCCCGGGCGGCTCTTCCGGCGGCAGCGCGGCCGCCGTCGCCGCGGGCATGCTGCCTTTCGCTCCGGGGACCGACGGCGGCGGTTCAGTGCGCATCCCGGCCGCCGCCACCGGTCTGGTGGGCCTGAAGCCGAACCGCGGCAGGGTGCCCTCCGGCGGCGGCCAGCGTGACCTGGGCCAGTTCGTGGTTGCGGGGCCGCTGGCACAAACAGCCGCGGACGCCGCCCTCCTGCTCGATGCCATGGTGGCGGAACCGAACCATCATGCCACCAGCGCCCCGCCGGCTGCTGGCTCGTTCCTGCAGGCTGCACAGCGGGCCGAGGGAAGGTTCCGGATCGGCGTCAGCACACGTTCTCCCTTCGAATCCCGCCTGGACATTGCACTGGATCCGGCGGCGGTGCTGGCACTGGAGGCCGGCATCGTGGCACTGACCGGGGCGGGGCACGAGGTATCAGAAGCCGACGTCCACTACGACGAGCGGTACCCGGAAGCGTTCGAGCTGGTGTGGACCGCACCGCTGGCCAACATCCCGCTGCCGCCGGAGGGAGAGCAGCACCTCACGCCGCTGACCGCCGGGATGCGCCGTCGTTCCCTGCAGCGCTCCGCTGCGGACCTGGCCGGGGCCATCGACGTGCTGCGCGGGTTCGAAGAGGAAACCATTTCCCAGTTCGCCGCCTGGGACATGATCCTCACCCCGACCGTCGCCATGACACCGCGGCCCATCGGCTGGTACTGGTCCGGGGATGCCGCGGAAGACTACGCACTTCAGTGCCAATACTCTCCGTTCACCTCAATGGTGAACGTCTGCGGACTGCCCGCCGTCACCATCCCCGTCTATGTGACCGCCGAAGGCCTGTCCATGGGTGTGCAGCTGATCGGACAGCCGGGCGCAGAGGCAGACCTGCTGGCGGTGGCAGCCCAGCTGGGTCCATAACAGGCAGAGCCTTCATCGGAAGCCTTTTTGTCCAGCATGCGGACAAATATGCCGTTTTGACGGTGACAATGACCACATACACTTGCATGGAAGCCGGTAAAACACCCCGATTTTCCCCGTGGACGTCGAATCGGTCACAGCGGCCCTTTGGGACTATTGGATGATGAGTCCTAGCCCCACCACTACCAGCCCCGCGCCTCCCGCGCGGAAGGCATTCTTCGGCCATCCCCGGATGCTCGCGAATCTCTTCAGCGTTGAGCTCTGGGAACGCTTCTCCTTCTACGGCATGCAGGGCATCCTGCTCTACTACATGTACTACTCCGTCACTGACGGCGGACTTGGCATGTCAGAGGGAGTGGCAGCAGGCCTTGTTGGCGCCTACGGCGGCGGCGTCTACCTCTCCTCGATCGTCGGCGCCTGGGTAGCGGACCGCATCCTGGGATCCGAACGGACCCTCTTCTACTCCGCCATCCTCGTGATGGTTGGCCACATCTCCTTGTCCCTGGTTCCCGGTTACGCCGGGCTGGCAATCGGCCTGGTACTGATCGCCATCGGCTCCGGCGGCCTGAAGGCCAACGCCACAGCCCTGGTGGGAAGCCTGTACGACGAAAAGGATGAACGCCGCGACGCCGGCTTCTCCATCTTCTACATGGGCATCAACATCGGCGGCCTCACGGGCCCCATCCTCACCGGCCTGCTCTGGAATTCCTTCGGCTTCCACTTCGGGTTCGGCCTCGCAGCGGTCGGCATGGCCATCGGCCTGGCCCAGTACGCCGCGACCCGCAAGTACCTTCCGGAGTCCGCGCACCTGGTAGCCAACCCGCTCCCCCGGAACCACTTCATCCGCGTGGGATCCATCGCCGCAGCCGCAATCGCCGTCGTCCTGGCCGCGGTTGCCTTCGGCCTGATCAACAGCGAAAACCTGGTTGGCCTGATGGCGATCCTCGCTCTGGTTGCAGCAATCGCGTACTTCGTGGTCATCCTGTCCAGCAAGCGCGTCAGCCAGGTTGAACGCCGCCGCGTGTTCTCCTTCATGCCGCTGTTCGTTGCGAGCACCGCCTTCTGGGCACTGTTCCAGCAGCAGTTCACCGTTGTTGCGCTCTACGCAGACACTTCCCTCAACCGGGAAATCTTCGGCTGGGAGATGCCGCCGAGCTTCGTCCAGTCGATCAACCCGATCTTCATCATCATCTTCGCCGCAGTCTTTGCCAGCATGTGGACCAAGCTGGGCTCGCGCCAGCCGGGCACTCCGCTGAAGTTCGGAATCGGCCTCGCCGTGATGGGCCTGGCGTTCCTTGCCTTCATCCCGTTCTCCGGCGGCGGTCCTGCCAGCACGCCGCTGCTGGCCCTGGCCGGCATCCTGCTGCTGTTTACCTTCGCTGAACTGTCCCTGTCCCCGACCGGCCTCTCCGCAGCGACCAAGCTGGCACCGTCCGCGTTCCCCACGCAGATGGTTGCGCTGTTCTACCTGTCGGTGTCCCTGGGCAGCACGATCTCCGGCTGGCTGGCACAGTTCTACAGCCAGGACACCGAAGTCAGCTACTTCTCCTTCCTGGGCATCACCGCCATCGTGCTGGGCGCCGCCCTGGCGCTGTGCGCCCCGGCCATCAAGAAGCTCATGGGCGGAGTGCGGTAACCCGTTCTTTCCTTCGCCTAGCAAAAAGTGCCCATTTGGATTCCAAACGGGCACTTTTTGCGTATCCGTTTCCTACAGAACAATGGCCCCCGCCGTAGACACTCTGAGAAAAATGGGCCCAGGAGGTCCATCATTTGTCCTGCAGCGCCGCACTCTGGCAGGCATCTGTCTCTACGTCGCGCGTCGCATTAGACAATGTGAGCGCCCTCACAGTTAGTATCGTTCAATCAGCCGGTGCTGAATGCACCCGTTTGCCGGGCTCCGATCAACGACGTCGGGGCCGGGGACCGGATGCCAGCGTCCGGCACAACGACACCCTGCCCGGCCGGCGCCGTCCGCCTGCGGGCAGCGCACTGAAAGGGCAACGATGAAGCGTTCAAAGACAGGGGCACTGGGGGCCCTGCTGCTGGGTGCATCCCTCGCGGCGACCGGCTGCGGCTCGGATTCCGCAGCAAGCGGCGATTCGGACATGGTCAGGATCGGCATCACCCAGATCGTGGAGCACGATGCCCTGACCTCCGCCAAGGAAGGATTCAAGCGGGCGCTGGCCGAGAACGGCTACACCGAGGGCGAGAACATCTCCTACGACGAGCAGAACGCCGCCGGCGAGCAGGCCACCGCCACCTCCATCGCCTCCAAGTTCGCCTCCGATGACCTGGACCTGGTGCTGGCCATCGCCACCCCGACCGCACAGGCCGCCGCGCAGGCCATCACCGACATCCCCATCCTCATCACCGCGGTCACCGAGCCGGAAGAAGCCGGCCTGGTTGACTCCTGGGACGCACCGGGCGGAAACCTCACCGGCACCAGCGACCTGAACCCGGTTGAGGACCAGCTGGGACTGATCAAGGAACTGGCTCCCGAGGCCAAGACCGTGGGAATCGTCTACAGCTCCGGCGAAGTGAACTCCGAAGTCCAGATTGAACTCGCGCAGGAAGCCGCCAAGGACCTGGGCCTGGAACTCAAGCTCGCCGCAGTGAGCAACACCGCCGAGGTTCAGCAGGCAGCCGAGTCCCTGGACGTCGACGCCTTCTACATCCCCACGGACAACAACGTCGTGGCAGCCCTGGACTCCGTAGTCCAGATCGCCGAGACCAAGAAGATCCCGCTGGTCACCGGTGACGCAGGCAGCGTTGAAGCAGGCGGCCTGGCCACCTGGGGCATTGACTACGAACTGCTGGGCTACCAGACCGGCATGATGGCCATCAAGATCCTCGAAGAGGACGCCGACCCCGCCACCATGCCGATCGAGACCCTCACAGAAACCAAGCTGGTCATCAACAAGAGCGCAGCAGCCAACATGGGAATCGAAATTCCCGCCTCGATGCTCGACGAAGCCGACCAGGTCATCGAGTAACACCGAAGCTGCCTTTCCCACCCTGCTGTAAGGAACAGAACTTCCATGATCACTGCTGTTGAACTGGGGCTTATTTACGCCGTTATGGCCCTGGGCGTTTACCTCACCTTCCGGATCCTGGATTTTCCGGACCTTACCGTGGATGGCAGCTTCACCACCGGCGCAGCCGTGGCGGCCATTTTGATCACCAACGGGGTTCCACCCCTGGCCGCCACGGCAGCCGCGTTCGGAGCAGGCCTGGTGGCCGGCTGCGTCACGGGCCTGCTCCACACCAAGGGCAAGATCAACGGCCTGCTGGCCGGCATCCTCACCATGATCGCCCTCTACTCCATCAACCTGCGGATCATGGGGACCTCGAACCTCTCCCTGCTCCGCCAGGACACGCTCATCACGCCGCTGCGTGAAAACGGCTACCTGGGCGGCGCCGTCGCCATTGCCCTGTTTGCCCTGCTGGCTCTGGGCGTGAAGCTCTTCCTGGACTGGTTCCTGCACACTGACCTGGGCCTGGCCATGCAGGCCACCGGCGACAACCAGGAAATGGTCAGCAGCTTCGGCGTCAGCACCGACCGGATGAAGATCCTGGGCCTGGCCCTCTCCAACGGTTTCGTGGGCCTCTGCGGCGCGGTTGTGGCCCAGTACCAGGGCTTCGCCGACATCGGCATGGGCATCGGCCTGATCCTGGTTGGCCTCGCCTCGGTGATCATCGGCCAGGCGATCTTCGGTTCCCGCCTGATTGTCGTCTCCACCCTCGCCGTCGTGCTGGGCGCCGTCGTCTACCGCATTGTGATTGCCCTGGCCCTGGACCTCGGCTTCGAACCCAATGACATGAAGCTGATATCCGCGGTGCTTGTGGTCCTGGCACTGATCCTTCCGCAGTGGAAGGTCTTCCGCCGGCTGCCCACCTTCAGCAGCCTGCGCAAGTCCAACGTCACCACCGCCAGCTAGCAACGAAAGCAAACCGATGCTGAAAATCGACAACGTACAGAAGACCTTTTTCGCCGGCACCGTCAACGAACGCGTTGCCCTGGCGAAAATCGACCTGGAGCTGGCGGCCGGGGAATTCATCACCGTGATCGGCTCCAACGGTGCCGGCAAGTCAACACTGCTGAACATGGTCTCCGGCAAGCTGCGCCCGGACACCGGATCGGTGCTCATTGACGGCAAGGACGTCACCAAGCTGGCCGACTACCAGCGGGCGCGTTTCATCGGCCGGGTCTTCCAGGACCCCATGGCCGGTTCCGCCCCGCAGCTGAGCATCGAACAGAACATGTCCATCGCCTATGAGCGCGGCAAGCGCCGGGGCCTAGGCTGGGGTGTGTCCGGCAAGAAGCGGGAGCTGTTCCGCGAGGAACTCAAGTCCCTCGAACTGGGGCTGGAAAACCGCCTCAAGGCCAAGGTCGGCCTGCTCTCCGGCGGCCAGCGCCAGGCGCTCTCCCTCCTGATGGCAACATTCAGCGAGCCGAAAATCCTGCTGCTGGACGAGCACACTGCCGCCCTGGACCCGCAGCGCGCCGCCCTGGTGTCCCGCCTCACCGGTGAAATCGTGGCCCGCCACAACCTCACCACGCTCATGGTCACGCACAACATGCAGCAGGCACTGGACCTGGGCACCCGGCTGATCATGATGCACGAGGGCCGGATCATCCTGGACCTGGACAGCGAGCAGAAGGCGGCCATGACCGTGCCGGACCTGCTTCACGAGTTCGAGAAGATCAAGGGCGGCCTGGACGACCGCACACTGCTCCAGTAACCCCCAGCCCTTCCCCCTCCCCATCGAGATGGCAGAAACTGCCCGTTAGACGCCTCTAACGGGCAGTTTCTGCCATCTCGTTTTGGTGGGCCGAGGCACGGCGAGGGCGGCACGGAAGGTACGTGCCTGCCGGATCACCTGAATCTTTGGCATGCTTGGAGCTATGTCTAACCGAGCCGGCACACCCGCCCAACCATCCGACCTCGTCGATCTCACGGCACTGCTCGACGCGTACTACGACGTCGCGCCGGACCTCGCTGACCCCGGCCAGCGCGTAGCCTTCGGCACCTCCGGGCACCGCGGAAGCTCCCTGAAGGGATCCTTCAACGAACCCCACATCGCCGCCATTACACAGGCGATCGTTGAGTACCGCACCGGCGCAGGCATCACCGGCCCGCTGTTCATGGGCAAGGACACCCACGCACTTTCGGAGCCGGCGCAGAACACCGCCCTGGAAGTCCTGGCCGGCAACGGCGTGAACGTCCTGATCGACGCGCGCACCGGGTTCACTCCCACCCCGGCCCTGAGCCACGCGATCCTGACGCACAACGCCACCCGCACGGACCAGGCGGACGGTATTGTCATCACGCCGTCCCACAACCCTCCGGCCGACGGCGGATTCAAGTACAACCCGCCCAGCGGCGGTCCCGCCGACGCCGAAACCACGGCCTGGATCGCCAACCGGGCCAACGAACTGCTGGAGAACGGGCTGCGCGGCGTGCAGCGGGTTCCGCTGGGCGAAGCACGGCTGGCAGAATCGGTGGGCGCCTACGACTTCCTGCAGCACTACGTGGGGGACCTCGGTTCGGTGCTGAACATGGACGCCATCAAGGGTTCCGGCCTGCACATCGGCGCGGATCCCATGGGCGGGGCCTCCGTCGATTACTGGGGCGCCATCGGCGAGCAGTACGGACTGAACCTGACCGTGGTGAACCCCAGCGTTGATCCGCAGTTTGGTTTCATGACGCTGGACTGGGACGAGAAGATCCGGATGGACTGCTCTTCCCCCGATGCGATGGCATCGCTCATCGCCCAGGCCGGACGCTACGACATCGCCACGGGCAACGACGCCGACGCCGACCGTCACGGCATCATCACCCCGGACGCCGGACTGATGAACCCCAACCACTACCTCGCCGCTGCCGTGGAATACCTGTACGCCAACCGCTCCGGCTGGCGCGGCGACGCGATGGTGGGCAAGACCCTGGTCTCCTCCTCCATGATTGACCGCGTGACCGCCAGCCTGGACCGCCGGCTGATGGAGGTGCCGGTGGGCTTCAAGTGGTTCGTTCCGGGACTGCTGTCCGGCGAAGTGGCATTCGGCGGCGAGGAATCTGCCGGCGCCTCTTTCCTGCGCCTGGACGGCTCGGTCTGGACCACGGACAAGGACGGAATCCTGCTGGCCCTGCTGGCCTCGGAGATCACCGCCACCACATCCAGGACTCCGTCCCAGCATTACCGGGAACTGACGAACCGTTTTGGGGATCCGGTCTACGCGCGGGTTGATGCCCCGGCCACCCGCGAACAGAAGGCAGCGCTGTCCAAGCTGTCGCCGTCGGACGTCACTGCCACCACACTGGCAGGTGAGGAGATCACCGCGCGGCTGACCGAGGCGCCCGGCAACGGCGCGGCTGTCGGCGGGCTGAAGGTCACCACGGAGAACGCCTGGTTCGCGGCACGGCCGTCCGGCACCGAGGACGTGTACAAGATCTACGCCGAGTCCTTCAAGGGCGCAGAGCACCTCAGCGAGGTCCAGGCAGAGGCCAAGGCGATTGTTGACTCAGTGATTTCGTAGCCCGCCGCATCGAGATGACAGAAACTGCCCGTATGAGCGTTCATACGAGCAGTTTCTGTCATCTCGAATAGTTAGAGGAGGCGGCGCAGGATCCGGCCCTTGAAACCGTTGTACGGCGGATAGGCCACGCGCAGGGTATCCAGCAGTGTTCCCTTCGAAAACACCGGGCGGGCCTGGCTAAACGTGTCGAAGGAGTGCTTACCGTGGTACGCGCCCATCCCGCTGGCTCCGGCGCCCCCGAACGGCAGTTCCGGGACCGCCAGCTGCACTATGGCGGCGTTGTGGTTCACTGACCCGGCCCGCACGCCCTGCTCGAACCGGCGCTGCTGCGACGCGGAGCTAGTGAACAGGTAGGACGCCAGCGGAACCGGCCGGGCGTTGATGATCTCCATGGCCTGGTCCAGGTCCCGGACCGTGACCACCGGAAGGATCGGACCGAAGATCTCCTCCTGCATCACGGGGGCGTCCAGCGGCACGTCCGCCAGCACGGTGGGCTCGATGTACAGGTCTTCCCGGCTGCTGCGTCCGCCGGAGACCACTGTTCCGTCCGCCAGGTAGCCCGTGAGCCGGTCGAAGTGGCCTTCATTGACAATTCGGCCATAGTTGGCGCTGCGCGAGGGGTCCTTGCCCACGAACTCACGCATCACCTTGGCCAGGGCCCGGAGCAGCTTGGGGGCCGCTTCTTCGGTGACCAGCACATAGTCCGGTGCAACGCAGGTCTGCCCGGCATTGATGAGCTTGCCGTAGGCCAGCCGGCGGGCGATGGAGGTCAGGTTCCCGTCCAGTACGACGGCGGGAGACTTGCCTCCCAGCTCCAGGGTCACCGGAGTCAGGTGCTCAGCGGCAGCCCGCATAACGATTTTGCCCACGCGTTCCCCGCCGGTGTAGAAGATGTGGTCGAAGCCCTCAGCGAGCAGCGCCTGGGACACCTCCTGAGCACCTTCGATGACCACCACGGCCTCCGGGTCCAGATATTCCGGCAGGATCCGGGCTATCGCCGCGGAAGTGGCCGGCGCAAGCTCGCTGGGCTTCAGCACGGCGGCGTTGCCCGCGGCGAGCGCTCCGATGAGCGGGGCGAGGAGCAGCTGCACGGGATAGTTCCACGGCGCGATGATCAGCACCACCCCCAGCGGCTGCGGCTCAACCTTGGCCGATGCCGGCTGCAGGCCCAGCGGCACCGGCACCCTGGTGGTCCGGGTCCAGTCCGCCAGGTGCTTCAGCGCGTGGGCCGCTTCAGCCCGCGTGATGGAGATTTCGGTGAGGTACGCCTCGAGGGCATTCTTGCCCAGGTCCGCCTGCAGTGCCGCGGCGAACTCCTGCTCCCGCTCGGAGAGCATCCGCATCAGGGCTTTCAGCTGCGCTTTCCGCCAGGCCACAGGCCGGGTACGGCCGCTGGCATAGACCTTGCGTACCGCGGCAACCTGCGCCGGGACGCTTGCTGCCGGGGAAAGTGCCGGGGTGCCCGCGCTCATGCCCGGTTCCCGCTTCCAGCCGCTGCGGAGGTTGGGGCGCCCGGGTCCGGTGCCGGGCGGCCGGTGAAGTGGTCCATCGACTGGTAGACCTTGAAGATCCTGCCGGCCACCACGTCCCAGGCCGGCTGGGGCAGCAGCCCGCGCAGGGCGCTTCCCAGCGGGACGGTCCACGGCAGCTGGACCCGGGCCTTGCCCTCAAGCAGCGCCTTCCAGGCCTTGTCCACCACGTATTCGGGGTCCATCAGCGGCGTCATCAGCGGGCCGCGGGCCCCTTCGAACATGCCGGTCTTGATGTAGCTGGGGATCAGGGTGGTGACCTGGATGTGGCCGTGTCCGGCTTCCTCGAGTTCCAGGCGCAGCGAATCGCTCCAGCCGATCACGGCCCATTTGGAGGCGGTGTAGACGCTCATCTTGGGAACCGACAGGGTGCCGGAGGCCGAAGCGACGTTGAGGATTCGGGCCGGGGTGCGGCGTTCGATCATGCCCGGCAGGAAGGCGCGGGTGATGTGCATGGGGGCCAGCGTGTTCACGTCCATGACCTCGTCGATGTCCGTTCCGGTGTGCTCCCAGAAGTACTTGCCGCGGACTATGCCCGCGTTGTTGATCAGCACGTCCGGGGCGCCTAGTTCAGCCAGCACGGCCTCGGCTTTTTCTGCCACTTCGGCTGCCGATGAGACGTCCAGGGTGTACGGCAGGACTTCCGAGGTACCGAGTCCGCGCAGCCGCTGTGCCGCTCCCTCCAGGGCATCTGCGTTGCGGTCCCACAGCACTACGGCTTTGGCCCCCTCACGCACCGCCCGTTCGGCGTACAGCAGGCCCATTCCCATGGCCGCTCCGGTGATGAGTACTGTCCGTCCAGAAACTGAAATTCCCACGAATGATCCGTCCGTCACAGGCCGGCGTCGGCCCATTTGCTTCCCCGGTAAAATTACCGGTGCGTGCAACATAGCGTGGCACAGAAGCCCCGCCGGTAACATTCTCCACGAGTCAATCCCCCTTTGTCCTTTTGGAAGGCACACGCATGAGCAGGTTCGGCACAGACTGGAAACTCCACGGAAACGGCAAGACAGTTACTCCCGGCTCATTCGTCGCTCCGGATGAAAGACTCAGCTGGCCGCGCACCATCGGTATTGGCGCCCAGCATGTGGTTGCCATGTTCGGCGCAACCTTCCTGGTTCCGCTGCTCACCGGCTTCCCGCCTGCCACCACCCTGTTCTTCTCCGGCGTCGGAACCATCCTGTTCCTGATCATTACCGCCGGGAAGGTCCCCAGCTACCTCGGTTCATCCTTCGCTTTCATCGCCCCGATCGCGGCCGCAGTCAACCAGCACGGTCCCGGCGGAGCGCTGGGCGGCATCATCATGGCCGGCGCTACCCTGTTCCTGATCGGCCTTGTTGCCCAGCTGGCGGGCACCCGCTGGATCCAGGTCCTGATGCCGCCTACCGTCACCGGTGCGATCGTGGCACTGATCGGCCTGAACCTGGCCCCCACCACCCGCACCAACTACGAAGCCGGTCCCATCACCGCCACCGTCACGGTTGTGGTGATCCTGCTGACCACGGTGCTCTTCAAGGGGCTGATCGGCCGCCTCTCCATCCTGGTTGGCGTCCTGGCAGGTTACGCCGCCGCGGTGATTCAGGGCGAGGTGGACTTCTCCGCCATCAATGACGCAGCCTGGTTCGGCCTGCCCGAGTTCACGGCTCCCACGTTCCACTTCAACGTCATTGGCCTGTTCGTTCCCGTAGTGCTGGTACTCGTCGCGGAGAACATCGGACACGTGAAGTCTGTTGCCGCGATGACCGGACGGGACCTGGACCCGTACACCGGCCGGGCGCTGATGGCCGACGGCGTTGCCACCATGCTCGCCGGTGCCGGCGGCGGTTCCGGAACCACCACCTATGCGGAGAACATCGGCGTGATGGCCGCCTCCCGGGTGTACTCCACGGCCGCCTACTGGGTTGCCGGCATCACCGCGGTGCTGCTGAGCCTGTTCCCCAAGTTCGGTGCCCTCATCGCCACCATTCCCCAGGGCGTGCTGGGCGGTGCCGGCGTGGTGCTTTACGGCATGATCGGCATCCTGGGTGTCCGGATCTGGGTGGACAACCGCGTGAACTTCTCCAACCCGATCAACCTCTCAGTGGCCGGTGTTGCCCTGGTGGTCGGCATCGCGAACTACACCTGGAACGTTGGCGGCCTGACTTTCGAGGGCATTGCCCTGGGCACCGCCGCCACCCTGGTGATCTACCACGGCATGATGGCGATCGCGCGCTGGCGGGGCACCATGCCGGAGGAGCCGCAGGAAGACGTCGGCGCCACGCCGTCGAGCCTGGGCTAGAAGGATCTAGGCCCCCTCCAGGGCCGCCTGCGTGGCGCGGGCAACGTAGAACTCTGCCCGCGCCATGGCATCCTCCGGGCCCTGCGCCAGGTCGAGCAGGCTGACCGCCGCCTCAACGCCGTACTCGGCCAGGACCTTCGGACCCAGCGTGATGGCTCCGGCCACCAGCACCACCGGGATTCCCTTTTCCGCGGCCATCCGGGCCACCTCCAGCGGAGCCTTTCCGTACCGTGACTGCTCATCAATGGAGCCTTCCCCGGAGAGCACCAGGTCCGCCCGCTCCAGCGCCGGTGCCAGGCCCACCAGATCGGCAATGAGCTCGAAGCCCGGTTCAATCCGTGCATCCGTGAAGGCGAGGAAGGCGGACGGGAAGCCGCCGGCCGCTCCGGCACCGGGAACGTCGACGTCGACGCCGGTAGCTTCCTTCAGCAGCCGCGCCCAGTTTCCTAGTGCTTCATCAAGCAGCAGCCGGGCGGAGGAATCGGCACCCTTCTGCCCGCCGAAGACGTGGGCGGCACCGTTGTGGCCGGTCAGCGGGTTGGTCACGTCCGCGGCAATCCGGATGCGGGTGTCCTTCACGCGCGGGTCCAGGCCCGAAGCGTCGACGGCGGCGGCCACGGCAAGACCGGCGCCTCCCGGCGGCACGGGCTCGCCGACGGCGTCGAGGATCCGCAGGCCCAGGGCGGTGAGCGCACCTGAACCGCCGTCGGTCATCGCCGATCCACCGATGCCGAGAATGATCTCCTGTGCCCCCGCGTCCAGCGCCGCCGTGATGAGCTGCCCGCTGCCAAAGCTCGACGCCGCCAGGGACGTCTGCACGGACGGTTCAACCAGCATCAGGCCGGAAGAGCGGGCGGTTTCCAGGACCGCCGTCGTGCCGTCCAGCGCCCAGACGGCCGTGACTTCGCGGCCCAGCGGCCCTCGGACCCGCGCTGTGCGTTCCTGCGCTCCGGCGGCGAGCGCCGCTTCGAGCGTGCCCTCACCGCCGTCGGCGACCGGAACCCGGGTAACATCAGCGTCCGGATAGACGGAGAGCACCCCCTGCGCCATCGCGGCCGCGGCTTCCTCAGCGGTGAGGCTGCCTTTGAACTTGTCCGGGGCTATGAGCACGCGCATGGATTACATCCTGCCAGCGAATCGCCGCCGCGGCACGTGCAGCAGGGCCGGCCTAGCCAGTCCCGGGACCCTGCGGCCAGGCGCCGCGCACGGCCAGCACGGCGGACAGCAGGTCTGCCCGGTCAGAGACCAGACCGTCCACACCCATATCCAGAAGGCCTTCCATCAGCGGCCGGGTGTTGACCGTCCAGACGTGCACCTGGATACCGGCCCGGCGGCAGCGCCGCAGGAAAGCGGGACGCACCACGGGAATTCCGCGGTAGCTGACCGGCACCTGCACACAACCGAAGCGTCCCAGCCGGGCAACCAGGCCGCCGAGGCCCAACGGCGACAGCAGCAGCAGCGCGACCATCGCGGCTGATCCGGCGGAGGTCGCGGCAGGCTTTGAGAGCCGGCGCAGGCAGTCCAGCCGCCGGCGGTCCGAGAAGGAGGTCACCAGCACCCGGTCTTGGGCCTGGTGCTTTTCGATCAGGGCGGCCAGCGCAGCGGCACCGGCGGCATCCTTGATGTCAACGTTCAGCCGCACGTCCGGCCAGCGGAGGAGGACTTCCTCCAGCGTAGGGATCGGCTCGCGCCCGCCCACGCGGACACCGCGCAGTTCGCGCAGGCTGCGGGCACTGATCGGACCGGACGCGTCGGTAACCCGGTCCAGGGTTTCATCGTGGAAGGCCATGAGTACGCCGTCGCTGGTGGTCCGCACGTCGGTCTCAAGATAGCCGAAGCCCAGGTCCACCGCCGCTTGGAAGGCTGCCAGGGTGTTTTCGAGCCCGTCGGGACTGAACCCCCGGTGGGACAACCCCAGCGGCCCACCGCCGGTCAGCGAGGCGGACGGCGGGACGAAGTACGGCAGTGCGGTCACAGGGGTACTTTATCGCCTGCCGACACGCGATCTTGTGCGGCCTCCCGGCCCGCGGACGGACTTCGCGAATTAGACTGGCTGCACCCCGGGGCCGGAACCCTTCCCATCCTCGCCCGCAAGCCATGGAGGTGGCCGCATGCAGCACGGTTCTGCCCGGCAGACAGCGGGACGCTGGCTCCGCTGGCCAGCGGACGGACTGCGCGGCACCGTGGCCCGGTCTCCGGTGACGCTGGTGTTCCTGGCACTGTTCTGGTTCCTGGGTATCCTCACCTCCTCGGTGCTGGATGGGCCGGATGATCCACTGCTGCCCTGGGTGAGCGTGTCCGTGGATACCCTGCCGGACTACTGGCCAGCACTGCTGCTTTCCGCCCTGTGGGCCAACGGACTGGCCGGCTACATCAGCGGTACCCTGCTGACGCTGGCCGTGGGACTGCCGGCAGAACGCCTCCTGGGCAGCCGGCGTTTCCTTGCAGCAGCAGTGGGAACGCAGGTCATTGGGGCACTGGCCGGCATCGGCTTCGCGGCCGGCCTGAACGGTGCCTTCGAGGACTGGGGCAGGGAACTCAGCACGGATTCGTTCGTGGGTCCCGTGGCACTGGTCTGTGGAGTCGCCGCGGCCGCGTCGGCAGGCATGGGCACCCTCTGGCGCCGCCGGGTGCGGCTGGCACTGTTCACGCTCCTGGTGGTCCTCGCCCTGTATTCAGGCGCGCTCCGGGACGTGATGTCCCTGGCTGCGGCGGTCACCGGCGGGATCTGGGGACCGTACCTGTTTGGGCGGCGTCCCCGCTGGCCCCGAAGCCTGGTGTCCAGCCGGCGCGAGGCCCGGGTACTGATAGGACTGGTGGTGGTGGCTACCGCCGTCGGGCCGGTTCTCGCCGCCCTGAACGTGCGCGCCGTCGGGCCCCTGGCCGTCCTCGCGTACCTTTTCACCAACGCGGAAACCCTTGACCCGGTGGCGCTGGCCAACATCTGCGCCGATCCGTCCATGCACGCTGAGTGCCGCACCGCCAGGCTGGAACAAAGCGCGGGACTGGCCGGGTTCTTCCTTGCCGTCCTTCCCCAGGTGCTGCTGATCGTCTTCGCGGACGGCCTGCGGCGCGGACGCCGGTTCGCCTGGATCAGCGCGCTGATCCTGCAGGGCCTGATGACCCTGGCCGCAGCCGTCCGGATTGGGTTCTTCCTCGCCGGACACACGGGCGGCGTGTACGGCGTTGGCGGCAAGGTGCAGCCTCTGGCGCTGGTGCTTCCCATGCTGCTGCCGCTGCTGGTGTTCGTGCTGCTGGCCCTGTCCGGACGGCTCTTCGCCGTCTCCGCGGCGCCGGGCACCTACCGCCGGCTGTTCCTGACCTGCGCCACGGCCGGGGTCATCCTGGCCGCCGTGTGGGTGGGCGGCGGGCTGCTGCTGCGCAACGGTTTCACGCCGCGGGCGGACATGGAGTCCCTGCTGGAAGACCTGCCGCTGAGGTTCCTGCCGGTGTCCGAGATCATTTCCAGGCCTCCGGAGCTGCTGCCGCAGTCGCTTCCCGCCATCATCCTCTACGAAGGTGTGGGCGTAGTTTTCTGGATCCTCACCTGTGTGCTGCTGCTGCGGTCCTTCCTCGAGCCCGCCTACAGCCGCTTCGCGCTTGACGAAGAGCGGGCCCGGACCCTGCTGACCTCCAGCGGCGGCAGCACGATGGCGTGGATGACGCTCTGGAGCGGCAACTCCTACTGGTTCTCCCCCACCGGCAATTCATATGTTGCGTACCGGCTTGGCTCCGGCGTCGCCCTGACTGTCGGCGACCCGGTGGGGCCCCCGGCCGAGTTGCGGCAGTCAGTGGAGGGCTTCGCGGCGTACTGTGCTGAATCCGGTGTGACCGCGTGCTTCTATTCGGTGAATGAGGCCACCAGGGAAGCGGCCGCCGACCTGGGACACACGGACCTGCAGGTGGCGGAGGAAACCCTGCTTCCGCTCGGGACCCTGGCCTTCCGCGGCAAGCGTTTCCAGGACGTGCGGACTGCTTTCAACCGCGCGGGCAAGGCCGGGATCCGTGCCGAGTGGACCACCTACCGCACGGCGCCGCTGTCCGTCCTGGACCAGATCAACGCCATTTCCGAAGAGTGGGTCGCGGAGAAGCGGATGCCGGAAATGGGTTTCACGCTCGGCGGGATCGAAGAGATTGACGACGACGGCGTGCGGCTGCTGCTCGCCGTGGACCAGGACCGCACGGTGCATGGGGTGACCTCCTGGCTGCCGATCTACCGGGATGGCGAAATTATTGGCTGGACGCTCGATTTCATGCGACGGCGTGCCCGCGGCTTCCCTGCCGCCATGGACTTCCTCATCGCCTCCGCCGCGCTGTCGCTGCAGGATGAAGGGTTCCAGGTGCTCAGCCTCTCCGGTGCTCCCCTGGCCCGCAACGAGGCGTCGTCGACTGCTGCGTCCGAAGCCGGAAACGCTGCCGGCGGAGCAGCAGCTCCGCGGCGGGTAACCGAAACGCCCCCCGCCCTGGAGTGGCTGATGGACCGGCTCGGTGCCACGCTGGAACCGGTCTACGGCTTCCGCTCCCTGCTGGCGTACAAGGCCAAGTTCCAGCCGGAGTACGTTCCGCTGTACATGACATACGTGGATGCGGCGTCCCTGCCCGCGATCGCAAACGCCCTGGCGCGCGCCTACGTGCCGCACGTATCCGTGGGCCAGACGTTCACCCTTGCCCGGAGGATCGTAGGCAACCAGCGATGAACCTGTCGCTGACATCGGGGCCGGTGCCCGTGCTGGCATTGAGCCTTGGTGCGGCCGGGCTCTGCTGGCTGTGCTGGGGCCCGCGCAGGTATCTCACCCGGGTTGTTCCATTCGCAGTGATGGGAGCCCTGGCCGGGACCGTGCTCCTGTTCGTGGCAGCTGAGCTGCTGCTCTCCTGGTGGGATGCCTCCTTTCCGCGGTACCTCTACTTATATTCCGCAGGAGGAATACTGGCTCTGCTGCTGACGGTTCCCCGCTGGCGTCTGGCGCGGGGCATACTCGCGCGGATCCTGACGGTCCTCTCCGTAACAGCCGTGCTGCTGGGTGCAGTATCGGCCGCCAACGTGGCGTACGGGCAGTACCCCACCCTGCAGTCCCTGGTGGACAGTCCGGGGGATTCAAGCGGCGCAGTTCCGCTGCGCAAGCTGGTTCCGGGACAGGACACCACCCCGAGTACGGAAGCGAACTGGACACCGCCGTCGGACATGCCCGCGGAAGGGGGAGTCTATGAGGTCCAGATTCCCGGTGCCGTCTCCGGCTATGCCGCCGGAACCAGCCTGGTGTATCTCCCACCCGCCTATGTGGCATCTCCCCCGGCGCAGAACCTGCCCGTCCTGATAGCGCTGCACGGACAGCCCGGCACGCCGGCAGACTGGTTCGCCGGCGGACAGCTGCAGCAGGTCATGGATGACTTTGCGGCGCAGCACAACGGGCTGGCGCCCGTCGTCGTTCTTCCGGACCTCTCCGGCGGTTCGAACGCCAACTGGTCCCTCTGCCTCGATTCGAAGCAGGGCCGCGGGGCGACGTACCTCGCCGAGGACGTCCCCGCCTGGATCAAGGACAACCTCTCCGCCGGTCTGGCGGGACCGCAGCAGTGGGCGGTGGCCGGTTACTCCTACGGAGGAACCTGTTCCGTGCAGCTCGCGGTGAACTTCCCGGACACGTTCCCCACCTTCATCGACATCTCCGGGGAGAACCAGCCCACCATCCCGGGCGGCGTCCAGTCCCTCGTGAATACCTACTTCGGCGGCGACGCCTCCGCCTTCGCGGCACAAAATGCCCTGGACATCCTCAAAAAGCAGACCTTCCCCAACACGGCGGGGATCGTCGTGGTCGGCAAGGATGACGGGGTGTACAACGGCCAGGGCCGGCAGGTGTACGACGCCGCCAAGGCCGCGGGCATGGATGTCCAGCTCCAGGAGCTGCCGGGAGGACACTCCTGGCAGGTGTGGAAGGAAGGCCTCTCGGACAACCTGGACTGGCTCGGCCGGAGGCTTGGCATACTTGGACAATGAGCGACGCACCTACCGACCGCCTGACGCGTCACCTCTCCCGGATGGCCCAGGTGCTCGGAACGCACGGACTTCTCCTGGTGACACTCGCTGCGGGGCTGGTTCCCGCCCTGCTCCTGGCCCTGGTGGCCGGCGGCGTCTATGAAGCGGTGGCGGAAGAGGACGGCGTCGCTGCCCTGGACCATCCGGTACTCGCCGCAGCCAAGTCGATGCGTTCCCCCGGGCTGGACACGGCGCTCACCTGGTTCACCAACCTGGGCGGCACGGTTGGCCTTCCCCTGCTGGCGGCCGTTGCGGTGGCCCTGCTCTGCCGGTGGCAGCGCAGCTGGACTCCCCTCATCCTGACGGCATCCGCGGCGGCCGGCTCCCTGCTGATGACGGTTGCCGGCAAGGCCCTGGTGGGACGGTCACGGCCACCGCTTTCCGATGCCGTTCCCCCGTATGAATACTCCGACTCATTTCCCAGCGGACATTCCCTGAATTCGATGGTGGTAGCCGGAACCATCGCGTACCTGCTGGTGGTCTACCTGGGTTCACGGCGTGCCCGGATCATCACGGTGCTCACGGCGGCGGTGTTCGTGGTGGCCATGGGCCTGAGCCGCGTGTACCTGGGGCACCACTGGCTGACGGATGTGCTGGTGGCCTGGAGCCTGGGGCTCGCGTGGCTGGCCATCCTCATTACGGTTCACCGGCTGCTGCGCGTACGCCGGCTGCGGAACCTGCCTGCGGCCTAGAACTCCCGGCCGCGCAGCAGGTCCTCCAGGACCTGGGCCACCCCGTCCTCGGCGAACGGCGGCGCCTGGCGGGACACTGCCGACCGAACGGCAGGATGGCCGGACGCCATGGCATAGCCGCGGCCGGCCCAGCCCAGCATGCCCAGGTCATTGGGCATATCACCGAACGCCACCACGTCTGCGGCGTCGATCTTCAGCGACTCGGCATAATCTGCCAGCGTCACGGCTTTATCCAGGCCGGGGGCGGACATTTCCAGCAGCGGGACCGACGGCGCCGAATGGGTGGTGGAGACCAGGTGCGCAACCTCAGGCTTCACCCTCCGCAGGAAATCATCAGGGTGGACGTCTTCCACCTTGGCGAGGAACTTCACCACGCGGCTACCCGGTCCCAGGGATTCAGTGAGCGGGGCGGGCGCGACGGCGCCGAGCAGGTCCGCCCCGGCATCCTGCAGGAATCCGGGTTCCAGGTGGAATCCCTCTACGGTCTCGGCGGCGAAACGCACCGCCGGATAGAGGCTGCGAATGATGCCCGCCGCCTGGAACATGCCTTCCAGGGCCAGCGGCTTGGACCAGGTCACCTGTGCGGCTTCGAGGTCGTAGAGGATCGCCCCGTTGGAGCAGATCACGGTGCCGGTGTGGCCCAGCTGTTCGCGGACGGGACCCAGCCAGCGCGGCGGCCGGCCGGTGACGAAGACAATCCGGATGCCGGCGTCGGCGCATTTGCGGAACGCGTTGACGGTCCGGTCACTGATCCTGTTGTCCGGGCCGACTATGGTCCCGTCCAGGTCACTCGCTACCAGCCGCATGCCCCGCCCTTCCGTTGGCTACCAGCCTAGCCGGAATGCGGGGTGTGCACGGCCAGGCACTAGGTCTCCGGACGCTCCGCCGTTCCCACGATCACGCCGCGGGCCAGCGTGTGTCCGCGCAGCGTCATGGAAAGCACTCCGGGCCTGGCGTCCTGGGGCACATCCAGCAGCGGCACATCCAGTGCATGGACCACGACGAAGTAGCGGTGCTTTCCGTGCCCCACCGGCGGCGCAGCACCGGTGTAGCCGGGTTCTCCCATTTCGTTGAGGAGCTGAAGGGTGCCCTCCGGCATTCCCGAGCGGGACGCATTTTCGGTGACGGAGGTTTCTTCCGCCGGGATGTTGACTGCAGCCCAGTGCCAGAACACGCCGGGGATCGGGGCGTCAGGGTCCACCATCGTGACGGCGAAGCTGCGTGTTGCTTCCGGCCAGCCGGACCAGCTGAGCTGCGGGGACGCGTCCCGCCCTCCGGGCACCGCGCCGGTGGCATACTGCGACGGCGCCAGCGGACCGCCGTCGTCAAAGCCGGTGCTGGTGACCTCGAAGGAGGGAACCGGGGGCAGGTCTTCGGTGGGGTCGTACGCTTCCATGGGCGCTCTTCCTTTCATCTGCCGGCCCCGGTGGCGGGGTCCTGGTTGCTAGATCAGTTCGTTCCGCCGGGGCGGATCTGCGCCCGGGCGGGACACGGTAACGGCCGCTGCCTTTGCCGCGTAGGTGATAATCGCTTCCAGGTCCCCGACGCCGATCTTCCGCAGCTCCGGGCGGCGGGCAGCGCCGTCGTAATTGCGGTCCATCAGCCCGGCAATCAGTGCGGACATAAACGAATCACCCGCACCCACCGTGTCAGCGACGGCGACCGACGGCGCAGCAGCCTCGCAGCTGCCGGACTCGGCTACTGCCCAGGGACCGCGGGAACCACGCGTAACCACCACGATGGCCGGCCCCATGGACAGCCAGGCGCGGGCGGCATCCTCAATGCTCAGGTCCGGGTAAAGCCAGGCAAGGTCCTCATCGGAGGCCTTCACGACGTCGGCCAGCCGGACGAACTTTTCGGCCTGTTCCCGGGCATAGGAAACATCAGTGATGATGGTGGGCCGGCAGTTAGGGTCAAAGGTGATGGTGGCCTGCGGATGCGCGCGTTCCACGGTGGTGAGCACTTCGCTGGCACCCGGGGAGAGCATGGTGGCAATGGAGCCGGTGTGCAGCAGCGTGGTGCCGTCAAGCAGGCGGGGAAGCTCTTCTTCCAGCCCCGGCAGCGCCCATTCAAGGTCGAAGGTGTAGCGCGCCCCGCCGGCCGGATCCAGCGTCGCCGTGGCAACGCTGGTGGGCCTGTCGTCCGCCGGCAGCGCCGCCAGGACCGAGTTGTGCTTGAGGTGCTGGGCGATCAGCACTCCGTAGGCGTCATTGCCGTAGCGCCCAATGAACTGCACCGGCCTGCCCAGCCTGGCCACCCCCACGGCTACGTTCAGCGGACTGCCGCCGGGATGGGAACGGCGGGGCGCCGTGTCGCTGAGGACTTCGTCGATGAGGGCTTCGCCGATGACTGTGATCACGGACTCAACCTATCGAGCAGTTGCCCGGCGGCGCTACCCGGAGGTCTTCGCGGCCGCGTCGTCGAGGCTCCGCAGCACCTCTGCCCAGGCAGGAGTTCCGGGGGTGATCATGTCAAAATGGTCCCCCGGGATTAGCCGCAGTTCCGCAGTTCCGCCGGCCGCATCCGCCGCCTTGACGTAGTTCTCCGCCAGTTCCAGCGGCACTGTGGTGTCCGTGGCTCCGTGCAGCACGAACACCGGGACGGGAGCCGGAACCGCCCGGACCGGATCAGCTAACCGCCACCGCTCCGGTTCCTGATCCGGGCCTGCTCCCAGGAAATTCTCCGCGGCTCCGTCACTGAGCCCCAGTTCATGGGCGCGCCGCAGGTCCAGCACCCCGGACTGGCTGACGACGGCGTTCAGCGGCACCTGTGGCGCCCTGCGTCCGGCGGCCCAGACCGCCAGGTGGCCGCCGGCCGAGTGCCCCAGGGCGATCACCGGGCCCGGAACCCCCGCGATTTCCGGAAGGCCGGCGAGCGCGTCGATGCCAGCGCTGATGTCCTCGAAGGTCTCCGGCCAGCCGCCTCCGTTTCCGGCCCGGCGGTATTCGAGGTTCACGGCAGCCCATCCCCGTGCCGCTAGGTCCGCGGCGAGCGGGCGCCCGAGTTCGAGCGAGTATTTGGACCGCCAGTAGCCGCCGTGGATGATGACCACGGTGCCGCGTTCCGGCTGCTGACTGTGCGGGAGCGTCAGCTCCCCAAACTGTTCGGCGTGGCCGCCGTAGCTGAACCGCTGTGGCATGGGAGCTCCTCCGTTTGGGGCAGATGCGTGCCGCGGGCCGCGCCGGGCGGGCAGCCGCCCTAATCTGGAACTGAGCCTAGCGGCCGCCTGCGGGCGAGTTGTCAGCGGCGTGCCCTAGGCTGGCAGAAACTGCGAAAGGACTATCGTGAGCGCGTGGGACACCCTGGATGACCGGCTTCGCCCGGTGGTCCAGGCCAGCACGGACGAGTACGGCCGGGTACGACCGGCCCTGGAGGCCGTGACGGCGGAAATGGAAGCCAGCCTGCGGGCCGTCTTCGACGAAAGCACGGTCAAGCCGCTGTTCATCGCTTCACGCACTAAATCCGTTGAGTCCTTCCGGGACAAGGCATCCCGCACGCTGCCCCCGGAGAATCCGGACGAGGTACCTACCCTGCTGTTCCCGGATCCGCTGCGGAACCTGACGGACCTGGTGGGCGTCCGGGTCATCATGACCCTCCCGCACGAGGTTGATGAGGCAGCCAACCTCATCAAGCGGCAGCGGGCCGAGTTCGACTGCCGCGGAGACCGGGAAAAGGACATCGGCTCCATCGAATCCGGAACCTACGGCTACTCAAGCCGGCACCTGATCCTCCGGACCATCCAGAATGACACGGTGCGGGAGTATCACCGGCTGCTGGAGCCGTCCCAGAAACCGAACGGCAGCTACCTGTTCGAGGTGCAGATCCGCACGGTGCTGGCCCACGCCTGGTCCGAGATTGAACACGACATCCGGTTCAAGGCCGGCGATCCGCGTGCCTGGAGCCCCTACTTCGACCGGCAGTTCACCGCCACGGCCGCCATGCTTGAAACGGTGGAGAACGAGTTCGCCGAGCTGCACGAGCGCTATGAGACGGTCACCGGGTTCTGGGATGAGGAGGGTGAAGGGTCGGCGCCGCTGACACCCAACCGGATCCGGCACGTCTGGATGACGCTGCTGCCCCACGTGAACCGCAAAGCCGGGGATGACTGGGGCTGGGCGGCGGAACTGCTGGCCGCGCATGGGCTGAAGACCACCATGGACCTGGCCGGGCTGCTGCAGGCGGAGGCAATCACCGAGGTCCGGGCTGCGCTGGACCACCGCTACTCGCCGGGGCCGGACCGGCTGCTGGATGACCTGCTGCTCTGGCGTTTCGGGAAGAAGCACATCGACCTGACCGCCGAACCGGAGGACGCCCCGTCCAAGCCGCGGCGTGAGTCCCTGGGACGGCGCTACCGGCAGATGCAGCTCTACCGCGCCCGGGAGGCCTAACAATTCCGCTGCCGGTTTGCGGTTTTGCTGCCGTTTAGCCGTCCTGCTGCCGGTTCTAGACGGCGGCAGAATTGCTAACCGGACGATTTCCTGCGAAGCGGAGCCGATCGCTAGGCGGACGCGCGCTGAACGAGGGTCACCGGAGGCACCGGCTGGGCTGCTGTGCCTGCTGATTCTGGCCATGAGGCGTCCCGTTGGCTGTCCACGTCCGCGTCAGCGTCTGCACCCAGCAGCGGCGCGATTGCCAGCTGCGCGAACAGCGCACCCAGCATCCTGGCGTGCACGCTCACGGTGGTCAGCGGCGGCACGGCCAGTCCCGCCAGCGGTAGGTCCTCGGCACCGATGACGGCCAGGTCGTCCGGTGCGGAGAGACCGTGGGCTGCGAGTCCGGACAGCAGGGCGAAGGCGTAGTCGTCGTCGAACGCGCAGGCTGCCGTCACAGGCTCCGGTCCCTGCATCCAGCGCCCGACGGCGGCAGCGGCGTCGGCTGCGTCCAGGCCGATCCGCTCCACCGCCGGCGGAAGGAGACCGTGCCAGGCGCAGGCGTGTTCGATCGCCGCCAGCCGCACCTGCACCCGCCAGGCGTACCCTGGCGAGTCCGGTACGGCGACACCGAGGCGGGTATGTCCCGCTGCGGCAAGGTGCTCGACCTGCAGGGCGCCAATACCCAGGTCCGGCCCCAGCGGATCATCCACCTGCTGCTGCAGGAAGGCGAGCGGCACCTCAAGGGTGCGCAGGGCGGCAAGTTCGTCGTCTGGCAGCGGCGTGGTCAGGATCAGCGCGGCCGGAGCGAGTGAGCGGACCAGTTCGGCTGCCCCGCCCGAGGCGGGCAGGCGGTGGGCCATGAGTCGGAGCCCATAGCGTTCAACCTGGTCCGAAGCGGCATCAAGAACCATCGCCAGTGCACGGCCCAGGGGTTCGGGCGGCAGGAGCATCAGCACCAGGTCGCTCCGGCCCCGGCGCAGCGTCCGGGCAGCGGTCGACGGCGCGTAGCCCAGTTTCGCGGCAGCCGTGAGGACCCGCTGGCGGGTGACGGCGGAAATGCTCTGCCCGCTCCTGCCGTTCAGCACATAACTGACCGTTGCGCGGGAGACCCCGGCGGCGCGGGCGACGTCGTGCGAAGTGACCTTGCGGTGCACGGGGTTCCTTTCGTGACCAACTGACCCTTCGAAGATACACTTCACTTACACGTGTAAGTGACGGTGGCCGCGCATCCACGGCCGCTCCCTCGATTGAAAGGAACGTTCATGGCGGCCAACAAGCCCCTGACAGCCCGGAACACTATTCAGGAGTGGCTTGACCACCCCGTCGGCGGACCCATCCTGCGTGGGTTCCTGGCACAGACCGGGAGTGACGAAGCATCCCTCGGGCCGGCTCTTGGGCTCAAGCTCCAGCAGCTCGTTGATCTCAGCCAGGGACAGATGCCCCAGGCGGCAGTGGACGGAATGGTTCTGCAGGCCAACGGCGGCGTTATGCCGGAGCTGGAGGAGAGCGCCCTCCCCACCGTTGCGGCCCGCTTCACCGGGAAAACCGTCATCGTGACGGGTGCCGGATCCGGCATCGGCCGGGCTACGGCTTCCCGGATTGCCCGCGAGGGCGGCCGTGTGATCGCCGTGGACATTGCTGAGGCGAAGATTCAGGAACTCGCCGAAGAACTCGGCGAGGCCATTGTCCCCGTCGCTGCGGACCTGACCGATCTGGCCGCTGTGGACCGGATTATTACTGCGGCCGGTCCGCAGATCGACGGCCTGGCGAACGTTGCCGGCATCAATGACGACTTCAGCCCGCTGCACGAGGTCTCCGACGCCATGTGGCAGAAGATCTTCGCCGTGAACGTGGACGGTCTGGTCCGCCTGACCCGCGCCGTGCTGCCTGCCATGCTCGAGGCTCGACGCGGCACGATTGTGAACGTCACGTCCGAGGCCGGCCTGCGCGGTTCCGCTTCCGGCGTGGCCTACACGGCCTCCAAGCACGCGGTTGTTGGTATCACCAAGAGTGCTGCTTTCATGTATGCCAAGGAAGGCATACGTATCAATGCGGTTGCTCCGGGCGGCGTGGCCACCGGCATCCCGATGGGCGGCAAGACCTCCGAGTACGGCGAAGCCCGCCTGGCTCCGGCCCGCGTCCTGATTCCGGGCTTGGCCGCCGCCGAGGACCTGGCGGCCTCCATCACGTTCCTGCTCAGCGGTGACTCGGTGAACATCAACGGAGCCATTCTGCCGTCCGACGGCGGCTGGTCCGCAGGCTAAGCCCGGGTACACAACGACGGCGGCCGGCCCCCCTCGCGAAGAAGGAACCCGCCGCCGTCGTCGTCCCCCGAAAGGCCAGTTACGGCCCGTTTCAGCCTCCAGAAGAGCCGTAACTGGCCTCTCGGCGGGGTTTAGGACCCGGAAACCGCCGCAGCCAGCTTGTTCAGCGAGCCCTCAAGCTCGTCCTTGCTGATCATCGGGAAGGAGACCTTCTTCAGGGTGTCCTTGTCCGTGACCTTGCTCCAGTCGTAGGTGAGGGTCACTTCGGTGGAGTCCGGACCCAGGGAGTCCAGCTCCCACATCCATTCCCAGCCCTTCGGTTCCGTACCGGCGGGCGCGGTCTGCCAGGCCAGCAGCTGGTTGTGGCTGAAGCCGGTGACGTGGTTCTCCGTCTTGTAGTCACCCATCTTGGCGTTGGACATGTTCATGGTGAAGACGTCCCCCACCGCGGCGATGCGGTCTGTCTTCTCATCCGAAACCACCATGCCCGAGCCGTCCAGCTCATGGTGCCGCTCGGGGTTGGACAGCAGGTGGAAAATGTCCCCTGCCGAAGCGTCGATAACGCGGGAAACGGTGATGGTCGACTGCTCGTTGGACATTGTTCTCCTTCGTGTAGACGGATACTGCCATCCCGCCGGGCGGTAGCCCGGAGGGAAACCTAGTCTTGCGTTGAGCGCTGCGCCTCTTCGAGCGTCCAGCCGTTGATGAACGGTGGGTCCTGCCCCTCGTCGCGGGTGTACTGACGGCAGCGTTCCCGCTCATCCTGCAGCCACTGCCGGAGCCCGGCCTGGGTGGACCCCAGCGACGGTACGCGGTCCAGCACGTCGATGGCCAGCTGGAACCGGTCAATCTGGTTCAGCATTGCCATGTCGAACGGCGTGGTGGTGGTGCCTTCTTCCTTGTACCCGCGCACATGCAGGTTGCCGTGGTTCGTGCGCCGGTAGGTCAGGCGGTGGATCAGCCAGGGATAGCCGTGGTATGCGAAAATGATGGGCGATTCCCGGGTGAACAAGGTGTCGAAGTCCCGGTCGGAGAGGCCGTGCGGATGCTCGGTTGAATCCTGCAGCCGCATCAGGTCCACCACGTTCACCACCCGGATCCGCAGCTGCGGGAGCCGTTCCTTCAGCAGCGCGGCGGCGGCAATGGTTTCAAGGGTGGGGACGTCTCCTGCACAGCCCATCACGACGTCGGGATCCGGCTGCGGACCCGGCCCGCTGTCTTCGCTGCCGGCAAAGTCCCAGACTCCGATACCACGCTTGACGTGCAGCTTCGCCTCTTCCGGGTTCAGCCAGACCGGAGCCGGCTGCTTGCCGGAAACCACCACGTTCACCCGGTCCCGGGTGCCCAGGATGTGCTGGGTGACGGCCAGCAGGGTGTTCGCGTCAGGTGGCAGGTACACCCGGATCACGTCGGCCTTCTTGTTCACCACGTGGTCGATGAACCCCGGATCCTGGTGCGAGAACCCGTTGTGGTCCTGCTGCCAGACGTGGCTGGAGAGCAGGTAGTTCAGGGACGCAATTGGCTGCCGCCAGGACAGCTCCCGGCTGACCTTCAGCCATTTGGCGTGCTGGTTGAACATTGAATCGACAATGTGGACAAAGGCCTCGTAGCAGTTGAAGACCCCGTGCCGGCCGGTGAGCAGGTAGCCTTCCAGCCAGCCTTCGCAAAGGTGCTCGCTGAGCACTTCCACCACGCGGCCGCTGCGGGCCAGGTGCTCGTCCGCCTTGTCGATCCGCTGCTGCCAGACCTTGTCCGTGACGCCGTAGACCTCCTGCAGCCGGTTCGACGCCGTCTCGTCCGGCCCGAAGATCCGGAAGTTCTCCGGGTTTCGCCGGATGATCTCCGCCAGGTACCTGCCCAGGTTCACCATCGGACTCACCCGTTCGCTGCCCGGTTCGGCGATGTCGACGGCGAACTCCGCGTAGGAGGGCAGCCGCAGGTCCTGCAGCAGCCGGCCGCCGTTGGCGTACGGGGTGGCGCTCATCCGCAGGTTGCCCGCCGGGGCGAGGGCGGCGATTTCGCTTCGGAGCCGCCCGTCGCCGTCGAACAGGTCCTGGGGCCGGTAGGAGCGCAGCCAGTCTTCGAGCTGGGCACGGTGCCCGTCGTTCTCGTTCACCTCGGCCAACGGAACCTGGTGTGCCCGCCAGGTTCCCTCCACCGGTTTGCCGTCCACTTCGCGCGGACCGGTCCAGCCCTTGGGTGACCGGAAAACGATCATGGGCCAGCGCGGGGCGTGCGGATCGACGTCGCCGGATGAGGGTGCGTCCGCCGGAGCGGCAAGCTTTTCCCCGGTCCGGTACGGGGCCTGGATTGCGCGGATTTCGGCCAGGCACGCGCTCAGTGCCGCAGCGAAGTCCTCATGGGCGGCCATCACGGCGTCGGGGTCAGTCACGGTGACGAAGTGCGGACGGTAGCCGTAGCCCTCGAGCAGCTTTCCCAGCTGGGATTCGGGCATCCGGGAGAGCACGGTGGGGTTGGCGATCTTGTAGCCGTTCAGGTGCAGGATCGGCAGCACCGCTCCGTCCACCGCCGGGTCCAGGAAGCTGTTCGAGTGCCAGGACGCGGCCAGCGGGCCGGTTTCGGCCTCGCCGTCGCCAATCACGGTGGCGGCGACCAGGTCCGGATTGTCGAATACGGCACCGTAGGCGTGGGCCAGCGAGTATCCCAGCTCGCCGCCTTCGTGGATCGAGCCGGGGGTTTCCGGGGCCGCGTGGCTGGGCACGCCGCCGGGGTAGGAGAACTGCTTGAACAGGGTGCGCAGCCCGTCCTCGTCTTCCCCGACATGGCTGTAGATCTCCGAATACGTTCCCTCCAGCCATGCGTTCGCCACGTTGGCCGGGCCTCCGTGTCCCGGGCCGGTGATGAACAGGAATTCCTGGCCGGTCTCATTGATGAGCCGGTTCAGGTGCGCGTAGATGAAGTTCAGGCCCGGGGTGGTTCCCCAGTGACCCAGCAGCCGCGCCTTCACGTCCCTCGGTTCAAGGGGCCGGCGCAGCAGCGGGTTGTCCCGGAGGTAGATCTGCCCTGCGGAGAGGTAGTTGGCAGCACGCCACCAGGCGTCCACTGCCTCGAGCTGGTTTTCCGGCGGCTGCGCGGTGCCGGGCAGGCGTTCGTCAGGGGTTCGGGTGCTGGTCATCGCTGCGTTCCTCCCGTTGGGGATGGGTGACGGTCTGGAGTTCCTAGGACGGCGGCGCCGGTATTTCGGGTACGACGTCGGAGGGCCGCTTATCCGGCCGCAGCCCGCGCCACACAGGATGGCGGAGCTTGCCCGTTCCGGTGCGTTCGGCGTAGGTAACCTCTCCTACCAGGACAGGGCGGACCCAGCGGGCGTCGGACGCGTCGGCTCGGGGCACGTCGTCCAGGGGTGCGGTCTTGCGGGAGAGTTTCTTCAACCGGGAACCCACCAGGGCAAGGTCCTTCTCGCTCAGGCCGGACCCGACCCGGCCGATGTACTGCAGATCCGTCCCGTCCGGAACCGCCACGAGCAGGGACCCAACCTTGTTGGCCCGGTTTCCCTGCCCCGGACGCCAGCCCACAATCACTACTTCCTGGCTGAACTGGTTCTTGAGCTTGACCCAGCTGCGGGACCGGGTGCCCGCCGAGTAGCCGGCGGAGCGGCGCTTGGCCACCACACCCTCAAGGCCGAGTTCCTTACTGGCCTCAACGGCGTCGTCCATGCCCAGGTCCAGGGCGGGCGGAACCTGGATGTGCCCGCCGTCGTGCCCCGATTCAACCGCCTGTTCCAGTATTTCGCGGCGTTGTTCGTAACTCAGGTCCAGCAGCGAGTTCCCGTCCAGCCAGAGCAGGTCAAAGACCATGAACTGCACCGGTGTCTTGGCGGCCGCGGCTTCCGCATCGCGGGTCCGGGTCAGGTGCATGCGCGGCTGGAGCAGACCAAAGTCCGGGCGGCCGGCCTTGTTCAGCGCAACGATCTCCCCGTCCAGGACGGCGCGCTCTCCGTTCAGCGACCCGCCGAGCTCCTGCAGTTCGGGGTAGGCAACGGTCATGTCGTTGCCGTTGCGGCTGATCAGCCGGGTTCCTTCGGGGGTTACCTCCGCGATGGCCCGCACACCGTCCCATTTCATCTCAAAGGCCCAGTCGGCGTCGTCGTTGATGTCTGCCCGGGAACCCAGGGTTGCCAGCATCGGCTTCAGCGACGGCATGCCGGAGTCCTGGATGTCCTTCTTCACCGCTGCACTGTCCGGCAGCGGGAGAGGATCCGGGCGGGCCTTGGCCGCGGCCTTGGCTGCCTGCGCCGGACCTTTAGCGGTCTTTGCCGGTTTCGCCGCTGGAGCTGCGTTGGTGGTTTTGGGTGTTTTGGAACCCTGGTCCTTCATCAGGTGCAGCAGCCAGTTGCTCTTCCCCGGCTCGTTCGCGCCGGTGTGGATGAACGCGAAGCGGCGCACCGCCGAACCGTCGCGGGCAAGGCCGCCGTCGGGTTGGCCGTGAACCGTGACAATCACTTCCTTCTCCGGGCGCCACTTCTCCGTCTCATAGGTGCCGTGGTCCCAGATGGTGACCTCTCCGGCACCGTATTCGCCTTTCGGAATGGTCCCGGAGAACCCGCCGTAATCCAGCGGGTGGTCCTCGGTCTGGACGGCCAGGTGATTTTTGTCCGGCGTAGTGGGAGGGCCCTTGGGCACCGCCCAGGAAACCAGCACACCGTCCCGTTCCAGCCGGAAATCCCAGTGCAGCCTGCGGGCATGGTGTTCCTGGATGACGAAGCTGTTCCCATCCCCTTCCACGGCTTTCGGCGCTTCGGCGGGCACGGGTTCGGGAGTCTTCGCGGCGTCTCGCATGCTGCGGTACTTGTGCAGCTTGTCCGGTTCGGCGTCGGATTCCAGGACATCGGGATCGGCTTCGCCCGTGTGCATGCCGGCCAGCGGGTCCCCGATGTCCTCGATGCGGTCCAGGACTTCCTCGTAATCCAGCTGCGCCAGGTCCGGGTCCTCAAGCTCCTCCCAGGTCCGCGGTGCGGCGACCATGGGCCGGAAGCGGCCGCGCAGCGAGTAGGGGCAGATGGTGGTCTTGTTGGCGTTGTTCTGGCTCCAGTCCACCAGCACCTTGCCCTTGCGCAGGGTCTTTTTCATGTCGCTGACCACCAGGTCCGGATGGTCCGCTTCCAACGCGCGTGCCAGTTCATGCGCCACGGCGCTGACCTCATCCGAGGTTTGCCCGCCGTCCAGGGCAGCGTAGAGATGGATGCCCTTGGATCCGCTGGTGACCGGCCGGGCGTCCAGGCCCATGTCCGTGAGGATGCTGCGGGCCAGGCGGGCGACTTCGGCACAGTCCGCCAGGGAAGCGCCCTCTCCTGGGTCCAGGTCCAGGACCAGGCGGTCCGGGTTCTGCCGGACGCCGCGGGGGCCGAACTGCCATTGCGGAACGTGGATCTCCAGGGCTGCCAGCTGCGCCAGCCAGGTCAGCGTCGCCAGGTCATTGACCAGCGGATAGACGTTGGAGTGGTCCTTGTGCTCAATGGTGTAACGCTTCACCCAGCTCGGGGCGGAGTCGTCAATGTTCTTTTGGAAGAAGACCTGTCCGGGATGCTCCGGGGTTCCGACGCCGTGGACCCACCTTTTGCGCGTGGCCGGACGGTTGCGTGCATAGGGAACCAGGGTTGGGGCGATGGCCGCGTAGTAGGAAAGGACATCGGCCTTGGTGGTGCCGGTTTCCGGGTAGAGGACCTTGTCCAGGGATGTCAGGCGCAGGCGGTGCCCGTCCACACTGACCGTCTCCCGCTGCTTCGGGGCCGTTCCCGTTGTCGCCATGCCCTCTAGTCTTACCGGGATTTCAAGGCAATATCCAGTAGACATCAGCATGCTTACAAAATGTTGCGGCGTTTTGTGGAGGGATGGTGCAAGGGCCACCGAAGCGGGTCCCGGTGTGTGTATGTTGGGGCAATGGCGGACACTCAGCGGGTTTTGGTCACCGGAGCAACGGGCTACATTGGCGGGCGCCTCGTTCCGCTGCTGCTGGCGGACGGACGCACGGTACGGGTGCTGGTCAGGTCCCCGGAGAAACTCAATGACGTCCCCTGGCGCGACGACGTTGAAGTAGTGCAGGGCGACCTCTCCGACGCCGAGTCGGTGGAGAACGCCTTCCAGGACGTGGACACCGTGTACTTCCTGGTCCATTCGATGGCCTCCGGAAAGGGCTTCGCGGCCCAGGAGGAGAACATCGCGAACATTGTCGCGAACGCCGCGGAGAAAGCCGGCGTTCAGCGCATTGTGTACCTGGGCGGGCTGCACCCGAACGAGGGCGAGCTCTCCCCCCACATGGCCTCGCGCACGGCCGTCGGCGAGATCCTGCTCAAGGGAGCCGTTCCGGCCGTGGTTTTCCAGGCCGGCGTGGTGATCGGCTCGGGCTCCGCGTCCTTCGAGATGATCCGCCACCTCACCGAAACCCTGCCGGTCATGCCCGCTCCCAGCTGGGTGCGGCGGAAAATCGAGCCGATCGCGGTGCGGGACGTCCTGCACTACCTGGTGGAGGCCGCAAACCTGCCCGAGGGCCTGAACCGCACCTTCGACATCGGGTCCGGCGAGGTCCTGGAGTACGCGGACATCATGAACGGCTATGCCCAGGTTGCCGGGCTGCCCCGCCGGCGCATCTACGCGCTGCCCATCCCCGCCCCCAAGCTGGCCGGGCTCTGGGTGGCCCTGGTGACCCCGATCCCGCTGGCCATGTCCCGACCGCTGGTCGAGTCACTCCAGCACGACGCCGTGGCCAAGGAACGGGACATCAAGAACTACATCCCGGTTCCCGACGGCGGACTGACCAACTACCACGACGCCGTAACCCGGGCGCTGGGCAAGGAAGCCCGCAACGAGGTGGAGACAACCTGGGCCAGCGCCTCAAGCGCCGCGGACCAGGCCTCCGAGCCGCTGCCCTCTGACCCGGACTGGGCAGGGCAGACCGTTTACGTGGACCAGCGCCGCCGCGGATCGGACGTTGACCCGGCGCATGTCTGGCAGGTCATCGAGGGGATTGGCGGCAAGAACGGCTGGTACTCGCTGCCCATGGCGTGGGCGATCCGCGGCGTGCTGGACAAGACGGTGGGCGGCGCCGGCCTGACCCGGGGACGCCGGAACCCCGCCACCCTGCTGACCGGCGACGTCGTTGACTGGTGGCGCGTTGAGTTCCTGGAGCGCGGCACCCTGCTTCGGCTGCGCGCGGAGATGCGGGTTCCGGGGAAGGCCTGGCTCGAGCTGCGGGTGGACCCCGACGGAGACGGGAGCGTCTACAGCCAGCGGGCCATCTACTTCCCGCGCGGTCTGCTCGGCCGGCTGTATTGGTGGCTGATCTACCCGTTCCATGGGCTGATCTTCCCCTCCATGGCCAAGAACATCACCCGGCAGGCAGCACGGATGGCGGAGCAGGACGCCGCCTGACGCCACGGCGAATGCCGCCCTGTCAAGGGTCCTGACCGTTTTTGGGTCCGCCGTGGGCCAAGTAGCGGGTGGGAGCACCACCGGGCTAGATTCGTTTCAAACCCCACCGTTGAAGCGAAAGCGAATCTTTGCCAGCGCCTGCACCCCAGCCCGCCCCCAGTGTCCGGGTTCCCACCCGGCCACGGCACCGGCCGGGCGGGAGCTTCCGCTACGACATTGAGGGCCTCCGTGCCCTGGCAGTCCTCTCCGTGCTGGCGCACCACCTGCTGGCCTGGCCCGCGGGCGGCTACGCCGGAGTGGACGTCTTCTTCGTTATATCCGGTTTCCTGATTACCACCATCCTGCTCCGGGAGATCACCTCCCCGCAGAAACTGTCCCTGCCGGACTTCTACCGGCGCCGGGTACGCCGGCTTGTTCCGGCAGCCGCCGCAGTCCTGGCCGCAACCTCGGCGGCGGCGTTCCTCGTGTTTGGTCCCGGGCGCGCGGCGGCCATCCTGGAAGACGCCGTCTGGTCCTTCTTCTTCCTGGGCAACTGGCGCTTCGCTGCTTCCGGCACCGACTACCTCCACGCCGGAACCGCGGTCTCACCGCTGCAGCACTTCTGGTCCCTGGGCGTGGAAGAGCAGTTCTACCTGGCATGGCCATGGGTGCTGGTGGCGGGAATCGCCGTGACGGCGGCGCTGCGCCTCACGGACCGCGGCATGCGGGTGCTGCTCCTGCTCTTTATTGGAGTTCTCTGTGCGGCGAGCTTCGCGTTCGCTGTCTGGGAGACGGCGAACCGGCCCACCACCGCGTACTTCTCCACGCTCTCCCGTGCCTGGGAACTCGGGACGGGGGCAATGCTCGCCGTGGCCTCCCCCTGGCTGTCCCGTCTTCCGGCCCTGGTCCGGGCTGCGGCCGGGTGGGCCGGGCTGGCCGGCCTGGCGGCGTCCGTCCTCCTACTCTCCGCGGACAGTGCTTTTCCCGGGCCTGCCGCCGCACTGCCGGTACTCTCCACACTGCTCGTCCTGGCTGCCGGGACCGGCGCCCGCAGTCCGGGACACAACCGCATCATGTGGCCGCTGACCAACCCGGCCAGCCGCTACATTGGCCGGATCTCCTATTCCCTGTACCTCTGGCACTTCCCCGTGGTGGTGTTCGCTGCGGCGCTGGCCCCGGATACACCGCCGCTCCTGGCGCTGGCGCTGACCGCCGGGCTGGCGGTGCTTTCCTTCCATTGGATCGAAGATCCAGTCCGCCGCTCGCGCTGGCTGCAGCCCCGCTATGCGGCCAGGGAACGCGGCCGGCGCTACCGCCGTCCGGCACTTGAACCGCATCCAGCCCGCCTGGCGGCCGCAGCCGCTGCCGCAGGCCTGCTGTCCGCAACCCTGATCGCCGTCACACTGGAGACAACGCTCCAGCCGTCCGACTCACCGGCAGCCGCGAACCCGCCGTCGGCCGCCGTTCCGTCCCCTGGACCCGCGTCCCAGCCGGATCCGCTGGCTGCCCACACCGCAGCCCTCCGAAAGGCACTTGGGAGCACACAGTGGCCCTCCCTGTCGCCGGACCCCGCAACCTTTACGGAAGGCGGCCGCAGCGCCAAGCCCGCCGAATGGGTCGTGGACGGGTGCCTGGGCGGAAACGAAGCCCGCGAAGAGGATCCGGTGGCCAACACCGGTCACTGCATCTACGGCGACCCGGACGCACCACGGGATCTGGTCCTCTACGGGGATTCAGTTGCCATGGCCTACCTGCCCGCCCTCCGCGCCGTGCTGGAGCCGGAGCAATGGCGCATCCACGTTTACACCGCAGCGGGCTGCGCCCCGGCAGATGTGCCGCAAAACAGGATTGGCGGCGCCCCCTATCCGGAATGCACTGCCTTCCGGGACTGGGCCGTCGAGCGGATCGGGCAGCTGGCTCCGGATGTGCTGCTTATGGCTTCCTTCAGGTATGACCCGGCGCTGGCCAGCGGTGCCGTCTCGGAGGCCGCCGACGCCGAATGGCGGGAAGGTACCCAGCGCATTCACGCGATGCTGGCCGGCAGCGCGGACCGGACGGTGGTGCTCTCCGCTCCTCCGGAGGCGAAGGACCCGTCCCAGTGCGCCACGCGCTTCAGCACGCCGTCGGACTGCGAAACCCGGCTCCCCGGGAATCACGGCTTTCGGCTGGACCTTGAATCCGCTGCAGCGGCGCAGGGCAACCCGGACGTGGAGTGGGTCGACACCACCGCGTGGTTCTGTGTGCGGGAACGGTGCCCGGCCTTCGTGGGCAACACGCCGCTCTATGCGGATGCGTACCATCTCAGCGCTGCCGGGTCCCTGGCCCTGGCTCCGCTGCTGGCCGAAGTGCTCGAAAGCCCGGCTGACGAATCAGCCGGCCCGGCGGCCTAACGTAGGATGACTTTCAGCTAGAGAGACGTAGGGGACAGAGACAGTGCAGGAAAAGAGCAGCCGCAAGCGGTGGATTGCCCTGGCCGCAGCGGCGGGGATATTGGTGATCGGCGGCGCCGCGGGCGTCGCAGCCGCCACGGGAGCGTTCGACGCCGTAACGCCTTCCGGGCAGCAGTCACAGCCTTCCGCCTCGCCCACCCCGTCCGAACCGGCGGTCTCCGTGGCCTTTACTGCTGAACCGGCAGACAGCTCGGTGGAAGTCAATCCCGTCTCCGTGCCCGTCCTTAAAGTCCAGCACGGCACCATTGAATCCGTGAGCCTGGCGCCCAGTAACGGCGGAGAAGATGTTGCCGGGGATTTCGCCGCCGGCAAGACCGAGTGGACGGCCACCGAGCCGCTGCAGTTCGACACCGAGTACACCTTCGCCTTCACCCTCGCGGACGCCAACGGCGAGACCACGCGAGAATCCCAGACGTTCCACACCGTGACCCCTCCCAACGAGGCCAACGCCTTCATGGCGCCGCTGGACAAGTCGGTAGTCGGCGTCGGGCATCCCATTGAGATCAACTTCAGCGAGCCGGTACTGAACAAGCAGGCCGTCGAGGCCGCCATTACGGTCACGAGCACCAGCGCGCAGACCGGTGCGTTCTACTGGATCTCCGACACCAAGGCCCGCTACCGTCCGGAGACCTTCTGGGAGCCGAACAGCACCGTCACCGTGGACATGAATCTCTTCGGCGTTGACTTCGGCAATTCAATGATCGGCAACTTCAACGAGACGCGCACTTTCCAGGTTCACAATTCCCGCGTCGCCGTCGTGGACAATGCGACCAAGACCATGCAGGTTTTCATCGACGGCCAGCTCACCCACACGTTCCCCGTGACGCTGGGCGATTCGGCTTGGCCTTCCCCCAGTGGATACCAGGTAGTGATGTCCCAGCACGAGAAGCTGCCCTTCCGTGCCGAGAGCATTGGGCTCAAGCCCGGAGACCCGGACTACTACGAACCGTTTGACGCCTCTTGGGCCAGCCGGCTGACCAACAGCGGAGTGTTCGTCCATGAGGCGCTTCCCGGAGCCATGGGCGCGCTGGGCGTCATCAACGTATCCCATGGCTGCGTCGGCATGTCGCCGGAAGGCGCCAAGTACTTCTATGACACGTTCGAGCCCGGAGACCTGGTCCAGGTCCTCAACACCGGAGTGGGCCCCGCGGCGATGTGGGATGGCTACGGGGACTGGAACGTACCCTGGGCGGAGTACTCCACCCAGCCGAAGGGCTAGTTCCTCTCCGCGGGACTAGCCGCGGCGCCGGCCGAAGACGAAGTAGCTGATCGGGCCGATGAAGTTCACGGCGCAGGCGGCGCTCCAGGCGGCCTTTGATCCGCGGATCTCGCTGCCCGGGCGGCGCCAGATGTCCACCAGCGCCGCTCCGGCAAGCAGGAACTGGACGCTGGAAAGGACACCGAGGCCCTTCTTCTGGCCCGTGGTCAGATCATTCAGGGTCTTTTTCCTGCTCATGGGAGCTCCTTTGGATGCTCGGGCCGGAGAGGTCTTCACCGGCTCATTCGCAGCCGGAAGGTCTGGATCTGCTCGATGAACACCTGCACGGCGGCGGTCAGTATTCCCAGCATAATCAGGTTCGGTGCCGCCCAGCGAAGCTTCTGTGACCACGGTTCAACGGGGTACCCGCTCCAGTTGGGCGGGACGGAGGTGGCCTCCGGCGGGAAAATGTTGTCCGCGAACATAAAGAAGACACCCAAGGCCACCAGGCCGGCCGCCAGGACCCAGGCGGCAATCCGGTACTTCCGCTGGTGCCGCTCCAGCTCCGGGTATGGATTCTGCGCGGACCGGGCCTGCGCCGGCGGGGGCGCGTCCGTGATCTCCACGATTGCCGGCGGTTCCTCGGTACTCCGGGAGAGGTACAGCTCCCCGCCCCCGCGCTGGTAGGCCGGGTCGTACCGCGGATCAATCTCGTCTTGCCTGCTGGTCATGGCCGTTCCCCTCCGGACAAGCTGGGCGGCCCCCGTTGGCCGCACCCATGGTGCAGCAACTGTAGCGGACCCGGGCCCCGGCGGCCCGGGTCCGCTGCATGGCTTATTTACGCTTCCGCCGGGACCTCGCGTGTTTCCGGCTTGGTGTCCTTGGCCAGGAAGGAGAGCAGCGCGTCATTCACTTCCTGCGCATGGGTCCAGAGCAGTCCGTGCGGTGCCCCTTCAATCTCCACGTACTGGGCGGACGGCAGCGCCTTCGCGAAGCGCCGGCCGGTAGCGTCGATGGGCAGGATGTTGTCAGCCGTTCCATGCACGATCAGCGCAGGAACATCGATCTTGGGAATGTCGCCCCGGAAGTCGGTGAGCCAGGTTGGCTGGGCGGCCAGCGAAGCGATGGGGCTCGCGGAGGAGGCGAGGTTCCAGCCTGCGTTGACCACTTCCTGGCTGAGCCGGTCAGTGCCCAGGAAATCATCCGAGTTGTAGAAGTTCTTGAAGAAGTCGGTGAAGAACGCGTACCGGTCTGCCGTAGCGGCCTCCAGCAGTCCGTCGAAGACTTCCTGGGGCACGCCTTCGGGGTTGTCCTCCGCCTTGAGCAGGTATGGTTCCAGCGAGCCGAGGAATACCGCCTTGTCCACGCGGTCGGACCCGAAGGTGGACAGGTAGCGCGCCACTTCGCCGGTACCCATGGAGAACCCCACCAGCACTGCAGAGTGAAGGTCCAGCGTATTCATCACAGCGTTCAGGTCTGCGGCAAAGGTGTCATAGTCGTAGCCTTCTGCGGGCTTGTCGGACCGGCCGAACCCGCGCCGGTCATAGGTAATGACCCGGTATCCGGCCTGGAGCAGTGCGGCCGTCTGCTTTTCCCAGGACGAGCCGTCCAGCGGGTAGCCGTGGATGAGCACCACCGGCTGTCCCTTGCCGTGGTCTTCGTAGTAGAGCTCGATTGGACTGCTGTTCTCCGTGCTGACGCTGATACGCCCCATGGCGATGCTCCTCTCAATACGCTGTGAGAATGATCATTCTCAGGAGTTCCCAACTATAGGGAACGATCATTCTCAAAGCAAGTAGACTGAATCCATGAACCCTGGTGAGGAACGTGCACACGTGATCGAAGTGGCCGACCGGCTCTTCTACGAGCGCGGCATCCAAGCAGTCGGCATGGCCGAACTCCGGCGTGAAGTAGATCTGCCGCTGAAGAAGCTCTACTCACTGTTCCCTTCCAAGCAGGCCATAGTATTCGCCGTGCTGGACCGGCGCCACCGAATCTGGACGGCCGGGCTCCAGGAACGGATCGACGCCGCTGCGGAGCCCCGGGCCAAGCTGCTGGCCGTCTACGACTACCTCTCTGACTGGTTCGCCGAGGATTCATTCCGCGGCTGTGCCTTCATCAATGCCTTTGGCGAACTGGGCAGCCAGTCTCCGGACATCGCCGAGCGCACGCGGGCGCACAAAGACTCGTTCCAGCGCGTACTTGCCGAACTCGTGGCTGCGGCGGGCGGACCGCCCGACCTGGCTCCCCAGCTGGCGCTGCTCGCCGAGGGTGCCCAGACCACGGCGGCTATCTCCGGTTCAGCGGAACCCGCCAGCCAGGCACGCCGGGCCGCTGAGATCCTGGTCGACGCGCAGGTCCGCGCCGTTCCGGAACGGGCCTAGGATTCCGGCAGCTCCCGGATAACGCGGGCAGGATTGCCCACCGCCACTACGTTGGCGGGCAGGTCCCGCGTGACGACGGATCCCGCTCCCACCACGGTGTTCTCGCCTATGTTCACCCCGGGCAGCACGATCACGCCGCCTCCCAGCCAGACATTGTTACCGATGGTGATCGGCTGGGCTGCCTCCAGCTTGTCCCGCCGGGCCTCCGCGTCCAGCGGATGGGTGGGCGTCAGCAGCTGCACATTTGGTCCAATCTGGACGTCATCGCCGATGGTGATAGCCGCTACGTCCAGCGCAGTGAGATTGAAATTGATAAAGGTCCGGGCGCCCACGGTGAGGTACTTGCCGTAGTCCACGAACAGCGGAGCGCGGATAACGCTTTGTTCTCCAATGCCGCCCAGCAGCTCGGCAAGCAGGGGCGCGGCGGCGTCGGGATCCTGCGGACTCAGCCGGTTGTACTGGTCGGAGAGCGAGGCGGCCCGAAGGCTGTCCGCCTCCAGCTGCGGATCGTCGGCAATGTACAGGTCACCGGCCTGCATTCTGTCCCGCATGGACCGGCTGTCATTCTCAAAATATTTGGCCATGGCCCATGATCTCCTGAAGTCCTGTCCGCTTGCACTCACCCAGGCTGCCATCAGGAACCGGCAACCAGGCTGACCGCCAGCAGCACCATGAAGACGGCGATGCCGGCGTCGAGGAACTGCCACGCCCGGGGCCGGGCGAAGACCGGTCCCAGCAGCCGGGCACCAAAGCCGAGCGCGGTGAACCACATGGTGCTGGCCGCGACGGCGCCCGCAGCGAAGACCCACCGCCCGTCCGGCCCGTGGGTCGCGGCCAGTGACCCCAGCAGCACCACCGTATCCAGGTAGACGTGGGGGTTCAGCCAGGTCAGGCTCAGGCAGGTCAGCACAGCCGCCGCCAGCGTCCCGCCTGGCTGGCCGCCTGCCTGCAGGGCGGAGGGGTTCAGGGCGCGCCGCAGGGAAAGGAACGCGTAGGCCAGCAGGAATGCCGCACCCGCCCAGCGAATGATGTCCAGGGCCAGGGGTGCGGTCTGTGTGAGCCTTCCGATTCCTGCGGTTCCGGCGAGGATGAGGACGGCGTCGCTGAGGATACAGACGGCGATCACCGCGGGCAGGTGCTCACGTCTCAGCCCCTGCCTCAGGACGAAGGCGTTCTGCGCTCCAATAGCTACGATCAAGGCCAGCCCGCTGCCGAATCCCGCCAGCGCAGGGGCGAGGCTCGAGGTGTTCATAGGTCCACGCTAGGACTGCACGAAGAAGAAGCCTAGCTAATGTTTCTGTACTGTCTTTAGACTTCCTTAACATGGAGTTCAACGCCGACCAGCTGCGCGCCCTGGGTGCCGTCCTTGACCACGGAAGCTTCGACGCCGCCGCTGCGGCCCTCCACCTGACCACCTCTGCCGTCAGCCAGCGGATCAAGGCGCTGGAGACGCGGACCGGCTGCGTGCTGCTCAGACGCACGCGCCCCATCACCGCCACCGAGCCGGGTGCGGTACTGCTGCGGCTGGCACGGCAGATCAGCGCGCTGGAGCACGACGCCGTCGAGCGCCTTGGCTTGGACACCCAGCCGGGGCGCACGGCAGTGCAGCTGGTCATCAACGCGGATTCGCTCGCCACCTGGGTGCTTCCGGCACTTGCACAGGTGGAGGGAACCAGCTTTGAGTTCACTTTGGAGGACCAGGACTATTCGGCCGAAGGCCTGCGGAACGGAACGGCCATGGGTGCCGTGACCTCCAGTCCGGAACCGGTGCAGGGCTGCTCCGTCGCCGTACTGGGAACCATGCGCTACCGGCCGGCTGCCAGCCCGGGATTCCGCAGCCGGTGGTTCAGCCGCGGCTTTGGGGCCGCCCAGGCAGCGACCGCACCCATGGTGGCCTTCAACCGGCGGGATGCCCTCCAGGCCCGCTTCCTCGAGTCGGCCTTTGGTCCGGGTCTCCAGCCGCCCCGCCACTATGTCCCTGCATCCTGGGACTTCCTGCAGGCAGTGCGCCTTGGGTACGGCTGGGGAATGCTGCCGGACCTGCAGTCGGAGCAGCTGCTAACGGACGGCTCAGTCGTGCTCCTGGATCCTGATGCGCATCTGGACGTCCCGCTGTACTGGCAGCAGTGGCGCGTTGACCTGCCGGTTCTATCGCGGATAGCCGGCGCGCTGTCCGCGGCTGCCGGAAAGGGACTTCTTTACTGAGGCGGACGCAGCGTGGAGTGGTCACCCAGGTGGTGGTAGGTGCGGTCATGGTAGACCAGCGGAGCGGAGGCCGGGCCGGTATGGATCTCCAGGACCTCGGCGGCGATCAGGGTTGAACTGCCGGCCTGGGTGCGGGAGAGGATCCGGCACAGCAGGGCCCGCGGCACTCCTTCGAGCAGCGGTTCTCCGCCCGGAAGCGTGCTCCAGGGCAGGTCCCGGCCAAAGCGTTCGGTACCCCGGGCAGCGAAAAGGGCGGCAAGTTCGGCGTTTTCCGCACCCAGCAGGTGAACCACTATGGTGTCTGCTGAGGCGATCACCCCCGCCGAGCCCTCGGTGGAGGCGAGGGAAAACGCCAGGATCGGCGGCACGGCGGAGACCGAGCTTACGGAGGACGCCGTCAGGCCCACGGGCCCTTCCGCGCCGGCGGCCGTGATGATTGCCACGCCCGCGGGGTGCCCGCGGAACGCGTTCTTGAATTCATCCACCACCGGAGGGGTCACTGCCGTTGAAGTCATACTTCCACGGTAAAACCTCAACATTAGTTGAGGTCAAATCAGGAGTCCGGCTCCAGCAGCCGGGCCCCCGGGAAATCCCGCCCGGAGGCGTCGTCGGGATTGATGAAACTGCACTCCGCAAGGGAGAGGCAACCGCAGCCAATGCATCCGCCCAGGCGGTCCCGCAGGGCTTCCAGCTGGCCGATCCGGTTGTCCAGTTCAGCCCGCCATGCTGCGCTAAGCCTGCGCCAGTCCTCCTGGCCCGGGACGCCGTCCTCAGGCAGTTCAGCGAAGACTGCGGCTATGTGGGACAGCGGTATGCCCGCCCGCTGGGCGGCACGGATTACGGCGACGCGGCGCAGGACGGAGCGGTCAAAACGGCGCTGGTTGCCGCCGGTACGCCGGCTGCGAATCAGGCCCTGCCGCTCGTAGAAATGCAGGGCGGAAACCGCCACGCCGCTGCGCTGGGCAACCTGCCCTACGGTGAGCTCTTCCAGGGCCCGTGCGGGACCGTCCATGTGATTGCTGCCGCCTGTTCGTTCAGACCGGCCGGGATTCAGCCGCTTGCCGTGTCCATTAAACCAAGGGGCGGTACGGCATGCCCGAACCGGAACAGGTTTTGCGGATCCCAGTCTGCCTTCGCGTTGCGCAGCAGTTCATAGGCTGCGGGTTCCCAGGCCCGCGCACGGTCCAGTTCATCGCCGGCGGGACCATGGAAGTTAATCAAGCTGCCGGCCGTGTAGGGTTCGAACGCCAGCGCGAGCCGCACCAGCGCTGCCTCCGCCAGATCCGGCGCCGGGAGCCCAGGCACGCCGAGCACGAACAGGTGGAATCCTGCGTTTCGTCCGGAAACAGTGTCCGGGAAGGGCGGTTCCGCAGAGAGTGCGCCGCCCAGGACCCGCAGCTCCAGCATCACCAGCGGCGTCCCGGAACCCGGGCCAACCTGGCGCAGCAGCTCGGCGGCAGCGGCGTCGTCCAGTTCGGTGAGGAGCATGCCACGTTCCATGGCGGGAGCCGGATCAGCCGGATCACTGTGTACGGCATCGACGTCCAGGTAGTCCATGGGTCCGGCCGTATCGCTGACCGTGGGCAGCCGGCGGAAGGGTTCAAGCAGCTTATCCCCCTCCGCCTTCCCACCGAACAGGGCGAAGCGCAGGATCACCGGGGCGGTTCCACGCAACTCCGGAGGCAGGAAGGGCAGATCCGGCAGGTGCATGAAAGCCAGGGACGCGGATGCCTCATTCGGCAGTTCGGGAGCCCATCGGCGGAATGCATCAAGCGCCTCTCCCGCCTGGTCTTCCGGAAACACCAGCTGGCCGCCGTAGAAATCGCCCAGCGGTACCGCTGCCATGGTCATGCGGGTAATAATTCCAAAGTTCCCCTTCCCGCCCCGCACGGAGGTAAAAAGTTCCGGCTCGGTTTCGGGGTCCACGCTGCGAAGGGTTCCGTCCGGGGTCACGACGTCGAAGCCTCGGACGTGGTCCGAGGCGAAGCCAAGGGTGCGTCCCATCAGCGGCAGGCCGCCGCCAACCGTGTAGCCAACCACGCCCACGCCGCCACTGGACCCGTGGGGCGCGGTCAACCCGTTGGGCACCAGTTCACGCAGCACGGCATCCCAGCGCACTCCTGCCCCTACCGTGAAGGCTCCGGCTGCCAGGTCCAGGCTGATCTCCTGCAGGCGCGAGGTGTTGACCAGCAGGCCTTCATCCATGGGGGCGGACGCATTGTGGCCCGTAGCCTGCACCGCGAGCGGAATGCCGCGCCCGGAAGCCCAGGCCACTGCGGCCTGCACATCATGGTCATCCAGGGCACCCAGGACGGCATCGGGGTGATGAACCTGCGCTAGGTTGAACGCCGCTGTGTCCGCGGCGTACCCCTCCTCCCCCGGCAGTGAAACGGCGCCCCGCACTGCGCTTCGCAGGAAATCCAGGTCAGCTTCTTCAATCATGGGAATCTCCCCAAAAGAGTTCACGTCCGGCCCCGGCACCGGCGAATTGCTCATTAGGGTAGGACGGCGGCAGAACCCGGCCAAGGGGTCAGCCCAAAGATGCATGGGGCGGACCGCCGGCAGGCGTCCCGATACGGCTCTGGAGATTCACAGTCTGCTTGGTGTTCACTTGGTACATGAGAGCCATCTGGAAAGGTGCCATTGCGTTTGGGCTGGTCAACGTGCCGGTCAAGGTCTACTCCGCCACCGAGGACCACGACGTGAGCCTGCATCAGGTGCACGAAAAGGACGGCGGGCGGATCCGTTACCAGCGCCGCTGCGAAATCTGCGGTGAGGTGGTGGAGTACAAGAACATCGCCAAGGCGTACGACGACGGCGAGCAGACCGTGGTGCTCACGGATGAGGACCTGGCGTCCCTGCCGGTGGAAAAAAGCCGGGAGATCGAGGTCGTGGAATTCGTCCCCAGCGATCAGGTGGACCCCATCCTGTTTGACCGCACCTACTACCTTGAACCGGATTCGAAGTCCACCAAGTCCTATGTGCTGCTGCGGCGGACCCTGGAGGACACGGACCGCACGGCAATCGTGCAGTTCTCGCTCCGGCAGAAGAGCCGGCTGGGTGCCCTTCGGGTCCGCGGCGACGTACTCACGCTGCAGACCCTGCTGTGGGAGGACGAGGTCCGTGAAGCTGCGTTCCCCTCCCTAGAGGAGAAAGTGCGCATTTCCGCGAAGGAGCTGGAAATGTCATCAGCGCTGGTTGATTCCTTCAGCTCAGACTTCGACCCGTCCGGATTCACTGATGAGTACCAGGAACAGCTCCGCACCCTGATCGAAGCCAAACTGGAGAAGGGTGAAGCCCTCGACACCCAGGAAACCTTTGGTGAAGAGTCCGAGGACGAGGGCGGAAAGGTCCTGGACCTGATGGAAGCGCTGCGGCGCAGCGTGGAAAAGAACCGGGGTGCCAAGTCCGCCTCCGGCAAGGCCAGGAACGCCCGGAAACCGGCGGCAAAGGATCAGGAAGAACAGAAGGACAAGGAAGAACCAGCCAGGAAGCCGGCGGCGAAGTCCTCCGGCCGCAAATCCAGGAAAGGCGCATAAACCATGGGGATTACACGTTACTTCCGCGACCGCAGGGGCCGGCAGACCGTCTTCCTCCCGCCAAACCTGCCGATCCTGGCCTGGGCCGGGTTTGGAACGGCGTCCGCTATGGCACTCACCCCGCGGTACCGCCAGGCGCTCCACCGGCTCAGCCAGGGCGCCATGGTGTGGTGGGCGGCCGGAGAAACCTTCCGGGGCCGCAGCCCGTTCCGCCGGACCATCGGCGCTGCGACGCTGGTGCGCGCCCTGACCCGCTAGGTTTCCGGACGGCTACTGCCGGTAGCCTTCCACTTCCCCTACCGGCCGCACCTCGGCCGTGTCAGGGTTCTCGCCGGCGTCTATCCGGGCACGGCGCTGGCGCAGCAGGTCCCAGCACTGGTCAAGCTGTTCACTGATGTTCCGCAGCTGCTCGGCGTGGGTTTCGGCGCTTTCACCGGGGCCGGCGCTGCGAAGCGACTGCTCCTGTTCAACCAGGCGTTCGATTTTGGCGTGGATTTGCTCAGAGTCCATTCCCTTACGCTAGGGCTCCGCGGGCGCCGGCACCACAGTGCGGGGCTAGTTGAGCAGTCCCCGGAGGTACCCGGAGAAGCCTGCGGGTGCACGGCCGGTTAGGCGACCGGAGGTGACGGCACGGATCCAGTCGGTGGCGATCCACGGGATTGCCGCCGCCTTGACCCGTGATGCAAGGTCCACGTCTTCGCCGGTTGAGCCGGGCTTGAAGCCGCCCGCGCTCCGATATGCGGCAGCAGAGAAGCCCAGGTTCGCGCCGTGGACGTGGGGATGCCCCTCCCCCAGGGTGTGCCGGGCCTGCCACAGGGCAAGATGCTCAGCATCCAGGTCCCTGGCATCCGGCACTACGGTTCCCAGCACCATGCCGTAACCGGCTGAGGCCAGGTTCACCTGCATCTGCAGCCAGCAGGCGGGAACCACCGTATCCGCGTCGGTGCTGGCGATCCACCCGGCTCCCAGTTCAAGTGCCGCTGCCGCTCCTTCGGCCCGGGCGGCGCCTACGTTCCCGGCTGCAGTTTCAAGCAGGTGCAGCTCGAGTCCCTGTTCAAGCGCAGCTCCGGCAGCCGCGGCGGCCGAGCCGTCGGCACACGAATCCAGGACCACCACCACGCTGACCCGAACGTGCGGTTCAAGTGCCTGGCAGGCAGCGGCCACGGAAGCCAGGCAGCGCGGAAGCAGTTCCTCTTCGTCCCGGGCAGGAATCACGACGCCGATGTGCGCCGGCGTCAAAGCAGCCCCTCCCGGCGCGCCACCGATTCGGCCGGCGAAGGCACCAGGACGTCGATGCGGAAGTCTTCTTCCACGTGGGCTGAGAGTCTCTCCAGGCCGCTGGAGCGGAGAAAGGCGTCATGGACACTGTCTCCGGTGAGCGGCCACCCCTCATTCGGATGCCGCCAGTGGCAGAGCAGGAGGGCGCCGTCGCTGCCCAGCGAGCCTGCAGCACGCTGGACAGTTTCCGTCAGCTGCTCGGGTGTCAGGAAGTAGCCGATTTCGGAGATCACCACGAGGTCGAAGGCGCCGTCCGGCCAGTTCTCGGGGATGCTGCCTTCCAGCAGCTCGACGCCGGATTCAGGTCCCAGGCGCTGTTCCGCCAGCCGCAGTGCGCGGGCACTGATGTCCATGGCGGTGACGGTGTCCGACCGCCGGGCCAGCTCTTCGGTCAGCACCCCGATGGAACAGCCGGGTTCGAAAACCCTGGCGAACCGTTCCCGGGGCAGCATGGCCAGGGTCAGGGCCCGCTTGCGGGATTCATAGAAACTCACCTCGAAGTTCCATGGATCCGCCGAGCGTTCGTAGAGTTCCTCGAAAACACCGCGCGCGCTGCGCGGAACGGTCAGGAGAAAAGCTTCAAAGGGGCGCTCAAAGTGGGCCAGGACTTCCGGGCCGAGAAGTACCTCATCGCCGGGCTGGCTGGACAGCGGATTCACTTGGCTGCTGTGGGCCGCCATGGCCGCACGTTTCGCCCCCGCTGCGTCGTCGCCCAGTGGATAAACGTGGAGGGCGGGAGGAAGGTCTTCCGGAGTTCCCCAGTGCCACAGCCAGATGGGGTACTCCAGCAGGGGTATCCGCGCGGACCGCGCGAACTCGGCGGCCACCTCCCCGGCGGTGTCATGGTCGGTGTGCCCGTCACCGCGCCAAGGCGCGGCGATCCACAGGGTTCCGGCCCCGGCTTCCGCGGTTTCCCGCAGGGCCTGGAACAGCGCGTCACGGCTCCCGGCAAGGCCGCCGTCAGGGAGCCCCAACAGCCGGACGCGTGCGCCGGGGTCCAGGGCCGCGACGGCGGTGCGCAGTTCCTGTTCCCGGATTTCCGCCAGCTGCCCGGGCGTATGCGTCACTGAGTCCGGGTGTGATCCTTCCCCGGCTGTCGCCACAATGACATCTACGCTGGTTCCCTTCGCTGCGAGGGATGCGATCAGGCCCCCGGCCCCCAGGGTTTCGTCATCGGGGTGCGCAGCGAGGACCAGGAGCCGGTCCGGTGTTCCGGGAAGCGCAACCGAGAGATCCGGGGTGTGGTCCAGGGCTTCCAGCCATACTGCCTCGTCCTGGCTCGCGTCCCGGTGGGTGAAGCTCACCACGGCTCTTCCTCCCGCGCCAGCAGCAGCTTCCCCAGCGAGGCGTGGTCGCGTTCTGCATGGTGCTGGCGAACGTACACCTGCAGGTCAGCGATCCTGCGGGCGTGCTCTTCCTCAGCGGTGAGCGGACCCGGGCCCAGACCGTGGGCGGCAGCGGCCAGGACCCGTTCCACGGAGTCGGCCACGACGCCGCGGACGCGCTGGGCAAGCACTGCGCCCTGCTCACCCGCTGCCCGGCCGGCGTCTACGTCTGCGGCTGCACTGGCCAGCATTCGCCCGGCAGCCTGCAGGGAGAGGTCTGCCGCGCCGATAAGTGCCTGGGCAATCTGGTCCGGTGTCCGCTCGCGGCTCGCCTGGAACAGCCGTCGGGCTACGGCCACGGCACCTCCGTACCAAACCGCTGCAACGCCTATGCCGCCCCACGCGAAACCGTCACGTTCCAGGTACCAGTTATCCCTTCCAACCGGAACCGCGGGTACGGCGTCGAAGTCCACTGCCCTGCTGTCTACGGCCGCCAGTCCGCGGCTGATCCAGGGTGCCGGGGCTACCTGCACTCCGGAATCGCGAAGGTCCACGGCGAAGGCCCGCCGGTTGCCGTTCCCGGTGTGGGCGGTGACCACCGCGTAGTCGAGCTGATCCGCCAGCGAACACCAGGGCTTGCGGCCGGAAAGCTGCCAAGCGCCGTCGTGCTCTGCTGCCTGCAGGGCCAGGCCGGGACCCTCGGCAGCATAGACGCCCCAGGTCCCGGCATGAAAGTCAACACCCTGCACTCCGGCTTCGGACGGCAGTAGCGCCGCCTGGGCCAGGATCGCCTGGGCATCCAGATGGGGTTCCACTACGCGGGCGGCCGTGAGGTCGGCGGCTCCCAGCGTGGCCAGCAGCTCCCACAGTGCAAGGGTCATGCCGGAGCCGGGCAATTGGGCTGCGTCCGCGGCCGGTTTCAGGATCAGCAGGGACGTCACGGCGGAGCCGTCCGTGTCCGCGGCCAGTGCCATAAGTTCGGACAGGGTCTTCTCATGGGCCGGGGCTGCCTTCCCGGCTCCCAGCAGAACCGGGCGCCTCACGCGCGTCCTCCGGTACGGCCGGGCGTATGCTCCTCCGCAGTGAGCATGAGGTCATGATGGAACTGCACTTGCCTCGCCTCCATCCAAAATAAGGGTGCTTCCAAATTACATGGTGCACCCCCTGGACGCGGAATAGACGCTTAACAAGGTTTTGGGCACGACGCAAGGCGCAGCCGTCCAACCGGCCGCGCCTTTACCGTCCTGTGCCCCTAATTGGGAATGCTTCCCTCCCCGGGTGAGCCGGTGCTCGGGCTCCGGTCCACCCCGCGGGAACGATCGGATCCAAGCACGAAACCGAGGATGATCATCACCGCAGCCAGTGCCAGGTGCAGCCAGTTGTCAGCCCAGTTCAACGGGACAAAGTTCGCATCCGAGTTCAGCGGGATGATCAGGCCGTAGATAAACAAGAGCAGGTACAGCACGCCGGCACCAATCAGGTAGGTGCGGGCGGATGAGTTGCTCCGGGCCATCCACAAGCCGGCAAAGCCGAGCAGCATGTGGACAACGTTGTGCAGGATGGACACCTGGAAGAGGCCCAGCAGAACAGCCTCAGAGCCATAACCTGCGAAATAGAGTGCACTGTAGTTCGCGGTAATTCCGGGAATGAAGCCGAGAACCCCAATGACCAGGAAGATGACGCCGAATACCGTGGCGGCGATTTGGGCACTGGTCCTGTGGGCGGAAAGCCCTCGGCTGCTGCTTGCATAAGACATGGCCAACTCCTTATCTCCAAGGGAGAATCACGGACTCCGGCCAGACGGAGGCCTTAAAACCTACGCTTCAACTGTGGCACAGCCCCCACCCCATGGGAAGTATGCTTACGAACCCTGCGCACCCGCCCCCCCGGATCCGGATAAGCCCTTGACTCCGGGCCATAGGACAGATGGGGTGGAGGCCAAACCTGAGGAAGGAAGCACATGGAATCACTCTGGCTCGACACCTCGCCCGCCATTGAAAGCGACCCCTTTGTGCCCGGCGGAGCCTACGACACCATTGTGGTGGGCGCCGGCCTGACCGGCCTGGCCACCGCCGTCCTGCTGGCGCGCGGCGGGCAGCGCGTAGCTGTCCTTGAAGCACGCCGGACCGGAGCCGTGACCACCGGCAACACCACGGCCAAGATCAGCCTGCTGCAGGGTACAGTGCTCTCCCAGATCGCCCGGCACCATGATGTATCCGCTGTCCGTGCATATGTTGCCGCCAACCGCACTGCGCAGGAGTGGCTGCTTTCCTTCTGTGCTGCGGCCGGTGTGGACTGCGAGACCCGCGATGCCTGGACATACGCTGTGACGTCCGACGGCGCCGCCGCACTCACCCAGGAGCGGGACGCGTGCCGGGCTGCGGGCCTGCCGGTTGAGAGCACCACTGAGACGGAGCTGCCCTTCCGCGTTGAAGCGGCCTTGAAACTTCCGGGCCAGGCACAGTTCCACCCCCTCCAGGCATTGGCAGCCCTTGCCGGCGAGCTCCGGTCGCATTCCGGAACGCTTGTGGAAGGCATCCGGGTGAAGGAGGTACACCACGCAGATTCAGGCAGGGTGCGCGTGGTGACAGAACCGGGGGACCTGGAGGCGGGACAGGTTGTACTGGCAACCGGCATCCCGATCCTTGACCGCGGCGGATACTTCGCCGTCGTTAAACCCCAGCGGTCCTATGCCAGCGCTTTTCCCGTCAAGGGGGACGTCCCCGAGGGGATGTACCTCTCGGCTGATTCGCCGTCCCGTTCACTGCGGACGGCGACGGTAAACGGGACCAGGTACCTCCTGGCCGGCGGCAACGGACATCCGGTTGGGAGGTCCGCCCACACCAGGGACCGGGTCAAAGGGCTCCATGAATGGACCCGCCAGCACTTCGCTGTCGACGAGGCCCGCTATGACTGGTCCGCCCAGGACTATTCCCCGGCTTCCGCGCTCCCCTATGTGGGTGAACTTCCCCTGCTCGGCCGCAGCATCTACGCGGCCACGGGCTTCAACAAGTGGGGCATGACCAACGGTGTGGCTGCCGCCGCGTCCCTGGCAGCCAGGATTCTCGGTGAGGAGGACCCCAACGCAGGGCTATATAAGGCCAAAGTGAGCTTCCCGGATGCAGTGTCAACGGTGAAGGACAATGCTGAGGTTGGCCTGCAGATGATCAGCGGCTGGGCCGGAGGGCTCTCACGGACTGCGGGAGGGGAACCACCGGAGGGTCTGGGCGTCGTGGTGCGGGAGGGCGGCTCCCCGGTTGCGGTCTGCACGGTCAACGGGACCACCACCCGCCGTTCAGCCATCTGCCCCCACCTGCACGGTGTCCTGGCCTGGAACGATGCCGAGGCTTCCTGGGACTGCCCGCTGCACGGGTCCCGGTTCTCGGCAGACGGCAAGCTGCTCGAGGGACCTGCGGTTCGAGGGCTGGATCCGGCGTAGGCGCACACAAAAGCCCGGCGTCATTCCCAGGGGAAGGCGCCGGGCTTTTGTGCCGCTTCAGGCAGAACCGTGCGCTACACGCCTGCGGCTCGGGGCCCGCCTGACTCGGGATCATCGAGGGAAGGATCGGCCGTTGGGGCGGCCTTCAGTCCCGCGCCGGTGTCTGCTGTTGGGGCAGCGTCCACGTTGCCGCGCCAGGATCCCGTCTCGGAACCCTGTGACTCAATGAAATCCTTGAACCGCTTGAGGTCGCCCTTCACGCGGTGGTCATCTGCACCCACCACGGCGCCCACCTTCTCGGCGAACGTTTCAGGATCCCAGTCCAGCTGCACGCTGACCCGGGTTTCCGTGGCGCTGAGGCGGTGGAAGGTCACTACGCCGGCCTGGGACTTGCCGTCCGTGCTCTTCCAGGCCACCCGCTCGTCGGGGTGCTGTTCGGTGATCTTGGTGTCGAAGGTGCGCTCTACGCCGCCGATTTTGGTGACCCAGCGGGACTCGGTGTCAGAAAGCTGGGTAACGGACTCCACGCCCTTCATGAAATGGGGGAACGACTCAAACTGTGTCCACTGGTTGTAGGCCGTGGTCACGGGTACTGCAACGTCAATTGATTCTTCTACGGTGCTCATACTGTCCCTTCGGTCGCGGATTGAGCTGTTCCCAGCGGAACAAACCTCCGATAGTAAGGAGCCTTAGCTCCTTCCGTCCTCACGGTAACGAAGTGGACAACAGATCACAAGCTGAAGGTAAGCTTACTTATATCCGGGCTTCCGCCGGACGCTTCCGGCAGGACTCCAGGTCCTGGATTCGTCGATACAGGAGGAACAATGAAGGCATCACAGCAGCTGACCACCAACCTGCAGGCCGTACTGGTAGACCTGATTGAACTTCACCTGCAGGGAAAGCAGGCGCACTGGAACGTAGTGGGCAAGAACTTCCGTGACCTCCACCTCCAGCTGGACGAGATCATCGACGACGCACGGCTGTTCGCGGACGAGCTCGCGGAACGAATGCGTGCTTTGCAGGCGGTTCCGGATGGTCGCAGCACTGCGGTTGCCGAAGGCACGTCCCTTCCGCCGTTCCCGGCAGGCCTCGTGGACACCAAGGACACCGTCACGCTGGTAGTAGCCCTCCTCCGCGGCACGGTCCAGACCATGCGGGATGTCCACGACCAGGTGGACGAAGAAGATCCCACGACGGCGGACATCCTGCACGGGTTCATTGGCAAGCTCGAGCAGTACGCCTGGATGGTGGACGCTGAAAACCTCGCCCCCACCGCCACCGTGGTAACCCCCGAGGGTGCCGACAAGGCACCCACCACCTAAAGTGCGGGCTCCTGGTGCCGGCGCAGGATGGCATCCTCCACTTCCAGGAGGAGGTCTGCCGTACGCGCCCGCGCAGCCGCCGGGTCCGCCTGGGCCACGGCGGCTGCTATGGCCTCGTGTTCATCCAGTGCCTCCGGCCTGGGACCGCCTTCAGGCATGAGGTTCTGCCGGCTCCGGCCTGAGAGCACCTCCGAGACCACGCCGCCCAGCGAGGCGAACATTTCATTGCCGCTGGCATCCAGAAGCAGCGTGTGGAATTCAATATCCGCCGCCAGGAAGGCTTCCGGATCAGCGGCCTGCTCCCGCATCCTGCATGCGAGCTGGAGGAGGCGCTGCCGCTGATCCTGGGAAGCCCGGCGGGCAGCGCCGGCAGCCGCAAGGGGCTCGACGGCGATCCGCAGCTCGGTAAGCGATTCGAACTGCTCGTTCCTTCCGGGTCCGGAAAGCCGCCAGCGGATAATCCGCGGATCGTAGACATTCCAGCGGGACGGTTCCTGGACGACTATGCCGATTCGCCGCTTCGAGTACACCAGGTTGAGGGCCTCCAGGATCTGCATGCAGTCGCGGATCACCGTACGGGAGACTCCGAAACTCTCCTGCAAGCCAACGAGCGTCAGCCGGGTACCCGGTGCCAGGGCTCCGGTGGCGATGTCCCGGCCCAGCACGTCGGTGATCCGGTTATTCATGACTTCTGCGGCAGGGCGAACCTGCTCCACAACTTCTCTGTCCTGCAAGGCACGTCCTTCACGCTGCATCTGGGGCTGGACCCGTCAGGACAAGCGTAGTGCCGGACCCAGCGGGGAGCCACCCTATGGTGATACCTTTATGGTCCGGTGCAAGTGCCCAGACAACGTCGTCCAGAGGAGCAGTACGTGAACCATGTGCCCCGCCACGTAGTGATTATGGGCGCGGCCGGATCGGGAAAGACCACTGTTTCCACCACGCTTTCCGAGCACCTGGGCTGGATCGCTGCCGAAGCCGATGAGTTCCATGCCCCGGCCAGCATTGCGTCGATGACCGCGGGCATCCCCCTCTCCGACGAGGACCGCTGGCCGTGGCTCGAATCCATCCGGGAGTGGATGAGCACACAGGCGAAAAACGGCCGTTCAACGGTCATCGCCTGCTCAGCCCTGAAACGCAGCTACCGGGATGTCCTGTCTCGGGCGGACGGCCGGGTGCAGTTTGTGCATTTGGACGGGGCTCCCGAAGTGCTCAGTGACAGGATGGCCACCCGCCGGGGACATTGGATGCCGGTGTCCCTCCTGCCCTCCCAGCTGTCCGCGCTGGAGCCCCTGGACCCGGACGAAGACGGGTTGACGGTGGATTTCCTCAATCCTCCCGGCAGCATTTCCACCCAGATCCTTGAGGGCCTGATCATTCCGGATTCCTAGTCTGCACGGTCCGGTTCGGGCGATGTCAGAGGCGGCTGGGAGTATTGAGGTACGCCGGTCAACCGGCTGATGTGGACTGCCCGGAAGGAAAGCAAGACACCATGATGGGTGGCCATCACGCCGCAAGCGGCGCAGCGGCATGGGTAGCCGTCGCCTCAACCGCCCCCTACGCCCTTGGCCTATATCCGGTCAGCCCGCTCGGCGTTGTCAGCGGAGCCCTGCTGACCGCTGGGGCCGCGCTGCTCCCGGACCTGGACCACCACAGCGGCACCATAGCCAATTCATTGCCTCCCTTGACCCGGATCCTCGCGCGGATCACTGAACAAATCAGCGGCGGTCACCGGCGTGGGACCCATTCATTGCTGGGACTCGCCGTGTTCGTCGCCCTCGCCGGCGCCATGGGCGAGCTCACTGCCGAAGTGGGAGGTCTCGGCACCGTGGAGGTTGGGGCAGGACTCCTGTCCATCCTGCTGATGGGGTTTGCCCTCAAGGCACTGAAGATTGCCGGCGGGGCCGGACGGAGCTGGCTCCTGGCCATCCTGCTCTCCGTTTTTATTGCCCTCTATGCTCCGGAGAACAACGGTTGGCTCCCCCTCGCCGTCGGGCTTGGCGTGGCCGTGCACATTGTGGGGGACCTGCTGACGCACCAGGGGGTCATGATCCTGTGGCCGCTGCGGATCAAGCGGCCGCGGAAGATCGCATCAATGCCCCTTGTGTCCAAGTTGTGGAAAACCAGCGGCTGCCTCTCGGTGCCAATCATTGGCCGTGCCGGTTCCTGGCGGGAGTGGGCCATCATGGTGCCCGTTTCCGTCTATGCGATCTACGGCGTCATTGAAGCAGCCTTCAACTCGCTGCGCGGCTGGCTCGCCTAGCCGGCAGTGCCGGAATTCAGGCCCTGCCCTTGCCCGGCTTGCGGCGCGGCGTCCGGCCGGCTCCAGGTTTCCCCTGACGCGCCGGCCGTCCTGCTCCCTTACCCCCGTCCTTGGAACCGGCGGCGGGTGCCGGGGCTTTCCTTGCCTTCTTCTTCGCGGGCTCCTGCCGGGAGGAAGGCTGGCGCGAGCTGTTGGCTGTCCGGCCGCGGACAATCCCGATGAATTCGTCCACGTCCTGGTCCTCGGTCTCCTGGAGCCAGGCAACGGCTATCCGTGACCCTTCCATACCCTGGACGGGACGCGTGATGACATCCCTGCGGGAGTGGAGGCGGGCCACGGACATCGGCAGGATCAGCAATCCCGCGCCGGAGGCCGCAACTTCAAGTGCCATGGCCGGGGAGCCGAGCTCCACGGCGTCCAGGAAGCTCTCACCGGAGAGGTCCGCCAGATGGACTTCATCAAACGCCGCGAGCGGATGGTCCTTCGGTGCGGCGACCACCGGCTGCTCGCGGTAGAGCGGTATCGCGTGCAGGTCAGCGGGCCGTTCGAAGCCTTCCTCAGGGATGCGGAGGAACACCAGGTCCGCTTCCCGGCTCCGCAGCACCGCGAGTATCCGGTCCTCTTCGACCTGCGCCGCGTCCAGTGCCCGTCCCCGGCGTTCATTCCAGCGTGAGATCCACTTACCCGGGGTAACACCCGGGACGTAGGCGATTTTCAACGGGGAATGGGCCGTACTCGACGGCTGCGGGGGCGCTTGGGACACCTGTTCACCCTAGCCCAACACTTCTCCCGCGGCCCTGCGGATACCCTTTAACCATGACCCCCCAAAAATCTTCCCAGTCCATGAAGCCTGAGACGGCTGCCAAGAAGCTGGGCATCTACCTTCCGGCTGCTCCCCAGGAGTTCCAGGACAACCCGGTGACCCGGGCACAGCTGGACGAGATGCAGTCCACGCCGCCGGAATGGCTGGCGGAACTGCGCCGCAACGGCCCGCACCCGCGGCCCGTGGTCGCCCAGAAACTGAACATTTCCATTGGCGGACTTGCGCGCGGCGGCATCACGGACCCGCTGACAACCGAGCAGATCAACGAGCTGCTCGCCTCGCCGCCGGAATGGCTTGTTGCTGAAAGGGCCAGCTTCGCGGCCGTCCGCGCCGAAAACCAGCGGCTCAAGAAGGAATCGGCCAGGAAGCCGCGCGGCTAGTGCCGTAGCCCGGCCTAGCCAACGCCCTCCTGCCGTCCCGCGGCAGGAGGGCGTTGCCGGTTTAACAGGGCACGGTGTCCCGGCATAAAAAAATCACCCCGATCAATTGACCGGGGTGATTCCCTGTTTGTGCGCGAGGGGGGATTTGAACCCCCACGCCCTTTCGGACACTGGCACCTGAAGCCAGCGCGTCTGCCGTTCCGCCACTCGCGCAAAGTGATTTCCCGTGTCTTCGGATGATCTCTAACTCACAGGTGTTTGTGAGGTTCACATCCCGATTCCTCGGGAACAGCAGAATCAAGCATACCGGCAATTTCCCGAAACACCTAAACGGCTCTTCCGCGGCTCCCCGGACCAGCCCCGGCCCGGGCTGGAAAGCCCGGGCTGCCGCGGCCCGGCGCTGCAGGATGTCCCCTCTCCAGGGCAGGCAAAGCGACGCCGGCGAAGGGAAATCCCGGCCTGGATTGGTCCGGGGACACCGCTAGGGTGTTAAGACAATTGCCAGCGGTCCCCAGTAGTATCGGAATGGACATACCCTGCCCAGTGCGTTCAACGCCCGTCATCCGTACGGGAGAGGGCGCTGTGCAGTAGCAGCAATCGCAGGTCCACGGTAGTTCCACGAACAGGGAAGGAGTCGGAGATGGGCATACTCGACAACGTCGAGCGCGGCATTGAACGAATGGTCCGCGGCGCTTTTTCCAGCGGGTCCTCCGGCCGCGTGGAGCCCCTTGAACTTGCCATAGCCCTGCGCCGTGAACTGGATGAGAAGTCCATGACCCTGGGCGAGGGACGGACACTGGCACCGAATGTCTTTACCGCGCGCCTCTCCGACGAAGATTTCGCCCGCGCCCAGGAATGGGGCGCCCCGCTGGCCGAGGAACTGTGCGACGTCGTCATCAAGCACGCGCGCAGCCAGTCCTACACCCTCCAGGGCGCGGTCCGGGTCTCCTTCACCCGCGATTCCTCGCTCAAGCCCGGTTCGCTGGCGATCGACTCGGCAACCGAAAAGACCCGGGCTTCCGCTGCACGCACTCCTCAGCCGCCCGCTCCGCGCCAGAGCCCCACCCGCATGCAGCCCGTGCTGGACATCGATGGGCAGCGGTACTCACTCAATGCCACCTCCGTGGTCCTTGGCAGATCCTCGGAAGCGGACATCCTTGTTGATGACACCGGCGTTTCCCGCCGTCACTTGGAAATCCGGACCGACGGCGGCACTGTCCGCGCCGTCGACCTCGGTTCAACCAACGGCAGCTACGTCAACGGCCAGAAAGTCCAGGGGGAAACCATCCTTACCGACGGCTCGACCATTGCCATGGGCAGGACCCGTATTGTCTTCCGCCTGCTCCCGGTCCGATCCGGAGGGCGCTGATGGACGGCTCATTGACCCTCACCCTGCTCCGTTACGGGTTCCTGATCCTGCTGTGGATCATGGTCCTGGGAGTTGTCGGTGCCATCCGGCGGGACCTGGTGCTCGGCGCCCGAAACCGGACCGGCGCACCCACAGCCCGCCAGATACGCAAGAATCCCGCGCTGGAGCGCGAGGCGGCACCGCCGGCCAAAGTGCAGGCCCGGCAGATGGTGGTGACTGAGGGCCCCCTGCGCGGAACCACCCTGGAACTGGCCTCCAGCCCCATCCTGCTGGGCCGTGCCCAGGAAGCCACACTGGTTCTTGAGGATGACTATGCTTCCGGCCGCCATGCCCGGCTTTTCCCCCAGGGCAGCCGCTGGTTTATTGAAGACCTTGGTTCCACCAACGGGACGTTCCTCGGAGGGTCCCAGCTCACCCGTGCCCAGCCCGTTGACCCCGGAGTGCCGATCCGCATCGGCAAAACAGTCATTGAATTGAGGCCCTAGCAGTGGCCCTGGTCCTTCGGTACGCTGCCCGCTCCGACGTAGGAATGGTTCGTTTCAAGAATGACGATTCTGCCTACGTTGGGCGCTACCTCGCCGTCGTCGCCGACGGCATGGGGGGCCACGCGGGCGGCAACGTAGCATCTGCATCCACGGTGCTGGACCTCGTCCACCTGGACCGCCCCGATCTCGAGGACCAGGCCGTCACCGTCCTGGCAGACGAAATCCAGGCCGCGAATTCATTGCTCTCGGAACTGGTGACCACCTCCCCGGAGCTCTCCGGAATGGGCACCACGGTAACCGCAATGCTGCTCCAGGGAGACCGGGTGGCCCTTGCACACATCGGGGATTCGCGGGCCTACCGCCTCAAGGACGGTGTCTTCGAGCAAATCAGCATCGACCACACCTTCGTGCAGCGGCTCATCGATGAAGGGCGCCTGCGGCCAGAAGAAGCCGAGTCACACCCGCACAAGAACGTGCTGATGCGCGTCCTGGGCGACGTCGATGCGAGCCCGGAACTCGATCTGGCAACCTTCGAGGTCGAGCCGGGCGAAAAGTGGCTGCTGTGCTCCGACGGGCTGAACGCGGTTCTGCGGGACAGCGACATTGAGGCCGTCCTCCGTGACTCCAAAGACCTTTCCACCGCAGTGGACACCCTGGTTGAGCTGACACTTGCCGGGGGTTCTCCGGACAACGTGACCGTGGCCGTCATCGAAGTGGTCGACGAGGCCGATGCTCCGGCACCGGCCCGCGAACCCGCCCCCGTCACGGCCGGCACGGCCGAAGTCCCCGCTGCGGCCGCCGAACGTCCCGCCGACACCAAGGACGGGGCGCAGGCCTCCGGCGGCGAGGAACCGGATGACGAGGAACGCGAGGCGGACAGCCCCGTCCGGGCCGAGGTTATCCGGCGCGATCTTGCTTCCCGTCCCCACCTGTTGGTGGGTGCCGCCTCGCTGGCCACCGAGACCGGGCAGATTCCCATTGTCACCAAGCGTTCGGCTGAACGCCGCGCTGCGCGCCTGCTCATGCACAAGGCAGACGACGACGCCGCTGCCCCCGAGACGCAGGCCCCCGAGCCGCCTCGGAAGCGCAGGCGCTGGATCCTCATCACCGTCCTGGCCGTCATTGCAGCCCTGCTCGCCTCGGTGCTGTGGGTGGGATACGCCTGGACGCAGACCCGCTACTACGTAGGGACAGCGGACAACCGCGTGGCCATCTACAACGGTGTCTCCCAGACACTCGGTCCGGTCAAGCTCTCCCATGTCACCGAGACAACCGACATTCCCGTCGACAGCCTGCCCGAGTACTGGCGCAGCAGGGTCAATGACACCGTTCCGGCCAAGGACCTGGTGCACGCGGAGCAGATTGTCGGCCAGCTTCGCGGCACCGCCAAGGCAATCCTGTGCCCTCAGCCCTCCGAGCCTGCGCCCTCGCCTTCCCCGTCCGTGCTGGCTGACGCCCTTGGCGCCAACAACGAGCCGGACGGGCTTCCTGCCATCAATTCATGTGGAGGGCAGCAGTGATGTCAGATATCACCGCCCCGGCCAAACCGCGCCGGAACATCGAGGCAGTGCTGCTGGTACTCGCGCTGGGCGTGGGCGTCGGGGCCAACATGCTGGTGGGCATTGACGAAGACCGCGCCTTCGATTCGGATTTCTGGGTCCAGGGCGGGACCCTCGTAGCCCTGGTCCTGGCCTTCCACGTCGTGCTGCGCTTCCGTGCCAAGTATGCCGATCCGGTAATACTTCCGATAGTCACTGCCCTGAACGGCGTTGGTCTCGCCATGATTCACCGCTTGGATATTGCCAACGGTGATGATGCAGCCGACCGTCAGCTGCTGTGGAGCACGGTGGCCGTGGCAGCAGCCATAGCCGTCATGTTCTTTATCAAGGACCACCGGATCCTGCGCCGCTATACCTACATTTCGCTGATCGTCAGCGCGTTGCTGCTCCTGCTGCCGCTGATGCCGGGCCTTGGACAGGAAATCAACGGTGCCCGGATCTGGATCAACGTTGGCTTCGGCACCTTCCAGCCCGGTGAAATCGCCAAGATCACGCTGGCCATATTCTTCGCAGGGTATCTATCGGCAAACCGGGACCTGATCCTTCTCGCCGGCCGCAAAGTGGGACCCCTGCAGCTCCCGCGCTTCAAGGACATGGGACCCATGATGGCAGCCTGGGCCGTGAGCATCGGCGTCCTGGTCTTCCAGCGGGACCTGGGCTCTTCCATCCTGTTCTTCGGACTCTTCATGGCCATGATCTACGTGGCCACCAGCCGGGTGAGCTGGGTACTGATCGGCCTGGCACTGATCGGCGCCGGCGGCTTCGTAGCCGTACAGCTCTTCAGCCACGTAGCACTGCGCATCGACAGCTGGATCAACGCGTTCGATCCGGAAGTCATAGCCCGTGTCCCCGGCGGCAGTTTCCAGGTGGTGAACGGCCTCTTTGGCCTTGCCAGCGGTGGCATGACGGGCACAGGGCTGGGCCAGGGCCGGCCGGACCTCGTGACCTACGCGAATTCGGACATGATCATCGCTGCCCTCGGCGAAGAGCTGGGCCTGATCGGAATCTTTGCGATCGTCCTCATGTATGTGCTGCTGGTTTCCCGCGGCTTCCGCGCCGCCCTTGGCACCAGGGACGGCTTTGGCAAGCTCCTGGCGTGCGGATTGTCCTTCACTATTGCCCTGCAGTGCTTTGTTGTCATTGGCGGTGTTACCCGCCTCATTCCGCTAACCGGCCTCACGACGCCGTTCATGTCCGCGGGAGGTTCGTCGCTGCTGGCCAACTGGATCATCGTGGCCCTCCTGCTGCTGATCTCGAACGCGGCGAGGCGCCCTGCCGCTACCGGGCTCCCCCTGGATATGGAACCGGCCCTGGCAGCACCGGGTGCAGACCGGGGCAAAACGTACGGCAAGGCAAGGAATGAGGTGACAGGCGCATGAACCAGGCAATCCGCAACTCCTGGATAGTCGCGCTGGCCATGTTCCTGGCCATCCTGTGCTCGCTGACCTACGTGCAGTTCTTTGCTGCGAACGAGCTCAATGCCAACCCGATCAACAATCGACAGCTCTACAAGGAGTTTGGCCAGAACCGCGGTTCAATTCTGGTTGACGGTGCTCCCATCGCGGAGTCCGTCCCGTCCAATGACCAGTTCAATTACCAGCGGGTCTACAACAACCCGGAGCTGTACTCGGCGCTGACCGGCTACTTCTCCCTGGTCCACGGCAGCTCGCAGCTGGAGCAGGCCCTGAGCGATGAGCTGTCCGGAAACAGCGACCAGCAGTTCTATGACCGGCTGGTCCAGCTCTTCTCCGGCGCCCAGGCGCAGGGCGCGTCGGTGGAACTGACAATCGATCCGCAGCTCCAGCAGATGGCCTACGACCTCATTCCGGAGGGCCAGCGCGGTTCGATAGTCATGATGGATCCCAAGACCGGCGACATCCTGGCCATGGTCTCAAAGCCTTCCTACGACACGAATCTCCTGGCCGGCCACGATACCCAGACCGTGGAAGCCAACATGGACCAGCTCCTCTCGGTTCCCGGGCTCTCCCCTTACCTGAACCCGGCCACCCAGTCACTGCTGGCCCCGGGTTCCACATTCAAGCTTGTTGACGCGGCTGCTGCCCTTGAAACCGGAAAATTCACCGCCGATTCGGTGATTCCTAACCCGCCGGCCCTGCCGCTGCCCGGAAGCACCGTTTCGCTGCCGAACTACACCAACGGTGCCTGCGCCAGCCGCAGTGAAGCGGACATCCAGTTCGCACTTGAACAGTCCTGCAATACTGTCTTCGCGCAGATTGCATGGGAAGTCGGGCAGGACGCACTGGCGGAACAGGCAGAGAAATTCGGTTTCGGCGAAACGTTCAGCATTCCCACACCAGTGACCGCCAGCAGCTTCCCCGAGACGGAGGACCAGGCGGAACTTGCCCTGTCCTCCATCGGCCAGGGCAGCGTCACAGCCACTCCCCTGCAGGTGGCCATGATTTCCGCGGCCATTGCCAACAACGGCGTGCAGATGACACCGAACCTGATCAAGACGGTCCGTGCACCTGACCTTTCAGTGCTCGACGAACCCGAGCCCAAGGTCCTCAACGAATCGATCAGTCCCGGCACGGCTGCACAGCTGACCGACTGGATGGTCAGCGTAGTAGACAACGGCACCGCCTCCGCAGCCAGGATCCCCGGGGTCAAGGTTGCGGGCAAGACCGGAACGGCAGAAGTCGAAGGCCGCGGCGACAACGCCTGGTTCACCGGTTTCGCCCCGGCAGAAGACCCGGAGGTGGTCATTTCAATCGTGATGGAAAACGTTGACCTGGCCACTGGATCCCAATTGACCACCCCAAGCGCGCAAAAACTCCTAGAGGCGGTGTTGAATAAGTGAGGCCTACATCGGGTATCACCTTAGGCGGCAGGTTCCAGCTGACCGATCGTATAGCGATCGGCGGCATGGGCGAAGTCTGGAAGGCGCGGGACCTTGTCCTGGGCCGGATAGTCGCCATCAAGATCCTCAAAGAGGAGTACACCGGCGATCCGGGCTTCCTGAACCGCTTCCGTGCCGAAGCGCGCCACACCGCCCTGCTCAACCATGAGGGCATCGCGAACGTCTTCGACTACGGCGAAGAAGAGGGATCCGCGTACCTGGTGATGGAACTGGTGCCCGGCCAGCCGCTGTCCACGATCATCGAGCGTGAAAAAGTCCTGTCTCCGGACCGGACCCTCTCCATCATCGGCCAGACCGCCACGGCCCTGGCCGTGGCACACCGGCAGGGCCTCGTGCACCGCGACGTCAAGCCGGGAAACCTGCTCATCATGCCTGACGGCCGGGTCAAAATCACTGACTTCGGCATTGCCCGCCTGGCCGATCAGGTGCCGCTCACTGCCACGGGACAGGTCATGGGCACGGCCCAGTACCTCGCACCCGAGCAGGCCACCGGCCAGCAGGCCACGGGATCCAGTGACATCTATGCCCTGGGCGTTATCGGGTACGAGCTGCTGGCCGGAACACGCCCGTTCTCCGGTGAATCCCAGATCGCCATCGCCCTGGCCCAGGTCAATGACACCCCGCCGCCGCTGCCTGAATCCATTCCCGCACCGGTGCGGGCGCTCATCATGTCCATGCTGGCCAAGGATCCGGCGGACCGCCCCGCTGATGCCGAGGCCCTGGCGCGCGCTGTAGCCGCTATCCGCCGCGGAGACATCGCTGCCGCCGAGCAGGCCGTACCCGGAATGCTGCTCTTCGGCCCGGGAGGAACCGCGGCAACCAGCGCTGTCACTGCGCCGGTCCCGATGCCGGGCAACACCTCTGCCACGCGCGTGGTGGACACTGCTCCCTCGACCTCTGCGCTTCCCGTGGCTTCGGCCGCAGGGCAGACCGGTTCGCTCGCTGCTTCCCGGGAATGGAACGAGGATGACGGCGACGGTGATGATGACGGCTATGACGAGTACGACGAACAGCAGCCCAAGCGCAAGAAGTGGCTCATCCCGCTGATCATCGTCCTCACCCTCGTGCTGGCAGGCATCATCGCCCTGGTGGTACTGAACCTCAACTCTGATCCGGCAGGCGACTCTGATCCGACGAGGTCGCCGTCCACGTCGGCGTCCAGCACGCCCACGCGAAGCAGTGCCTCCCCGACGTCGAGTTCCCCGTCCCCGACGCAGCCCTCTGCCAGCCCGACTCCGAGTGCAACGGTGGAAGAGATCACCATCAACGCCTCCCAGTACCAGGGCCGGAACGTCAACGAGGTTTCCCAGGAGCTCAGTGCCCTGGGACTGGCCGTGAGCAGGAACCCCGTGCCCTCCGACCAGCCTGAAGGTACGGTCCTGGATGTCAATCCGGTGGGCACCCTCTCCCGCGGAGACGCCGTCGCTATCACCTATTCCTCCGGCCCCGAACAGGTGACAGTTCCCGGCGGGCTGCTGAACCAGCCCGAGTCTTCGGTCAGCCAGCAGGTAGTCAATGCCGGCCTTGTCCCTGATGTGGTGCGCCAGCCGTCGAACGATGTACCGTCAGGCCAGGTGATCAGTGTCAATCCCCAGCAGGGAGCCACCGTAGCCAAGGGATCCACCGTCACCATCGTTGTTTCCACCGGTCCGGCATCCACCCCCGGCCCCAGCGGATCAAGCACTGACGGGTCCTAAAAACCATGAGTGCTGACAATGGACACCCAACGCTGAACACGGAGCGGATTCTTGACGGCCGCTACGAGGTCGGCGAGCTGATCGGCCGCGGCGGCATGGCAGATGTATACCTCGGCCGCGATTCACGCCTGGGCCGGGCCGTTGCTATAAAGGTGCTGCGTCCGGACCTGGCTCGTGATCCGCTGTTCCAGTCACGGTTCCGCCGGGAAGCCCAGGCCGTCGCCGGCTTGAACCACGCGTCGATCGTCTCCGTCTACGACACCGGTGACCAGGCGCCGGCCAATGGCTCTCCGGATCATCCCCGCCTGCCCTTCATCGTCATGGAGTACGTCTCCGGACGGACCCTGCGTGACCTGATCAAGGCGGGGGAGGTCAGCACTGACGATGCTGTGGATTACACGCTCGGCGTGCTTGCTGCCCTTGAATACAGCCACCGCTCGGGCATCGTCCACCGGGACATCAAGCCGGCTAACGTCATGGTGACCCGCGACGGGCACGTCAAGGTAATGGATTTTGGCATCGCCAGGGCGGTGGCGGATTCAGCGGCGACCATGACCCAGACCCAGGCCGTCATAGGAACCGCGCAGTATCTCTCTCCCGAGCAGGCCCGCGGCGAGACCGTCGATGCCCGCAGCGACCTTTACTCCGCTGCATGCCTGTTGTTCGAGATGCTAGCCGGAAGGCCCCCTTTTATAGGGGACAGTCCGGTGTCGGTTGCCTACCAGCACGTTCGCGAAGCTCCGCCCAAGGCCGCCAGCTTCAACCCGGAGGTCTCTGGCGCGCTCGAGTCCGTGCTGGAGCGCGCCCTGGCCAAAGACCGGAATGACAGGTACCAGAGTGCACACGATTTTCGGGACGCACTTCTCGCTGCCCGGAACGGAACGCCGGACACATTCCAGACCGCTGCCACGCAGGCAGTGCCCCATTCCCCGGTTTCCTCCGCTCCTATTCCGGACGAAGAACCGCGCACCCGCGCCATGGCACGGGTCCTAGAAGGCGGACCGCTGACAAGCATGTCTGCCGACGACCTTGATGAAACCCCAGAACCGCCATACGAAGACACCCGGAACCGGAAGCACGAACGGCGCGGAAGGCGGACCGCCTGGATCGTTACCTTGTTCGTGGCAATCGGGCTGCTCCTGGCTGCGGGCGGGATCTACGCATACAACCTCATGAACCAGCCCCCTCCTCCGCCCGCCACCGCGAGCATCCCGGATGTGGAGAACATGACGCAGACGGCAGCGATCAATGCGCTGCTCGAAAAGGGCTTCCGGGCCCCGGCCACTGAGTCCCAGTACAGCGACACGGTCGAATCCGGTCTCGCCATCGGCACAGAACCGGAGGCAGGCAGCACCGTAGCCTTGGACAGCGAGATCACCCTGTACATCTCACAGGGACCCTCTGCCATCCAGATTCCCGATACCCTCCCCGGGATGAGTGAAGCCCAGGCACGGGACACGCTGCGGCTGCTCGGTCTGCAGGGCGGAAACACCACCACCGTCAACAGTGCCACCGTTCCCGAAGGAAGGGTCATCGAGACGGCGCCCGGCGTCGGCACATCGGTCCAGATGGGCAGCACCGTGGACCTGGTCCTGTCCAGCGGCAAAGTCTCGGTTCCCAACGTCGTGGACATGGAGGTCGAAGAGGCCAGGGCCTTCCTCGCCGATCCTGCCTACGGCCTCGAGACAGAGGTGGAGGAAGTGGAGAACAGCGTGGTGGAGCCGGGAACAGTCACCGGTCAAAGCGCTCAGCCTGGAAGCGATGTGCCGCAGGGGAGCACGATTAAGCTGACCGTTGCCAAGGCACCTTCACCGTCGCCCTCGCCCTCGGCTTCCTCCGATTCCTCGGAGTCCCCGACAGGGCCGGGAAACCGCAGGGGCGGCGGCTAACAGCCAGGAACGAGGCCGCTAGGCCCTGGAACTGATAAGGGGGCTCAGGGTTGCTGCGTGAGCGGCTGCTCCAGCCAGGCCAAGCCCTTCCAGCCAGTTCCCCAGCATCTGGTACCCGCCTTCAGTAAGCACGGATTCAGGATGGAACTGGACGCCAGACAGCGGAGCAGTTCGGTGCCGAAGGCCCATGATGATCCCGCTCTGGGTCCGGGCCGTGACTTCCAATTCCTCCGGCACCGTCTCTGCTACCGCCGCGAGCGAGTGGTAGCGCGTCGCCGTCAGCGGGCTCGGCAGGCCGGCGAAAACGTCAGCTGATGAATGCTGGACCTCGGAAGTCTTTCCATGCATGAGTTCCGGTGCATGCGTAACGGTGCCGCCGAACGCCTCTGCCAGGGCCTGATGTCCCAGGCAGATGCCCAGCATGGGTTTGTTGTTGTCGCGGCACCAGCGAATCAGGTCGATGCAGACACCGGCCTCTGCCGGTGCGCCTGGACCGGGGGAGACCAGGACGCCGTCCCGCGTGGCCGCGAGTTCCCTGGCTTCGTCCAGGCTCACGTCGTCATTGCGGATGACTGTTGTCTGGGCGCCAAGCTCCTGGAGGTAGCCCACCAGGGTGTACACAAAGCTGTCGTAGTTGTCGACTACGAGGATGCTGGTGCTCATTGTGTTTCAGAACCGCCAATCGTTGAATCCGTGAGGGGCGCCAGGAAGCTGAATTCCGAGAACCATGGAAAAACCCAAACCATCAGGACGAGGACCACCGAGGCCGCCAGCGCCAGTGCCGTGAGGATTCGGACCCAGAGCGGCCCGGGGAGATGCCTGAATATCCAAGCGTACATTTTATCCCTGTCCTTCAGCGCCCGGCAACGAGCGCTGCGATTGCTTCGGGCGGCCCGGCCGAGGCAGGCTGCCATGATTCGAGTACCGCGTAGGAAATGAACCGCTCCTCTGACCCGAACCGGGGATTGCACGTGGTCAGGGTCAGGATCCGTTCTTCCGGAACAACACCCGGTTGCGTAGGTACGGGGGCCAACACGTCCACCTTGTCCGGGAGAACTATTTGGCTGTTGCGGTACACGTAGGTGTAGAAGCCCTGTGCTGTCTGGACGTAGATCCGATCGCCGGGCACCAGGGTATCCACCGCATCCAGTACCTGTCCGTGTGTCTGCCGGTGGCCTGCGAGAGCGAAGTTCCCCACCTCACCGGGCATGGCTGTCTCCGGGTAGTGCCCCAGTCCCAGGCTGTCCAGGACCTCGGGTCCGACACCCTCAGTCACTGGCCTGGCATGCTCCGGCCCAAACCGCGGAATGTAGATGGCCGCGAAGGTGGTTCCGTCGGACTCGGGAGCCGGAAGCACCGCCGGGTCTCCGTAGTCTCCTGGACCGGAGTCGGCAGGAACCTCCGGGACGGGACCGAACTGCGCGAAAAGTTCCTCCATGGCGGCTTCCTGTTTGCGGTCGGCCTCGATGTTGGTCCACCAGAGTTCCCACACTACGAATAGCACCAGGATCAGCCCGAGGGTAATAAGCAGTTCCCCGGCCACCTGGACTGCGAAGGCACCTTTACCCGGCTTTCGAGCGCGCGGACGCCGCTTGTCCACCGGAGACTGAGGCAACGGGAGCTGCGCGTCCCCACCCTGCCTGACCGTACTGTCCACATGGTCCTCTCGTGATCCTGCTGTGAATCCGGGCACGTCCCCGGCTCCCATTCGCTACGATTGGAAGGAAGGGCTTCCCGTAATGGCACCCGCCCAACGCAGTTACCCGTCAGGATATAGCTGCAGGCCGGGCCGGGCGACTATTTGGGAACCCAAGACCATATCCATGCCGGCATCGATTGAGCCGGTTCCGCTAGGAGGATCCGTGCCCGAGTCAAAGTCCCGCAAGAAGGCGGCAGCAGTGCCAGCAGAAGCACCTGCCAAGGGAAAGGCAGCGCCCAAGCCGAACCCAGTCTGGTACAAGCCCGTGATGTTCGGGCTGATGCTCATTGGCCTGATCTGGATCATCGTGTTCTACATCTCCGAGGGCGTCTACCCCGTACCGGCCCTGGGCGCCGGCAATATCCTCGTCGGCTTCGGCGTAGCGATTGTGGGCTTCCTGATGACTACGCGCTGGCGGTAGGCGCATAAAGCAACATTCGAGAACTCCCCGGACAGCGTCCGGGGAGTTCTTTTTTGCCTGCTGGATCTCCGGAACAGCCGCAGGGTTTTAAACAGGGATACCCACAGGCACAGTAGTTCTCCACACAGAGTTATCCACAGTCGTGGATAACTCTGTGTGTGGTCATTTCCCCACACACATCCGAGATGCTGCTCTGGCAGTGAACCCATCCACAGGCAGGGGTGGAAAAGCTGGGGACAACCGTCTCTCTGTTCCTTCGAACTTATGCCCAGCTTGTGTGAATAGTTATCCACATCTGTGGGTATCTCTGTGGCTACCCCTCGGTAGTTCGCTGCAAATAAAGGGAACCGAGTTATCCACAGCTGTGGAATTACATGTGTGTAACTAGAGCACGGCACTGGATAACTTTCCACAGAAGTTTCCCACCGGCTGTGCACAACGCGCCATCTGCCCTGTGGATAACGCCGCCATTTGATGAGGACGGAAACCGAGTCTGCCCTCTGGAGGACATCCCTGCCCTGAGTTACACAGTTGTAAGTTATTAACAATGTGGGTATCTCTGTGGATAAGAGAGTTCCATGCTGTGGAAAGCGTCCCCCACCAGCCGTCGCACACGCCGTACTGGACCGGATCAGGACCGTGAACACCAAAAAGGCCCCGCAGCCGGCGCTGCAGGGCCTTTCAGGAGAAGTATCCGTACTAGAAGCTCGGGGTCCAGACAAAACCAAGTACCACCAGGACAAGGGCAATGGCGGCCAGCCCGCCGAACTGGACGAGGGAACGGCGCGGACCCTTAGGAGCGTAGGCGAGCACGGCACCGCAGGCGGCGCCGGTCAGCAGGCCGCCGAGGTGGGCCTGCCAGGAAATACTGGGATAGAGGAAGCCCAGAACGAGGTTGATGCCGATGAGGACCAGGAGTGCTTTGACGTCCCCGCCGCGCTGTCTCTGGATCACGAAGAGGGCTCCAAACAGCCCGAAGATGGCTCCCGAGGCGCCGACGACCGCTTGGAAGGCCGGGGCAAGGATCAGGACACCGATCGATCCGCCCAGCGCAGAGACCAGATACAGAAGGATGAAGCGCGTCCTGCCCAGCAGAGGTTCAAGCGACCTGCCCAGCAGCCAGAGAGCATAGAGGTTGAAGGCGATGTGGAAAATAAAACCGGGGGAGTGGAGGAACGCGGCCGTCAGCATCCGCCAGGGTTCAATCTGGGCGTAAACCGGCGCGAACCACAGCAGCTCCGTAAACCCGGGGACCAGCCACTGGAGGGCATAGGCCGCAGCGCACAGCACCATCAGAGTGATGGTTACCACGGGTTTCCCGGTCCGGACGGCACCACCATACTGTGTGCGGTACCCGGGTGTCTGCCGGCGGCTTTCCCGGTAACAGTCGACGCATTGGATGCCTACCGGAGCCGTGTGCTGGCACTCGGGGCACGCAGCCCTGCCGCAGCGCTGGCACCGGATGTAGCTGACCCTGTCGGGGTGCCGCGGGCAGACGGGCACTTCATGTGCCGGGGTTCCGGCGGGTACTCCGTAGGACATGGTGTTGTGCTCCAGAAGTTCTAGAGAGGTATGCCCCGGCCGGCTTGGCCGGCCGGGGCACCGGCGAAACGGCTAGAGCTGCTCGACGGTGATGCTGTTGATGACAACGTCTTCGTTCGGCTTGTCCCGCATATCGGTAGGAACAGCGTTCAGTGCGTCAACGACGGCCTTGGACTCGTCGTCGGCCACTTCACCGAAGATGGTGTGCTTGCCCTGGAGCCAGGTGGTGGGCACGGAAGTGATGAAGAACTGGGAGCCGTTGGTGCCGCGGCCCATCTGGATTCCGGCGTTGGCCATGGCCAGCTTGTACGGCTCGGTGAAGTCCAGGTCGGGGCTGATCTCGTCGTCGAACTGGTAACCCGGTCCGCCCGTGCCGCGGCCCAGGGGATCGCCGCCCTGGATCATGAAGTCCTTGATGATGCGGTGGAAGATGGTTCCGTCATAGAGCGGGCGGCTGGTCTTCTCGCCGGTGCCCGGGTCGGTCCATTCGATTTCACCGGTTGCCAGGCCAATGAAGTTGCGGACAGTCTTCGGCGCGTGGTTGCCGAAGAGGTTGATCCGGATATCGCCCTTGGTCGTGTGGACGGTTGCTTTTGCGGTAGGAATAGCAGTCATACGCCTCATTCTTCCACGGCGGCCTTACAGGCGGCTGGAAATCGCCCTGTTCAGCGCACAGTGAAAATCCCCTGCCCTGGGGCGCTCTGATAGCACAGAACCGGCATTGCACGTAGGCTAAGGCTGAACCGTCACTATCCTGGGAGGTAGTTTTGAACAAGAAGGACCGCATTGCCCGTGACTTCGAAGCGAATGTCACCGCAGGCGTGGAAACGGCGCGTGACTGGGCAACCCCCAAAGTAGAGGCCGCCGTCGGATGGGCAGTTCCCCGCATCGAAAAGGGAATTGAGACCGCATCTCCGAAGATCCAGGACGGACTCAAGCGTGCAGCAGATGAGATCGCGCAGGGCGTAGCAGTCGTGACGCCGCGGCTCCAGGACGGTCTGCAGAAAGTCGGCCCCAGGATCAGCCAGGTTGTTGACGACGCAGCACCGAAAATCCAGACCACGCTGGACAAGGCATCCCCTGCCCTGACCCACGCCAAGGACAAGGTTGTGGACAACTACATTCCCACCCTGTCTTCGCGCATTGGCGAGGCAGCAGACTCAGTGTCCCGCCAGCTGGGAACCGCCACGGTTCCGGTCCAGACCGCCGTTGCCAAGGCAACCGGTAACAAGAAGGCGCTGAAGAAGGCCCAGAAGGCTGCTGCCAAGGCCGCCAAGGAAGCCCGGAAGGGTAAGAACGGCGGCAAGGGCTGGCTCATCTTCGGCATCATTGCCTCCGCAGTGGTAGCCGGCGTTGCTGCCTGGCGGGCCTCGCGTCCGGTCGAGGATCCCTGGAAGACTCCGGCTCCGGCCCAGCCTTCCGTCCCGGTCCCCGCTCCGGCTCCCGCGGCAAAGCCTGCCGAAGAAGCCAAGCCCGCGGCAGAGACCAAGCCCGCGGCCAAGGCAGCCGAAACGCCGGTGGAACAGGCCAAGGACACGGCAGCCACCGCTGCACAGAAGGCTAAGGAAGCGGCACAGAATGTGAAGGAAGCCGCTGCTTCGAGCGCTGAGAAGGCAACCGACAAGGCCGGCGAAGCCGTTAAGAAGACCCAGGAGGCAGCCGCAACGAAGTCCGGCGGCGCCCACGCAGAAACCAAGGCTGACAAGCCGCAGAAGTAACCCTGTCCCGGCGGATTGCCGGGACAGTCACGGAGGGGCCGGAAGCCAGTTGGCGTCCGGCCCCTCCGGCGTTAAGTCAGCGTTCCACGTCTCCGCCCAGCGCCGGCGGGGCCGGCGGAAGCGGGTCCTCCTTTGACGACGGCGGCAGCGCCTCTTTCTTCTTCGCCTGTCCCAGCAGGACGACGGCGAGGCCCGCCAGGATGACCGCCAGCCCCGCGTAGGTGCCGCCTGGCAGTTCCTCCCCCAGGAAGATCGCGGCAAGGATCGCTGCCCCCGGTATTTCCAGCAGGATGATCATGGAGACCACCAGCGGGCTGATGACGGCCAGCAGGTGGTTGAACACGGTGTGCCCCAGCAGCTGGGCCATGACGGTGACACCGAGGATTCCCGCCCAGGCAGCCGGGGAAAAGCCAATCACGGGCTGCTGGAAGGCCAGGCACAGCACGGCCAGGATCAGGGCACAGAAGCCGTAGCAGAGGGTGGTGTAGGTGCCGGTGGACATGGTCCGCCGGGCTTTGCCTCCGGCAATCGTGTACAGGCCTGCCAGCGCGCCGCCTGCCACGGCCAGGCCGTCACCCAGCAGCGCTTCGGGGGAGAGACCCAGGTCGAATCCGGTAATCACCAGGACGCCGGCAAACGCGATGACCAGCCCCGCCAGTGTCTTCGGTGCAACGCGGCGCCCGCGGAAGACGTCGAACAAAGCGATCCAGCCAGCCTGCAGGCAAACCAGTGCGGTGGCAACCGCCACCGAGGTCAGCTGCAGGGCCGTGATGAAACAGGCAAAGTGCAGGGCCAGGGCCAGAGAAGCCAATGCCGTCCACCGCAGTTCTGTGCGGCTGAGGTTCCGGAACTGGTCCCGGCCGCGGATCCCGGCGGGAACTCCCATGATGACGGCGCCCAGTGCATTGCGCCACAACGCGATCGCGAGGGCCGGTGCGGCAGTGGCTGCCATGATGGGTCCGGACGCGGAGACGCCCAGCACGCCGATAACGGCGAGGAAAAAGGTCATTCCCCGAGGTTATCCGTCCGTCCGTTCCGGCGGTGTTCCTGCGCCGTACGGTCGGCTTTGTGTCGGCCCGGATCGGTGTCCCGCAGAGGTGGGGCTAGCCAAAGCCGCGGGTGTGGTTAAAGCAGAAAGTCCCGGCCATCAGGCCGGGACTTTCTTTCGGTGGAGGCACGGGGACTCGAACCCCGAACCCCCTGCTTGCAAAGCAGGTGCGCTACCAATTGCGCCATGCCCCCGAATTTGGAACTTCACCAGTATATCCCACCTGGAACAGTGGTCAAACCGGCCGATCCTTAGTGGAGCTACTCGACTTTATCGGTCGAGGCCTTCCAGATGGATTTCTCCGCGGCAGTTTCCTGCCATTTCCGGAAAGCGAAGACTCCCGCTGCAGTCGCCGCTGCAATCGCAATCAGCTTCTTCACAGGTGTCTCCTTGCCGTTGTGGTTGACTGTTTTCACAGTCTTCCGTGGGCGTACCAGGACTTGAACCTGGGACCTCTTCGTTATCAGCGAAGCGCTCTAACCGCCTGAGCTATACGCCCCGATACCTCACCGGGCCGAGATAAGACTCTACCGTACCCTCGACCACTTCAACAAATCCGCTGGATTCTTCCGGTGCGGAGCAGCTGTCCGCACCGGAAGATAAGCGGAATTAGTCGTCAGTAAGGGTGACGCCGATGCCGCCCACCAGAGTGGAGGCGATGTTGTACAGCACGGCCGAAAGCATCGACAGTGCCGTCAGGAGCAGGACATTGACGACGGCGATGATCGTCGCGAAGGAGACCACCTGTCCCAGTGACGCAAACTCGCGCAGGTCGAACCCGCCGGATTCGGAGCCTGCGATCTCACCCAGGAGGCGGTTCACCTGGTCGAAAATGCCGGTGAGGTCCAGGACCGTCCACAGGACGATCGCGGCCACTACCGTGACCACTCCGAGGGCGACAGAGAGCAGAAAGGACATCTTCAGGACCGACCACGGGTCGATCTTGCTTACCAGCAGGCGGGCCTTGCGGGCCTTTGCCTTGGGTGCCGGCTTGACCAGCGGCTGCCGGTTGCCGCCTGGCGCGCTCTGACCCGTCCCAGGCCGCTGCGCGGGCCGGGCCGGGGTCTTCACCCTCGGACCGCCGCCGGACCTGGCGTTAGAGTTGGTCGAGCTCACTCGGTACCTCCATCTTCAGCAGACTGCGCGTCGGGCCCAGCCGTTTTGTCTGTAGACAACGGTACTTCATCCGCAGGTACCTCCACAGACTCACCGTCGGCGGCTGCCTCGTCCTCGTCCGCTTCCACGGCGAGGTCACGCTCGGAGTTACGGGCCACCGCAATGATGCGATCGTTTTTATCCGGCTTGGCGAAAATGACGCCCATGGTGTCGCGGCCCTTGGCAGGAACCCCTGAGACCGCGGAGCGGACTACCTTGCCGCCCTGCATGACCACCAGGACTTCGTCCTCTTCCTGGACAACCATGGCGCCTACCAGATGGCCGCGGTCCTCGTTGTACTTGCCAACCTTGATGCCAAGTCCGCCTCGGCCCTGGACCCGGTACTCATCCACGCTGGTGCGCTTGGCGTAGCCGCCCTCGGTCACGATGAAGACAAAGGAATCTTCGGTGACAACGTCGGCTGCAAGCAGTTCATCATCCTCACGGAACTTCATGCCGGTGACGCCCGAGGTGGCGCGTCCCATCGGGCGCAAGGCCTCGTCGGTGGCGGTGAAGCGCAGGGACTGGCCCATCCGGGATACGAGCATCAGGTCATCGGTTTCGGAGACCAGCTGGGCCGAAACCACTTCGTCGCCCTCACGCAGGTTGATCGCGATGACACCTGCTGAACGATTGGTGTCGTAGTCGGAGAGCTGGGTCTTCTTCACCAGGCCGCGCTTCGTGGCAAGCACCAGGTACGGGGCGGCCTCGTAGTCGGGCAGGTCAAGGACCTGGGCAATGTGCTCTCCGGGCTGGAAGGCCAGCAGGTTCGCCACATGCTGGCCCTTCGCGTCGCGCCCGCCTTCTGCCAGCTCATAGGCCTTGGCGCGGTAGACCCGGCCCAGGTTGGTGAAGAAGAGCAGCCAGTGGTGCGTGGTGGTGACGAAGAAGTGCTCCACGACGTCGTCGCCGCGCAGCTGTGCGCCGCGGATACCCTTACCGCCGCGGTGCTGTGCCCGGTAGTTGTCGCTGCGGGTGCGCTTGACGTATCCGCCGCGGGTGATGGTGACGACCATTTCCTCTTCGGGAATCAGGTCTTCCATGCTCATGTCGCCGTCGTAGCCCATCAGGACCTTGGTGCGGCGCTCGTCGCCGTGCTTCTCCACGATTTCGGCCAGCTCTTCGCTGACGATGCCTCGCTGGCGTTCCTCGGAAGCGAGGATGGCGTTGTATTCGGCGATTTCGATTTCCAGCTTGGCGTGCTGGTCCTGGATCTTCTGCCGTTCCAGCGCGGCCAGGCGGCGCAGCTGCATGTCCAGGATGGCCTGGGACTGCAGTTCATCAATGTCCAGCAGCTGCATCAGGCCGGTGCGCGCCTCATCCACGGTGCTGGAGCGGCGGATCAGGGCAATGACCTCGTCCAGGGCATCCAGTGCCTTGAGCAGGCCGCGCAGGATGTGCGCAACTTCCTCGGCCTTGCGCAGCCGGTAGCGGGTGCGCCGGACAATGACCTCGAGCTGGTGGGTGACCCAGTGGCGGATGAACGCGTCCAGGCTCAGCGTCCGGGGCACGCCGTCTACGATTGCCAGCATGTTGGCGCCGAAGTTGTCCTGCAGCTGCGTGTGCTTGTACAGGTTGTTCAGCACAACCTTCGCGACGGCGTCGCGCTTGAGCACGATCACCAGGCGCTGGCCGGTGCGTCCGGAGGTTTCATCGCGCATGTCGGCGATGCCGGTGATCTTGCCGTCCTTGACCAGTTCGGCGATCTTGATGGCCAGGTTGTCCGGGTTGGCCATGTAGGGCAGCTCGGTGACGACCAGGCAGGTACGTCCCTGGATTTCCTCCACATTGACCACGGCGCGCATGGTGATGGAGCCGCGGCCGGTGCGGTAGGCGTCTTCGATGCCCTTGTGGCCCAGGATGGTGGCGCCGGTGGGGAAGTCGGGTCCCTTGACGCGCTTGATCAGTTCTTCGAGCAGCTCCTCGTTGGAAGCCTCCGGGTGCTGCAGGTACCACTGCACACCGTCCGCTACCTCGCGCAGGTTGTGCGGCGGGATGTTGGTGGCCATGCCGACGGCGATGCCCGAGGAACCGTTAACGAGCAGGTTCGGGAAGCGGGCCGGCAGGATGGTGGGTTCCTGGTTGCGGCCGTCGTAGTTGTCCATGAAGTCGACGGTTTCCTCGTCGATGTCACGGACCATTTCCATGGCCAGCGGAGCCATCTTGGTTTCGGTGTAACGCGGTGCGGCAGCGCCGTCGTTGCCCGGGGAACCGAAGTTGCCCTGGCCAAGGGCCAGCGGTGCACGCATGACCCAGTCCTGGATCAGGCGGACCAGCGCATCGTAAATCGCCGAGTCGCCGTGCGGGTGGTACTGGCCCATGACTTCGCCGACCACGCGGGCGCACTTGTTGAAGGAGCGGTCGGGCCGGTAGCCGCCGTCGTACATCGCGTAGATGACGCGGCGGTGCACCGGCTTCAGGCCGTCCCGCACGTCCGGCAGGGCTCGCCCGACGATAACCGCCATCGCGTAGTCCAGGTAGGAGCGCTGCATTTCAGTCTGCAGGTCGATCTGCTCCACGCGGTCGGAGATCACGTTCCCGCTGATGGGTTCGAGTTCGCCGCCCGGGACCTCCGGGGTCTCATCACTCATTGGTTGTGTTCCGTTCTAAGTTCTTGAAAAGTCCGGGTAGCTGCGGCACTAGATGTCCAGGAACCGGACATCCTTGGCGTTCTGCTGGATGAAGTTGCGGCGGGACTCGACGTCCTCACCCATGAGCACCGAGAAGATCTGGTCCGCGGATGCGGCGTCGTCCATGGTGACCTGCAGCAGCGTGCGGTGGTCGGGGTCCATGGTGGTGTCCCAGAGTTCGGTGTAATCCATTTCGCCCAGTCCCTTGTAGCGCTGGATGCCGTTGTCCTTGGGCAGGCGCTGGTTGTTCGCCAGGCCGCGGGCAACGACTTCGTCGCGCTCCCGGTCGCTGTAGACATAGTCGTGCGGGTGGTTGGACCACTTGATGCGGTACAGCGGTGGCTGCGCCAGGTAGACGTAGCCCTGCTCGATCAGCGGGCGCATGTAGCGGAAGAGCAGCGTCAGCAGGAGGGTAGTGATGTGCTGGCCGTCGACGTCGGCATCGGCCATCAGCACGATCTTGTGGTACCGGGCCTTCTCCACGTCGAAGTCCTCGCCGATCCCGGCGCCGAAGGCTGTGATCATGGACTGGACTTCCGCGTTGGACAGGGCACGGTCCAGGCGGGCACGCTCCACGTTCAGGATCTTGCCGCGCAGCGGCAGGATGGCCTGTGTTTCCGGGTTCCGGCCGCGGACGGCCGAGCCGCCGGCGGAGTCACCCTCCACGATGTAGATCTCGGACCGCGAGGGGTCCTTGGAGGAGCAGTCCTTCAGCTTGCCGGGCATTCCGCCGGACTCCAGCAGTCCCTTGCGGCGCGTGGATTCGCGGGCCTTGCGGGCAGCGAGCCGCGCCTGGGAAGCCTGGATGGACTTGCGGATGACGTCGCGGGCCGGGCCGGGATTGCGTTCCAGCCAGTCACCGAGCTGGTCCGTCACCACGCGCTGGACGAAGCCCTTGACCTCGGAGTTGCCGAGTTTGGTCTTGGTCTGCCCCTCGAACTGCGGTTCGGCGATCTTCACGGAGATGACGGCGGTGAGGCCTTCACGGATGTCATCGCCCGTGAGGTTGTCGTCCTTCTCCTTGATGATGTTCTTCTCGCGGGCGTACCGGTTGATCAGCGAGGTCATGGCTGCACGGAAGCCTTCTTCGTGCGTACCGCCTTCGTGCGTGTTGATCGTGTTCGCGTAGGTGTGGACACTCTCGGAGTAGGCGGTGGTCCACTGCAGGGCCATTTCCACGGCCATCTTCTTGTCATTGTCTTCGGTTTCGAAGGCAATGATGTCGTCGTGGATGACCTCCACCTTTTTGGAGCTGTTCAGGTGGTGGACGTAGTCCAGCAGGCCGTTGGCGTACATGTAGTCGACCATGCGGTGCTTGGGAGCGTCCTCGGCCTCGGTGGCGTCGTCGGCGATTTCCTCTGCCGTCTCGTCCGGTGCGCGTTCGTCGGTCAGGACGATGCGCAGGCCCTTGTTCAGGAATGCCATCTGCTGGAAGCGCGCACGGAGGGTCTCGAAATCGAACTCCGTGGTCTCGAAGATTTCCGGGTCCGGGTAGAACGTCTGGGTGGTGCCCGTTTCTTCCGTTTCCTCGCCCTTGCGGAGGCTGCCCACCGGGTGTCCGCCGTTTTCGAAGGACTGGTGCCAGACGAAGCCCTGGCGCTTGACCTGGGTTTCGACGCGGGCAGAAAGGGCGTTGACTACGGAGATGCCGACGCCGTGCAGGCCGCCGGAGACGGCGTATCCGCCGCCGCCGAACTTTCCGCCGGCGTGCAGGATGGTCATGACAACCTGGACCGTCGGCATGTTCTCGGTCGGGTGCATGTCCACGGGGATGCCGCGGCCGTTGTCGGATACGCGGACGCCTCCGTCGGCCTGCAGTGTCACGTCGATGCGGTCGCAGTATCCGGCGAGTGCTTCGTCAACCGAGTTGTCCACCACTTCATACACCAGGTGGTGCAGACCGCGGGGACCGGTGGAACCGATGTACATACCCGGGCGCTTGCGCACAGCTTCCAGGCCTTCGAGGACAGTGATCTCGTTGGCACCGTATTCGTGCGGTGCCAGGGCCTCGCTGTCTTCCTGGGGGACGGGCTCCGTGTTGTCTAGCTCGTTGCCAAGCTCATTGTCGTTAGCCACAGGTGCTGTCGACTCCTCTTGTGTCGGTCAGAATTTGGCACCCCGTCCTGCAGCGGACAGGGCGCCTCTATTACCAATTCTACCGTGCTAAGGGGACCTTTGCTGGCCAAAACACCCCTCCAGCGGCCACTAAAGCGGCTTATGAGCGGTTTTCAAACACTTCCACGGCTCCGGATACGTCCTGCAGGGTTTGCAGCCCGCAAACCCGCACGGAGCGCGTGTGAACGCGAGCACAAAAGGACCGGTTTTTCAACAACTTTTTTCATGCCCATTCCGCCGCCTGCTAACCGTAGGTGTCCCGGGGACCGCGGCCCTTGACGCTGCGCAGGCCCTTGCGCCAGTTCGGCGCTGCCGGACCAATGACTTCAATGCGGGTGACGACGCCGCTGCCAAGTTCGGCGTCGAAGCGTTCAATGAGTGCCGAGCGGAGCAGCCGCAGCTGGGTCGCCCAGGCGGTGGAGTCGCACCGGACCTGGACAGTGGTGTCGGAGAAGGACTCCGGTTTGCAGTGGGCGCTGACATCCGGGCCAACAAGCTCTTCCCAGCGCGAGATGACGGACCCTACCGCCACCGGCGAATTCCAGCCCCGTTCGTTGACGAAGAGGCTGAAGACCTTCCCCAGGCCCTGGGGGTCGCGGCCGGTGTACTCCCCCGGAATGAACGGCGCGGATTTGCGCGCAGTCTTCCGCCTGGCGGACGGAACCCGCTGGTTCCCGCGCGCCTGCGCTGCCTGCCGCATCCGGTTCAGCTGTTCCTGGGCGGCATCCGGCAGATCGTTTTCAAGGGGTTCCGAACCGTCCCGGCTTGCCGGTTCATCCTGCGGCTGCACGGATTCCTCCGGGGATGACGGGGATCTGGTCTCCTGCCAGGGATTCGGGGATGTCCTCGGCAACGGCAGCCGTCACGAGCACCTGCTCGGCTCCCGCCACGATCGACGCGAGCCGGCCCCGGCGTCCGGCGTCGAGCTCAGCGAAGACGTCATCCAGGATCAGGATGGGCCCGGAGCCCGGCGTTGGATCGTCGTCGCGCAGCAGGTAGTAGGAGCCAAGGCGCATGGCCAGGGCCAGGGACCAGGTCTCGCCGTGCGAGGCATAGCCCTTGGCCGGTGCCTGCCCCAGAACAAGCTCGACGTCGTCGCGGTGCGGCCCCACGAGCGACACTCCGCGGTCGATCTCGCGTTTGCGGTTTGCGGCGAAAGCCTGCAGGAACCGTTCGCGCAGCTCTTCCTGGCTAAGCGCCAGCAGTTCTGCCGGATCGGCACCGGACGGTGAGGCGCCGTCGTCGTCCACTTCGCCGAGAAGCGTGGAGCGGTACGTCCCGCGGGCCTCCTTCGAACCGTCGGTGAGGTCCTGGTAAGCGCCCTGGAGATGCGGGCTGAGCAGGTCAATCGCGTGGAGGCGGGCGGAAACCAGCTGCGCACCAGCCTCGGCCATGTGGTGGTCCCACACCTCAAGCGTGGCTTCATGGGCGGAAGTGAACCGGCCACTGATCCGCGCGGATTTCAGCAGTGCATTGCGCTGTTTCAGGACGCGCTCATAATCTGCCCGGGTTGCAGCATGCCGCGGTACCAGGGAAACGATCAGGTCATCGAGGAAGCGGCGGCGGGCCGAGGGGTCGCCCTTGACCAGGGCAAGGTCTTCCGGGGCGAAGAGAACGGTCCGGCAGATGCCCAGGATGTCCCGGGCACGGACCGGATTGGCCCGGTTGATGCGGGCCCGGTTGGCGCGGCCCGGGTTGATTTCGACTTCCAGCGCCGTGGCCTGGGAACCGCGGAGGACGCGTGCCCGAACGAGTGCCTGTTCGGCGTCGAACGCCACCAGCGGCGCATCGGAACTCACCCGGTGGGAGGAAAGCGACGCGAGATAGCCGATCGATTCGACGATGTTGGTCTTTCCCGTGCCGTTGGGGCCCACGAAGACACTGACGCCGGGGTTCAGGCTGAGGTCAAGCTGCTTGTAGCTGCGAAAACCGGTCAGGGAAAGGTAATCAACGTACACGCTGCTCCACCTGTGCCTGCCTTCCAATCCCTGCGTCTGTCATCCAGCCGCTCCCGGCCATCCCCATCCAGCCTACAACCGCTTACTCCGGGGCCCCTGTTTCCCCTATGGCCTGTTCTGCCTCTGTCTGGGCGGCCTGCCCGGCGGACTCCGGACCGGACACCTGCCTTACGGCGTGCCCGCCGAACTGTCCGCGCAGGGCCGCGACCAGTTTCATCGCCGGTGACTCCTCCTGGCGCGAGGCGAAACGGGCAAACACCGCTGCGGAGATCACCGGCGCCGGAACCTCCGCGGCCAGTGCTTCCTCGACGGTCCAGCGGCCCTCCCCGGAGTCTTCCACGAACCCTTCGATCCGGCTGAGCCCCGGGTCTTCCTCCACTGCCCTTACCGCCAGTTCCAGCAGCCAGGAACGGATGACTGTTCCGCTCTGCCAGGCACGGAGGATGCCTCCGGTGTCCTCGATGATGTCCTGTGATTCGAGGAGTTCATAGCCCTCGGCATAGGCCTGCATGAGCCCGTACTCGATTCCGTTGTGCACCATCTTGGCGTAGTGGCCAGCGCCTACAGCGCCGGCGTGCACGAACCCGTCTTCGCGTGCCCCGTCAGGGCGCAGCGCGTCGAAGACCGGCATGGCTTCGATGACGTCGGCTTCTTCCCCGCCAACCATCAGTCCATATCCGGTCTCCCGTCCCCAGACTCCGCCGGAGACCCCGCAGTCCAGGTACCGGATGCCCCGGGATGCCAGCTGCTCGGCGTGTTTCCGGTCATCGGTGTAGCGGGAATTTCCGCCTTCAATGACGAGGTCTCCCTCGCTGAGCACTTCGGCCAGGTCTGTGATGACCGCAGAGGTGGCGCTGCCGCTGGGAACCATCACCCAGACGATTCGCGGAACTGTCAGCCGCGCCGCCAGGTCCCTGAGCGAGCCTGCGTCCGAGGACACTGGGTTCCGGTCGAATCCGGATACCTGGATGCCTTTCGAACGCAGCCTCTCCCGCATGGGAAGGCCCATCTTTCCGAGTCCAATCAAACCCACATGCATGTCGGTTCCTCCCTGCTCAGGTCCACTGACGTGGACTGGAAAGGCTCTCGAGATGCGGGTGAAAGCCCTACTGGTTAGGCAGCCGGACCGGCATCAGCAGGTACCGGTAGTCTTCCTGGTCGTCGCCGGTGAGCTCTTCCTGCGCGGAGATCACGGCCGGCTTCGGCGGGGTGGTGAAGGAAAAACGCACGTACTTGCTCGGGAAGGCACCCAGGCCTTCGCTGAGGTAGTGCGGGTTGAAGGCAACGGTGATGTCGTCGCCGACGAGCGATGCCTCGAGCGCCTCGGAGGCCTGGGCATCTTCACCGGTACCGGCGTCGAGCGTCACCTGTCCGTCCGTGAAGGCGAGGCGCACGGGAGTGTTCCGCTCAGCAACAAGCGAAACGCGGCGCACGGCTTCCACCAGCGCATGTGTTTCCACGGTGGCGTGGATCGGAGTGTTTTCCGGGAACAGCGAGCGGATCTTGGGGTAGTCCCCGTCCACCAGCAGCGACGTAGTGCGGCGTCCACCGCTTTCGAAACCGATGAGTTCGCTGTCTCCCGACAGTGCAATGTTCAGGTCTCCGCCGCTGCCGAGTGTCTTTGCCACTTCGTTCAGGGTTTTGGCCTTCACCAGCGCGGAAGTCGAGATACCCGGGGTTGCCGGCTTCCACGGGAGTTCACGCAGGGCGAGCCGGTAGCGGTCGGTGGCAAGGAAGGTAATGAGATCATCTTCGATTTCCATCCGTACGCCGGTGAGGATCGGCAGGGTGTCGTCGCGGCTCGCGGCGATAATCACCTGTGAAACGGCCTGCGCGAAGGCATCACCGTCGACGACGCCGCTGACGTCCGGAAGTGCCGGCAGTTCGGGGTATTCCGAGACCGGCATGGTTGCCAGGTTGAAGCGGCTGTTGCGGCAGGTAAGCGTGACCTTCGAACCATCGGTTTCCACATCCACCGGTGCGGAGGGAAGGCTGCGGCAGATTTCTGCCAGGAGCCGGCCCGAGACAAGGATGGTGCCTTCTTCAGAGATGTCCGCCGGGATCTGCAGCCTCGCCGAAATCTCGTAGTCGAAGCTGGCAATGCTAAGAGAACCGGATTCGGCCTTGATCAGCAGGCCGGAAAGCACAGGAATCGGCGGGCGGGGGGAGAGGGACCGCGCTGTCCACGTAACCGCCTCGGCCAGGACATCCCGCTCAACTCTGAACTTCACTGCAGGGTGCCGCCTTTCACAACGTACTTATCAGTACTACTGAACTTTCATGAACACGTGAGGGAGCAAATCGTGCGGCAGTGCCGCCCGGGCTGTCCGCCTGGGAATCACAACAATACTCTGTGCCAGCTTACCGCCAGCGTGGTTTTCCCCGCACGGCTTACCGGCAGGGAGAGGGCTTTGTGCGTTTGCCCAACAGCACCGGGCCCACGCTCCGGTTCCTTGGAGATCCCCGATCGAGAAGATCGGATGTTTGGCGTGGAAGGTCAGATGTTATTTGGTGGAACCCAATTTCTTAAGATTCGTAGTGTTAATAACTCCTGTGGATACTGTGGACAACCAGCCCCATCGGCCCGAATCTGCGTTTTAAGCCTGTTGATAACTTGTGGATGGCCAGCCTACGCGCTGAGGGCGGGTGTTGGGAACTTTTTTGTCGTTCCGCGTATCCACAGGGAAGCACTGGAAGTTCGGGGTTGTCCACCGAGTTATCCACACCCTTGTCCACATCTGTTAATTTCGAGCCCCTTCGGGGCCATTACATCCCTGCGCTGGCGCGGATTTCTAGGCTTCGCGCTGTTGCTGCTTGATGCGGTTAGTCAGCTCCGTGACCTGGTTGTAGATGGCCCGGCGCTCAGCCATGAGTTCACGGATCTTCCGGTCAGCGTGGATAACGGTGGTGTGGTCCCGTCCACCGAGTTCCTGACCGATTTTCGGAAGCGACATGTCAGTCAGTTCGCGGCAGAGATACATGGCGATCTGCCGCGCGGTCACCAGGGTCCGGGTGCGCGACTTGCTGCACAGTTCTTCCAGGCTGATCTGGAAGTACGCCGCTGTCTGTCCAAGGATGGAGGCCGCAGTGATTTCCTGGGCGCCGTCGTCGGTAATGAGGTCCTTGAGGACAATCTCCGCCAGGCCCACGTCAACCTGCTGCCGGTTAAGGCTGGCGAACGCGGTGACGCGAATCAGTGCCCCTTCGAGTTCGCGGATGTTGGTCGAGATTTTCGAGGCGATGTATTCGAGGACATCGTCCGGGGCGCTGAGCGAATCCCCGATCGCTTTCTTGCGCAGGATCGCAATGCGGGTTTCCAGCTCCGGAGGCTGGACATCCGTGAGCAGGCCCCATTCGAAACGCGACCGCATGCGTTCTTCGAACCCGGAGAGCTGCTTGGGCGGCAAGTCAGAGGTGATTACCACCTGCTTGTTGTGGTTGTGCAGCGCATTGAAGGTGTGGAAGAACTCTTCCTGCGTTGCGTCCTTGTTGGCGAGGAACTGGATGTCGTCAATAAGAAGGATGTCCACGTTGCGGTAGAGCTGCTTGAAACTCGCGCCCTCGTCATAGCGGATGGAGTTGATGAAGTCGTTGGTGAATTCCTCGGAGTTCACGTAGCGCACACGGATGCCAGTGTAGAGGTGGCGGGCGTAGTGCCCAATCGCGTGGAGGAGGTGGGTCTTGCCCAGTCCGGAGTCACCGTAGATAAAGAGCGGGTTGTAGGCCTTCGCCGGCGCCTCGGCCACCGCAACTGCGGCTGCGTGGGCAAAGCGGTTGGACGAACCGATGACGAAAGTCTCAAAAACGTACTTGGGGTTCAGCCGGCCGAATTCCTGGGACGTGCTCGGCGGAGTGGGCGACGGCGCACTCTCGCCGGTCGGGACGGGCGAGGGGGAAGCTTCTTCCGGCTCGGGCTCCGGTTCCGCCTGTACTACCGGCGTCAGATCGGCGTCGATCACGAATGCGCACTGGATGTCCGCCTGAAAGACGGTCTTGAGGACTTCGTCGAGGATGTTTTTCAGCTGTGTCTGGAGGACTTCGCGGGTCAGTTCATTAGGTACGGCGACCAGCAGGGTAGTGCCGATCAGGCCCTGGGCCTGGGCCAGGACCACGAATCCGCGCTGCCGGGGCGAGACCCTGTCATCGGACTCCAGCGTCCGGATGACCTTGCGCCAGGAGCTGCCGACATCGTTGATTTCGTCCGTACCCACAAAAACCTCTCGTGACGCCCGATCCGGGCGGTCTAAGAAACCGGGATCCAGGCTTGGATTCCGGGGAGCTCATCCACAGAGTTATACACAGCGGTGGATAAATGCCCCGCGCCAAGCCTAGATCAAGTTTTCCCCAGCCGGTAGCTGGATTCCTGCGCCCCTGCGGGACTTGGGATGTCACTCACAATGACACGCTGGAGCGTGGTCCGCGGCACTTGTCCACAGGTGTTGATAGTTTCGGGCTCACAGGCCGTGGATCCCCGGTTTGACTGGATTGGGGCTCTCACCTAACGTTGAGTAGTCCTTTGTGTCTGCTATCTGCACTCATTCATGCCCATCAGGGTTCTGGGAATCAGGGTCCAGGTCCGGGTTGAGCGTAGTCAGTCACATGAAAACTTAGCGCCGCTTGTGCTTCCCCCTTGATGCAGCAGGCGCAGCGCATATTGTCTTGGAGTAACCACCGTGAGCAAGCGGACTTTTCAGCCGAATAACCGCCGTCGTGCCAAGAAGCACGGCTTCCGCCTTCGCATGCGTACCCGTGCCGGCCGTGCCATCCTTTCTGCACGCCGTTCCAAGGGCCGCACCGAACTGTCGGCGTAAAACAGCCTTAGGTTTGCCGATGCTGCAGCAGCAGCTCAGTCCCACCATCCTGGCGTCCTGAATGCTGGCCGCGAGGAACCGGGTACGGTCGTCGGCGGATTTTTCCCATACCGTACGTTCCGGTGCCCGAAGCGGGCGCCGGAACGTAGTCTTATATGCAGTGCCAAACCCGGCCGCGCCTACGCGCGTCGGGTTCATTGTGTCGAAGGCAGTCGGGAACGCCGTGACACGCAACCTCGTTAAGAGAAGACTGAGAGAAGCAGCAGCGCAGAGCCTGGCAGAAAACCCCACCGGGTTGGACATTGTCGTCAGAGCGCTGCCGCCGGCGGCGTCGGCGTCGTGGGCGCAGTTAAGCGCCGACTACGCAGGTGCCCTCTGCGCATGTTTGAACAAGCTTTCCCGGCAAGATCCACACAGATGAGGGAGGGGCAGAGCATGGGCCGCACCGGAAGTGATCCGGCGAAGGCCTCTGCCAGTGCTGCCTTTTTCCGTGCTGTTCTGCTCTTTGTCTGGCACCTGCCGCGGAATCTTCTCATCGGTTTCCTCATCGCCTACCGCAAGGTGGTCTCCCCGCTCTACGGTCCGGTGTGCCGTTTCTTCCCTTCCTGCTCGGCTTACGCCCTGGAGGCCATCACCGTGTACGGCGCGGTGAAGGGGAGCTGGCTGGCAGGCCGGAGGCTCGTACGGTGCCACCCCTGGAACGACGGCGGAGTGGACCATGTGCCCGCCGGTGGCCGGACCTGGCCCCAGGAGTCAGTTCCCAAGATTATTGTGCTGAATCATCCCGTGATTCCGGCAGACGAAGACAGCCGCTCGGCGGCTTGAGGAGTGTAAATGGGTTTCTTCGACACGATCATGTTTCCATTCAAGTGGGTGGTGTCATGGATCATGTGGATCTTCCACGAGGGATTTGTCTTCCTTGGGATGGACGCCGCCTCCGGTTGGACCTGGACCCTTTCCATCATTGGCCTGGTTATCGTCATCCGGGCCGCCCTGATCCCGGTCTTCGTCAAGCAGATCAAAGCCCAGCGGGGCATGCAGTCGCTGCAGCCTGACCTGCGCAAGCTGCAGCAGAAGTACAAGGGCAAGACGGACCAGCTCTCGCGCCAGGCAATGACGCAGGAGCAGATGGCGCTTTACAAGAAGCACGGCACCAACCCGTTCGCCGCCTGCCTGCCAATGCTGATCCAAATGCCGTTCTTCTTTGCCCTGTTCCAGGTGCTGAACGGCGTTTCCAACGCCAGCTCCGGCGGCGAGGGGATCGGCGCGCTGAGCCACGACGCCGTCGTTCAGTTCGATGAGGCGACCATCCTGGGCGCTCCGCTCTCGTCGTCGCTGCTCCACGGATTCGGCACTGAGGGCCACACGTCAGTCGTTGTCCTCTCGATCATCATGATCATCGCCATGACTGCCTCGCAGTTCATTACGCAGAAGCAGATCATGTCCAAGAACATGTCTGAAGAAGCGCTGCAGAGCCCGTTCATGCGCCAGCAGAAGATGATGCTGTACGTACTGCCGCTGGTATTCGGCATTGGTGGCATCAACTTCCCCATCGGTGTCCTGATCTACTGGACCACCACCAACCTGTGGACCATGGCACAGCAGTTCTTCGTCATCCGCCGTATGCCTACTCCCGGTTCCCCCGCAGCCAAGGCCCTGGCCGAACGCCGTGCCGCCAAGGGCCTGCCCATGGTCCCCCTGCTGGGTGAAAAGAAGACCGAGCCCGCCGAAGAAGTACCCGTCCCCGCCAAGGGCCAGCGCCAGCAGCCCCAGCGCAAGAACAGGAAGAAAAGATGAGTACTGAGCACGTCGACGAGACCGTGGAAGAACTGGCTGCCGGCAACGGTGCTGCAAGCCGTCTGGAGGAAGAGGGCGACGTAGCCGCCGACTACCTCGAGGAACTGCTGGACATTGCCGATATCGATGGTGATATCGACATTGAGGTCCGCAGCGGCCGCACCTACATCTCGGTGGTTTCCGAGGAGGGCGACGACTCCGGTCTCCAGGCCCTCGTGGGCCGCGACGGTGAGGTCCTTGAGGCCCTGCAGGAGCTGACCCGCCTCTCCGTACTGACTGCCACGGACAGCCGCTCACGCCTCGTGCTGGACATCTCCGGATACCGCAGGGAGCGCAGCGAGGAACTGCACCGCATCGCCGAGGACGCTGTCTTACGCGCCAAGACGTCGGGCAAGGATATTGCCCTGGCTCCGATGAGCGCCTATGAACGCAAAATCGTGCACGACGCCGTAGCGGAGCTTGGACTCGTCAGCGAGTCCGAGGGCGAAGGCGCAGGCCGGCATATCGTGGTGTCCCTCTCCGACGCTTAGCTTCGCCGGTTCGGGATCCGCGAGTACTTATCTAGGACAAGGATTGTTTTCACGTGGTTGAGATAACGCCTGCCGAACATGCGGCGGCGGTTAAGGTCTTTGGTGACCGTCTGCCCCTGGCCGAGCGTTACGTTGAGCACCTGGCAACTTCGGGGATGGAACGGGGCCTCCTCGGACCCCGTGAGGTTCCCCGGCTATGGAGCCGCCACGTGCTGAACTGTGCCGTTGTGGCTGAGCTTATTCCGCAGGGCAGCAAGGTTGCGGACGTCGGATCCGGTGCCGGATTGCCCGGTCTCTGCCTGGCGATTGCCCGGCCGGACCTTTCGATGACGCTCATTGAGCCGCTTGAACGGCGGGTTACGTGGCTCAACGAAGTGATTGAAGACCTCAAACTGGATAACGTCTCTGTCATCCGCGGACGTGCTGAGCAGGCCGTTGGCAAGGTGGACGTGGATGTTGTGACTGCCCGTGCGGTCTCCGCCCTGTCCGGACTCTCCGGCCTGACGATTCCGCTCCTGGGAGGCTCCGGGGTTGTCCTGGCTATCAAGGGACGAAGCGCTGCCGAGGAAATCGAAAAAGCGGCAAAGCAGATCCGCAAGCTGGGCGGGAAGGAAACCACGGTGGTGACTGCCGGGTCAGACGTCCTCGAGGAGCACACCACAGTCGTGCGGATTGTGGTTTAGTCCCGCACAGCGTTCTTGCGCTGTGCACACACCCGGACCGATCCCGATATTTCCCGGGGCAGCCGATAGGCTAGTGGCAGTAATGCCTTATGTTGTGAAAGTGAGCATGTCCCGGTGAGTGTGCGCGATTCTGCCGCAAAACGAATTCCCCCCTTTGCTGCGCTCGGCTCTGCCTTCTCCTCGCCTTTCTCAAGGTCACAACCTAAAGAGGTTGAGAAGCCGGAGACTCACTTGCCTGTTTCACGTGAAACAGGACATGCTGTTCCAACACAGTCTGCCGGCGCATCCGATGTGCCTGAATCCGAGACCAGCGAAGGTGGTGTAGCCGGCCAGGCGGTCCTCCCGTCCGAGCCGGTAGACGTTATGGATCTGATGGACGAGAGCACGCCGCTAGCCCGCGAGCTGGCCAGCGAGACCCGCCGCCGCGAGAAGCTGATGGGCCGCGTGCTGCCACGTCCGGCAGAGACCCGGATCATGACGGTGAGCAATCAGAAAGGCGGCGTTGGCAAGACGACTACAACCGTCAACATTGCTGCGGCGCTGGCGACGGCTGGTCTCAACGTCATGGTTATCGATATCGATCCGCAGGGAAATGCCTCAACGGCCCTGGGAATTGACCATCGAGCCGACGTCGAGAGCATCTATGACGTCCTCATCGATGACCTGCCGCTGGCCAATGTTGTAGCCCAGTGCCCGGACATCAAGAATCTGATCTGCGCGCCGGCAACTATCCACCTGGCGGGCGCCGAGATCGAGCTGGTCTCCCTCGTGGCACGCGAGCAGCGCCTCCGCCGGGCAATCGACGTGTACGCTGCCGAGCGCAAGGCCGCCGGCGAGGAACGGCTTGACTACATTTTCATTGACTGCCCGCCGAGCCTCGGCCTGTTGACGGTGAATGCATTCGTGGCAGCCAGGGAAGTCCTTATTCCCATCCAGTGTGAGTACTACGCCCTTGAGGGCCTCAGCCAGCTGCTGAAGAACATCGAAATGATCCAGAAGCACCTGAACGCCGACCTGGTTGTCTCCACGATCCTGCTCACGATGTACGACGGCCGCACCAACCTCGCTGCACAGGTTGCAGCCGAAGTACGGGAGCACTTCCCGCAGCAGGTTCTCTCGGCCGTTGTTCCGCGTTCGGTGCGCATTTCTGAGGCTCCCAGCTACCAGCAGACGGTCATGACGTACGACCCCTCATCCACGGGTGCACTGTCCTACCTGGAAGCCGCTGCCGAGATCTCCCAGCGATCCTTCTAGACACTCCCTCCGGGTTGCCGGGCCCCGGCGGCCTTCAACCGTAGAATACATTCACAATCAATCCATGCCGCTTGCTGTGCGCATAAGGGAAGGACTTACCCATGACCGAAAAGCGTCGTGGTTTGGGCCGGGGTCTGGGCGCGTTGATCCCCAGTGCTGCTGAGCCTGCTGAAGCAACTGAATCAGGCCAGTCTGCACGTGCCGGGCGGCCGGTCGATCTGTTCTTTACCTCCGTTAGTGATGAGGCAGGAGCTGCGCGCACCAGCGGACCGCGGCGCGGAGCGGGAATCAACAAAGAGGCGTTGCAGACGCCCGCAAAGAAAAAACCCGTAACGCGGTCCTCCTCCACCCGTACGGGGACTACAGGGCGTAAAACCGTATCGGACCGCTCCCTGGAAACGCCGCCTACTGCGACTGTGGAGGCCGATCAGCCCACCGGGAAGGCTGAGGCACGGAAGGCGGCATCCAAGCCCGCAGGAAGGGCTCCCAAGGACGCTGACCCAGATGCCGGCCGCATCGCCGCAGTCACCGGTGCACAGGATGCTGCAGCGGAAGACAAGACTCGTCCTGCTGTAGACGAGGGCGACACTCCTCCCGTAGGCGAAGGCGACACCGTTTCACGTGAAACGTTGATGGAGGTTCCCGGTGCGCGGTTCGCGGAGCTGCCGATCGACTCGATCCACCCCAACCGGAAGCAGCCACGCAGCGTCTTTGATGAAGATGACATGTCGGAACTGGTCCACTCCATCAGAGAAATTGGAGTGCTCCAGCCGATCGTCGTCCGTCCATCCGCTGAGGGCGACGATGACCATCCATACGAACTCGTCATGGGTGAACGGAGGTGGCGTGCCAGCCGAGAGGCCGGCCTCACCGCGGTACCTGCGATCATCCGGTCTACCCAGGACGTGGATCTTCTCCGTGACGCCCTGCTGGAGAACCTGCACCGCAGCCAGCTGAATCCGCTCGAAGAGGCTGCCGCGTACCAGCAGCTTCTGGACGATTTTGAATGCTCCCATGAGGAACTCGCAGAGCGTATCGGCCGGTCCAGACCGCAGATATCCAACACCCTTCGGTTGATGAAGCTCCCTCCGCTGGTGCAACGCAGGCTCGCAGCGGGTGTACTGTCAGCTGGTCATGCACGGGCGCTTCTGGGTCTCAACGATCCTGCCGAGATGGAGAAACTCGCGCAGAAGATCGTAGCAGAAGGAATGTCCGTTCGGGCCACGGAGGAAGTCGTCTCGCTGTCTGACGGGATCCGCCGTCCGGCGAAGGAAGCCAAGCCGAAGGTAGGTGCCCGGCATGAGAGGCTGGACTACTTGGCAAACTCACTGTCCGACCGCCTTGACACGAACGTCAAGATTACCCTCGGAGCGCGCAAGGGTAAGGTCAGCATCGAGTTCGCGAGCGTTGATGACTTGAATCGCATTATGTCAGTGCTGAACCCCGTAGAGGGCGCTGCTTCATAGAGTGGCATGACCAAGTCCTGGATGGGCCGCTGTTTCACGTGAAACAGCGGCCCATTTTCTGTCGGTGCGGAACCGCCGGTTTCCAGCAAACGTTGACGCTAGCCGTAAGGCCAGGAACAAAACCCCCATTCGACAATCCTTCAGTGTCCTGTCGGTAAGGCACTACCCGCCTTCCGGCCGTAAGAGTACTACGGGGCGCCAGGCGATGCGGAGGTAACTTAAGCGGTCGTGAAGTTTCACGTGAAACATGTAAGTCGTAGCTTCATAACCTTTCGCGCCCGCGCATAATGTCACGGCGTGTGAGACCTTATAGATGTCCTGACGCACCCACATGCAAGTTGGGTTGTTAGTGCCACAAGGTGTTGAATACAAAAGCAGCTTGGGGCGCCTGGTTTCTTGAAGTCGTTGCCCGTATGGGCTGACAGCGTTTCACGTGAAACGGTCTGTCACGCGAGTTAAGCGAGCTAGGACATAGCGTGCACCATTTGAAGCAAGGCTGTGGAGGACTGTCCGCCGGTGGGCAACGAACGTGAAGGTCGACCCCGAATATGGAAAACTGACATCAACAAAGGAGGTTTGTTCGACCAGCACCTCATAACCATTTCGATCATTACAACCAAATAGGTATGTGTGCCTGGGGTGTGAAACACAGGAACTCCTGGTCCTAGTCCCAAGGAAACCACATGGGGAAGAACTATTCTGGGTTCCGCTTTCCTTCCGGTGATCGAGAGCACCCTCAAATTCTTTCGGTGTCTCCGTTCGGATGCTTGACGTCTCGCTTCAAATTGGAACGAACTCGAGTAAGTTCGCGCTGTTTCACGTGAAACCGGGATGAGTGCGCACAGCCATGGCGCCTGCGAGCGTGACGCCGCTCAGGGGAAGCTCTGAGGGCTGACACGGCAACTAGAGCGTGCCCAAAGGAGCACAGGCGACGTCGTGCAGGCTCAGTGACGGCCACACCGATCCCGCGTTTACTGCGAAGCAGTCCTGTTTATGGGCTAATTCGCGGGATCAACACGCCACGCCTAAGTTCCCAGCTGTTTCACCTGGCTCGTTCCGCTTCACGTGAAACGGCGCCTTTCGACACGTCCTTGAAAGCGGATCCCGGAGGTGAGGGGAGATGCAGCAACATTGTTTCGCGGCTGACAGGTCTACGCCCAATTCTTCCAAGAGAGTTCGTACAGAAACCTCGCTCCACTTGTCGGAGCTCAAGACATACTGCAGTGCACCTCTTGGCAGTAGTGATCCCCTATGGCACGCAACTTGTGTTCCTCAGGATGCTCATTGGGTGCAGGGATCTTGCCAACGAATGGCTCGGGTTTGAAAGCCAGGTGTTCGTAGGAATGCGGACCCCCAGTTTCACGTGAAACGACGATCATTTTCAGGCTGTTCCCTGGGCGCGGCAATCGCATGCCGTGTCGGCGACGCACAAATACATCGGCTGTCGGCGACGCCCACATGTGCGGCCTCTGTCGGCGTGGCAAACCCTCCGTATTTCCTTGGCCACGACAAGCGGCAACTCGCAATGAGCCCGTGCGCAGGTAGTTCGTCGAGCCATCGGGTCTATACGGTATGCCATGGGCCGGATCAGCCCCGCGCCGCATGGATGTAGCTACTTTAAGGCAGCCACTTTTCGATCCAGTCCTAATGCGCGGAGAATATCCAACGTTGCGCCATAGTCCTGTCGGTGCGCTCTTCGCGGTGAGTGCTTCCGGCCCAGTCACACGCCTTTCGACTCACTCGTTTGCCTCGTGGGTTGCCCTGGCACCTCAGATAGCACGCTGAACGTCGTCATCGTTTCACGTGAAACGGCCCGTCCTGGCCTCGGCACGGCCGGCTGCAGGGGCACGAGGGATGCGGCGGGAGTCCCTCATGGCCGTCTGTACCAGCACTACAAGGTTGCGGCAAGCTTGACGCCGCTGCTGACAATAGTCGCGTACAGAGGGAGTTCCTCAGCCGATGGCGGTTCCTAAGGTGACCTCGTATTTTCAGCGCCCAGGTGCGGCGGAATTACGTGGAATCGAAACGGCTCCATGCAGTTGTTGGTAGGCCTTACCCACGGTCACTGGCATCCTTACGTGCATCATCCCGAGGAGACTGTCATGGAACCTGTGCGCGAGCGAGTCCCGCGTTCTAACCGTGGTGGACTATCGGGCCAGCCGGAGCCATTGAACGTTGCCGTCCCGCAAAGTAGGCGGATGCAACACAGGAATCGTGCTTGTTGTTTTCATGCGGGCGCCACACACCCCTCCGGCTCACCCATCAAGGACCGCGATGAGAACACCGAGCTATTCACAGACTAGGTGGCGCCAGCACAACCATCGACAATGAGAATGTAATGAAAACCCCGGAGAGATTTGGGTCTGACAGGTACTCACGGCTTTCATTTCGGAAGTCTACGCCGGACCCACGCGTGATAACTGCGACACCGGGCTGACTGTACGCGTTTCACGTGAAACACCTGCGGGTGCCGAATCAGCGGCAGGAATTGACGAGGAACGGCTCGGCACCTCGCATTTTCGAAGGAGTACATCCGCGGGCCGAGTGTCGTCGAGCTCCGCGAGAATCCCGTGCGATCTACTGGGCATCAGCTACGGGGTTGCTCGATACTAGAATGATCTCAACGCCGGCCGGCATAAATAGCGTAGCTACTTCGCGTAGTGCCTACAGCGACCGTGAGTAGATACCGAGGCGCAGGTAGGTAATGGTCCAAGTGAGTGCGAGTATTTGAGCATCCCGGAATGGGCGACACCGCTGCGCATCGATCCACTACATCGCATGAACGTCATAGCGCACGTGGAGTACTCCCTTGCCGGTAACCACCGGGGATCGCCGAGGGAGTGCATAGCGTCGACGCTGCCGAAAAAGCGGTGACCTGCCGCGAACGCAACGGGGGCAATATCCATCCGCACCTCATCGACGAAGCCGGCAGCGAATGTCTGTCCACCGATGTCACCGGCGGCAACTTCGACTATCCGATCGCGGGCCAGATCTTGGGCCCTGGCAACGGCTGCCTCAACCCCGTCGGCGAAGAAAAATGAGCCTCGCGGACCCCCAACCCTCTGGGGGAGGCCTGCGCGTAACAATCACCATGTGGTCCACACCCGATGGTGGTGCCCCACCCCAGCCATCCGTCAGGTCAAACACCCGACGCCCGGCGATCGTCACGCTGATCCGGTCCCAGTACGACTGGGTGTAATCGTAGGAGGTCTGAGTAACCCGAAGCTGACCATCGGCGCCCAGTGCGACGTCGCCGTTGGTCAGCCAGTCGAACAGCGGCCCTGGCTGGTCCTGTTCGTCCGATATATGGCCGTCAACCGAAACGCATCCCTACAAGACAACCTTGCCCATAACTTCCTCCCTAGCTCACCCGAATGGCTCAAAACTGCAGCTGCTTCTCGCGTTGCCACTAGGGGGCCGAGCATCGGGATGACTATGCCGGGGCCGCGCGAGTGCCAGGACACAAAGCTAACGTGACGGTGGTCGGAGGCCGTGCTTGGAACGGAATGGCTCCCAGACCGGTAGTTTCACGGCAGAAACAACACGGAATAGTGTCCCAACAAAATGAGCAATGCCGCGCAGACCAAATCCTGGTCTGCGCGGCATTTACGGGGTTATTAGAGGCCGGAAACCCGGCGGCGGTCTTCCATCGGGTTGAAACGGCTCACGTCATCGAGTGCCAGGGTGCCGGTGGGCTGGTCTTCCTCCTCCAGCAGGTACAGGCGCTGGATGGCGATGACAATCGAATCCGCGACCGTCTGCCGGAACACCGGATCAGCAAGCCGGTGTGCGTCGTGGAAGTTGCTGAGGTACCCAAGATCGATTCCGACGGAAGGGATGCCCGGCAGCTTGAGCGTGTCCCACGTGCGGGCGTGCACGCCGAGACTTGCCATGTCGGTACGCGCGGCGAGCTCCTTGATCATGAGGATGGCTGCGCGCTGGCCAATGGGGGACCGCGGCTCACCCGTGACGGGAAGCCCCCAGTAGTAGGCGGCTATACCCGAGGCCGCCGGCTGGTCCAGCCAGTCACAGTGGATGTTCACGTTCAGGCTTGGTGTGCGGCCTGGGGCTCCCTCTGCGGCAGCAGCGGCGTCGAACTCCACCACCTCTGCGCCGAACTCCCGCAGGATGCGCTCAACCCGTACCCGCACGTCAGTAGCCACCAGCAGTTCGGTGAGGGGCTCTCCGGTCAACCGCTCGGCAACATGCGCGGAGGGCGTCGTGGACTTGCCGGTGTTGAGGGTGATGGTCCGTCCGCGCAGCGCTGCCGTGGAGCGGTCCAGCCGCTCGTAGTCGCGCAGTGCATACGCCTGGCTGGGTGAAATTGCCCGGTTGACGCGTGACATAGCGGTCATCGTGTCCCCGTCACAGACGCCGGTGCCGGGAATCCCTAGGTTCTCCTGCAGCTCGGCCACCGCGTAGCGGGTTCGGACCCCAAACTCCCCGTCAATGTGGCCGTAGTAGAAACCCAGGTGGGAGAGGTGGCGCTGCAGCTCCGCGACGTCGTCTCCGCGTACCGCAGGCTGATCCTCGGAGAAGGCGAGTACCCGGTCCCCAAAACGGAACTGCGCCTCGGCCAGCGCGCGCTGGGTGTCGGGCCCGGCAACGCCGTCGACAATCAGGCCGCGGCTCTGCTGGAAGGCGCGCACGGCTGCGTCCACGTGGTCGTCGAAGACCGCCGGGTTATTGACCGAGTCGGGGGCGAGGTAGGACATGGAAATGCCGGCACGCAGCAGCGCTTCACGAAGCGCCACCACGCGCCGGCTGGAGTCCAGCCTCCGCAGACTCTCGTCCGTCGGATGCATAGTGGGGACCTACTTCAGGTAGGCCGCGAATTCCTGCTCAAGGACCTGCTTCGGCTTGGCACCGATGGACGTGGCCGCAACCTCACCGCCCTTGAAGACGTAGACCGCCGGAATGGAAGTGATGCCGTACTTCGCGGCGATGGCCGGGTTGTCGTCGACGTTGACCTTTACGACGTCGACCTTGTCCGAGTACTCAGCGGCGATGTCATCCAGGATGGGGGAGAGCATGCGGCACGGTCCGCACCACTCGGCCCAGAAGTCCACGATGACCGGCTTGTCGGCTGCCAGCACGTCGGTGCTGAACGAGGAATCCGTTACGTCTTTGGCGTTGCTCATGGTTCTTGCTCCTTGTGGATCTCTAGACGGAAGCGTTCTCGGAAACGGTTTCCGACGCCGGGGTGGGAACGGTGGCCGCGGTCACCGTGGAGGCGACGTCTGCGAGGTAGTGCTCGACGTCGAGGGCCGCTACGCAGCCGGAACCGGCGGCGGTGATGGCCTGGCGGTAGGTCGGGTCGATGACGTCACCGGCGGCGAAGACGCCCGGGAGGGAGGTCTTCGAAGTGCGTCCCTGGACGGCGATGGTCCCGGCCTCGGTCAGTTCCAGCTGCTCGCGGACCAGGTCCACGCGCGGATCGTTGCCGATCGCCACGAAGATGCCGGTTACGTTGAGCTCCGACTCCGCTCCGTCCACCGTGCTGCGCAGGCGGATGCCGGTGACCTTGTCCTCGCCGTGGATCCCGACAACCTCGGAATCCCAGACGAAACGGATCTTTTCGTTGGCCAGGGCACGGTCCTGCATGATCTTGGAGGCACGCAGCGTGTTCCGGCGGTGGACGATGGTGACCGAGGAAGCGAATTTGGTCAGGAACAGGGCCTCTTCCAGCGCAGAGTCGCCGCCGCCGATGACGGCGATGTCCTGGCCCTTGAAGAAGAAACCGTCGCAGGTTGCACACCAGCTGACGCCGCGGCCGGAAAGCCGCTTCTCGTCTTCGAGTCCCAGTTCGCGGTAGGCGGAGCCGGTAGAGATGATCACAGAGCGGGAGAGGAAGGTTTCCCCGGTGCCGATGGTGACCTTCTTGATGTCGCCGGCAAGGTCTACGGAGGTAACGTCTTCGAAGAGGATCTCGGTACCGAAACGGTCGGCCTGCTTCTCTAGCCCGGCCATCAGGTCAGGGCCCATGATGCCTTCCGGGAAGCCCGGGAAGTTCTCCACGTCGGTGGTGTTCATGAGCTCACCGCCGGCGGTGACCGAGCTGGCGATCAGCAGAGGCTTGAGGTTCGCCCGGGCCGTGTAGATGGCGGCGGTGTAACCGGAAGGGCCGGATCCAACGATGATGACATCACGGACTTCCTGGCCGGAACCAGCGGCTTCGGGACGAATATCTGTGCTCACGTGCTGTGAACCTCTTTCCTGGTGTTTCCTTGGCTTTGTGGAGCTCCGGTAGAACAATGCGGGCGGAACATGTGGAACCGCCAATCACACCTCACAACACTGACACGGAACAGCTTATTCCGAATGGCTCCCGCGTCACATGATGGGCTGCAGGGCCGGTTCCCGTCAGCCTGAATGCGTGGGTCAGGACACGCCGATCTCGGCGATCCGCAGGCCCCAGGGGTACTCGGCCTGCACTCCGCTGAGGCGCGGCAGCTGGGTGAAGTTGATGATCACGTAGCTTGCCGACGCCGGTTCCCCGTCCGCGCCCTTGGGCACGGTGATGGAGGTTTCGGGCCCGGTGAAGCCGCTCTGTGCCACGGTGGTGGCACCCTCCAGGGAAGGGGAGTCATTGAGCATGACGGAGAAGTTGCCGCCGCTGCCGTTGAGCTGGGTGATGTCCACCTTGGAAATGGCGGATTCCTCCTCCAGTTCAACGACCAGTGCCAGGCTCGGGGCCAGCCCGCCAAAGGTATCCGAGGCGTACACGTAGCTGGACCAGTAGCTGGCAGGGTTGCCGTCAATGATCTGAGGCAGCGCGGCGTCGTTCACCGAATCGAGTTCCTGGTTTCCGGGCACCAGGCGCGTAATTCCGGTGGTAACGGGAGCCGGAAGCTCCGCTCCGGGGACTTCAGCGGGTTCTTCGGTGGTTGCCGGCTGTTCGGAAACCGTCGGCGATGGGTCCCCCGACGCGAACATGTCTCCCACGCGGCCAAGGTTGGTGAAGACGAGCACCACTGCCACCAGCAGGATGACGCTGAGGATTCCGCCTACCAGGAGGCGCCCGGATTTACGGTCGCTGCCGCGGGCGGGCTGGTCCTCATCGTCGTCGTAGCCGTCGTACTCTTCTTCGGTTTCGTAGTCCGCTCCCAGCGCGGTGCGCGGGAAGTTGGAGGCCCGGCGGTCTCCGGAGCCGGCCGTTGCGTAGCCTTCGGCCGGGAAGTCGTCTTCCTCTTCTTCCCAGCGGCTGACCTTGGGGGACTGCGCGGGGGTGTCGCGGGTGGGCGCAGAGTAGGACGCCGTCCGCGGGCTCTGGCTGGGAGGCGGAGGAACGACGGCGGCGCCGGTCGCGGCCTCGGCGGGTGCCTCCTGCGGGCCGCCGAACTCAAGGTCCCGCTCGGCTTCCGCACCGGCCACCCCGGCAGCGCCTGCGCCGGCAGCGCCAGCTGCTCCGGCACCGCGCCCGAAGCGCGGCAGGTGCGGCTTGGGCAGGTTGGAGAGCAGCGGCTTGCGGTCCCGCGGTGCGTGCTCTTCGACGTAACGGTCTTCCTCGACCGTCTCAGGCTCACGGGAACGTGCCACTCCGAAGATCTCCGACCCGAGCGTGTCCGTGAAGAACGGTTCCACGTAGGGCGCGTCTCGCTCGATGACCAGGTCAAGCAGGTCTGCGGCGTTGCCCTTCGAGGTGACCAGGTAGGTGCGTCCGTCGCTGACGCCCAGATCGAGGATCTGGACCGTGGAGTGACGCTCGCCAATCGCGATTTCACGGGCGCTGGCACTGACTTGGCTGGCGTTCTGGGGTGCAGCGACGAGGATGCTTACGGCACGGTTGAGTACCTGGTCCACGCCGTCGAGGACGAGGTCATTCTCTGCTGAGGCCAGGACCTGTGCGGTGACCTTGTATCGGCCGCCCAGCACTGACCCAGCATTTACCGGCTGTGGCACGTGTTCCTCCCGTGGAAACGGCTATGACTGCAAGCTGTGTTGCCACCGGCGCCGGTGGGGCGGCCGGTGCGGACCAGGGCAGTATCTTTTGGGCCAAGCCCATCCGGTACTGCCCACTTTGTACCCATGCTACCCGCGCGCAGGGCCAAAACCTGAGTTGGCCGTATCAGCCCCGGCGCCGGATCTTCGCCAGCGCCGGTTTCAGGAGTTCATCCAGTTCGCGGACTTTGAGCACTCTCAGCATCCCAAGGTAGGCGGCGGCCATCAGTGCACCGCAGATACCCAGGACAATGGTGGCGCTCACCAGGGAACGCCACGCAAAGCCGTCCGGGCTGTAGCCGCCCAGCAGCGCCAATGCAGCAGCGCCAACGGCCGCCGAACCGAGTGCCGCCACGGTGAGGCGCACATGCACATCGAAAATCTGGGCAGCACCGTAGTGGCCAAGTTTCCGGTTCAGGAAGACGTGGCTGAGTACGACGGCGGCAATGTTGCCTATCGAGTAGGCCACCGCGAGGCCGAAGACGATCTTGTCCGCAGGCAGGGCCGCGGCAGCCAGCGCCAGGCCGATACCCAGGGCCGCCAGGATGAGCTGCATGACCATGGGGGTCTTGGCGTCCTCGCTGGCGTAGAACGCACGGTTCATCAGGAACGTCGCGCTGAGGAACGGCGCGCTCACGGCCAGCAGGACGAGGACCTGGCCCTGGATGACGGCGGTGGCGTTGGAACCGCCGCCGAACCACATGCCGATGGGCCCGGCCAGGACCACCATGAGGGCGGCGCTGAAGACGGTTGCCACACCGATGACCCGCAGCCCCCGCGAAATGGTCTCCCGGACGCCGTCGAGGTCCTTCTCCACAAAGGCATGGGACATGCGGTTGAAGAGCACCGTAGCCAGGGAAAGCGTGATGACGGAGTGCGGAATGATGTAGAGCATCGCGCCGGTTTCAAGGTTGAACTGGCCGGCGATCAGCCGTGGCGGGTCCATGGCCAGGAAGGACTCCCTGGCCTCGGAGGCGATGGAAGCTACGTTCGTATAGACGAGGTAAGCGCCGTTGCCCACGAGCATTGTGATGATGGTCCACTTGGCCACCCGCGCGGTTTCACCCAGGCCGACTCCGCGAATTCCGAAAATAGGCCGCAGGCCCAGTCCGAGCTTCTTCAGCGGGACCAGCAGGACCAGGGCCTGGAGCGCAACGCCCAGGGTGGTGCTTCCGGCGAGGATCAGGGTGGCGGAGGACGTCCAGTTATCCGGCGTGAACTGTTCGCTGGTCTGCCGGCCGATCAGGTTGATGAAAAGAATCAATCCGCTGATCGCGACCACGTTGTTGACCACGGGAGCCCACATGTAGGCGCCGAACCGGCCGTTGGCGTTCAGTACCTGGCCAATCACGGCGTATGCACCGTAGAAGAGGATCTGCGGGAACAGCCAATAGGCGAACACCGTGGCCAGCGCCAGCTCGTCGCCCGTCAGTTCCGTGACCACCGAAAGGACCAGCGGAGCGGCGACGGTGACAACCAGGGCCACGGCACCCAGGAACAGCAGGCTCAGCGTCATGATCCGAGAGACATATTCCGCGCCCCGGTCCTCGCGCTTGCTTGCCTTGATGATCTGCGGAACCAGGACGGCGTTAAACACCCCGCCCGCTACCAGGAGGTAAATGAAGTTCGGCAGGACGTTGGCGATGGAGAAAAGGTCGGTGACGCCGCCGGCTCCGCCAATAGCGACGGCGAGCAGGGAGGTGCGGACCAGCCCGAGTACACGGGAGACCATAGTTCCCGCAGCCATGACGGCACTTGAGCGGGCGGTACTGGGAGCAGGATTCTGAACGGCCATTATGTCCTTATGCTCTCACCCGGCGGCCGTTTTTCCTCAAAAGCCGGTGCCTGTCCCGCGCGGTGCGTCAGCGGTACTTGGGCAGGACTTCCCGGGCCAGGTCCGCGATCCGCCGCTCGTTGGGGAAGGACAGCCTGCGGCCCAGCACAGCCAGCGGAACCCAGGCAACGTCCACTGCCTCGTGGTCCGGGTCATTCTCTATGGTGAGTTCGCCGCCGGTGGCTTCGAGCAGGTAGTGGTGCACGGTCTTGTGCACCCGGTGCCCGCTCACGGTGAACCAGTAGTCGATGCTGCCCAGCGGCGTCAGGATCCTGCCGTCGATCCCGGTTTCCTCGGCGATTTCGCGGACTGCCGCCTGCTCGTTGTTTTCCTCATCTTCGGGATGGCCCTTGGGCAGGCACCATTCAAGGCGGCCGCCGCGGTTGAGCCTGGCGATGATCGCTACGGGCAGGTCAGGGTCAGTGCAGTTGACCACAATTCCCCCGGCGGAAACCTCTTCCACCGTGGGAAGCGCCGAGTGTGCCGAATGCGCGGCTGAACTGCCCATTGACGCTGTCAATGGGGTCCGCTTGGGCGCACTCGGGACGGGATGGGCCATACCCCCACTGTAACTATCTTTGCCTGCCGATGATGACCGTTTACAGCTGGACCCCATGGCGCCGCGCCAACCCCGGCGTGTCCGGGCCGCGGAGCGGACGCATTGTCCGCGGAGGCTGGATTATCTGGCACGCTTAAAGCACTATGGCGCACCTTTCCGACAGTTCATTTCCCATCACCGAGCTTCCCGGCGTGATCGAGCAGCTCGGTGAGCTCTTCGAGGCCGCCGGGTTCGAACTCTCCCTGGTGGGCGGGCCGGTCCGCGACCTGTTCCTGGGCCGGGTGTCCCCGGACCTGGACTTCACCACCAATGCCCTTCCGGATGACATCATTGCTATCACCCGGCGCTGGTGCGACACCTACTGGGAGATGGGCCGCGAGTTCGGCACGATCGGAATGCGCAAGGACGGCTTCCAGATTGAAATCACCACCTACCGTTCAGAGGCCTATGACTCGGAGTCGCGCAAACCGGTCGTAGCGTTCGGGGACCGCCTCGAGGACGACCTGTACCGCCGGGACTTCACCATGAACGCCATGGCCCTGCGGCTGCCGCAGATGGAGCTGGTGGATCCCTACGGCGGTGTCCGTGACCTTCACGAAGGGATTGTGCGCACTCCCGGGGCGCCGTCGTCGTCTTTCTCCGACGACCCGCTGCGGATGATGCGCGCCGCACGGTTCGCCTCCCAGCTGGGCGTCACCGTGGCACCGGAGGTCTTCGACGCCATGAAGGACATGGCAGGCCGGATCGAGATCATCTCGGCCGAGCGCGTCCGGGATGAACTGGTGAAGCTGATCAACGGCAAGACGCCGGCGGACGGCGTGGACCTGCTGGTGGAGAGCGGCCTGGCCGACTACGTTCTTCCAGAGGTGGCAGCCCTGCGCCTTGAAATTGACGAACACCACCGCCATAAGGACGTGTACCAGCACTCGCTCACGGTGCTGCGGCAGGCCTGCGACCTTGAGACCGGCCCTGACGGCGCCGTGCCCGCCCCGGACTTTGTGCTCCGCTTCGCGGCGCTGATGCACGACGTCGGCAAGCCGGCTACCCGGCGCTTCGAGGGTACGGGTGCGGTCAGCTTCCTGCACCACGACGTCGTCGGCGCGAAGCTCACAGCCAAACGCATGAAGGCGCTGCGGTTTGACAATGACACCATCAAGGCCGTCTCCCGGCTGGTGGAGCTGCACATGCGGTTCTACGGCTACGGCGACGCAGGCTGGAGCGACTCCGCCGTGCGCCGCTACGTTACTGACGCCGGTCCGCTGCTGCAGCGCCTGCACCGCCTGACCCGCTCCGACGTCACCACACGCAACCGGCGCAAGGCCGAAAGACTGGCGTTCGCCTACGACGACCTCGAAGCCCGGATCGAGAAGCTTGCCGAGCAGGAAGAGCTGGCAGCCATTCGTCCGGACCTGGACGGAAGCCAGATCATGGACCTGCTGGGCATCCGTCCCGGACCGGTGGTGGGCCGCGCGTACCGGTTCCTGCTTGAAGAACGGATGGAGAACGGCCCGGGTGCGCCAGGAGAGGCCGAAGCCAAGCTGCGCGAGTGGTGGCAGCAGCAGCCGGAGTCCGCGCCGGCCCAGGAACGTCCCGAATCAGGATCGGCAACAGAAGGAATGTCATGAGCGCACTGAACCTGGGGCCCGCGGTTCCTGACCTGACGCCGGCGGGGACCCCGCTGCCCATCCTGTGGCTCGTGCGCCACGGCGAAACCGAATGGTCCCGGCAGGGCAACTACACCGGACTCACGGACATCCCCCTGACGCCGGAGGGCGAAGCCCAGGCCACTGCCGCCCGGGAAAAAATCGGCGACGTCGAATTCGACCGCGTCTTCTCATCCCCCCTGGTCCGTGCCCGGCGAACGGCCGAACTGCTGGGGCATCCCTCTCCCGAAGTGCTGCCGCACGCGCACGAGTGGGACTACGGCCTTAACGAAGGCCGGCGGAACACTGACGTCCGGGCGGAAAACCCCGGCTACATCATCTGGAACGACGGCGTACCCGGCGGTGAGACCCTGGCCCAGGTCGCGGGGAGGGCAGACCGCATCATCTCCACGGTGCAGGCCGGCTGCGGCACGCCCATGGACCAGGAACCGGACTCGGCTCCCCTTGAACGGGCGCTGCTGGTGGCCCACGGCCACTTCCTGCGGATACTTGCTGCCCGCTGGCTGGGCCTCGCGCCCGACGCCGGGCGGCACCTGGTTCTGGGAACGGCCGCTGTCTGCGTCCTGGGCTGGGATAAGCACACGCCCGCGATCCTTAAATGGAATATGTAGGAAACTCTTAAAAGTTTTTCCGGAAAAGGCTTGGCAGCCGCGTCCCTTTCGGGTTATATTTTTTGAGCCCGCAAGAATGCGGTGCAGTCAGTCCCGATGATATGGCTCGAGTACTGTGTGCCAGTCCCGGGAAACAGAACCACTTAATAGGAGGTGGAGTGTGGTGTTTGATTACACGGATATGATCCGGCGGACCGCGGTCCCCGCAGTTCTCTGCCTTCGGTGGTTCCCGGGCGAAACGGGCTCTCAGGCTTAAGCTCCGCCCCCCGGCACCGATTGGCCGGCACTGCCAGATCACCCGCTGACGCTTCCTGTCCCGGCTTCTGCCGAACGGACCGTGGCTGCCTTAGGGCGTGCTTCGAAGAAGCGCCATTCCCGGACTGACCGTAGAGTTTCCCGGCGGCCTGCGTCTTCAGCGGATCTTCTGCGGTTTCTGTGGAGTACTCTGCGCTGGCGCGTACCGGGAAAGTGCTGCAGCAAAACGCACCTAAATGACGTGACCTCATTTGCTGCAACCCAGTGGACCCCCTTTAACCGTCTTTCCGGACGTTTCCCTTTTCATCATTCATGCGCTTTTGCGCGCCCTTTTTCCGGAGTTTTGTCATGCCTTTTTACAAATTGCCCTCCGCCGGACTGGAGCCGGCAGCCCCCCGTCAACCCCATAAGGACGCCGCTATGGGTCGCCGCGCCGGTGCCGGTTCGGCCCTGCCCGTGCGCCGGCCTGCATCCTCGCGGCGCCAGCTGGCAGCGGGCCTGCTCCGCCTGTTGCTGCGGGCCGCTGCCGTCCGTGCCGCCGCCAGCGGGCGGCTGGTCGAGGAGCAGGAACAGCGTCAGCTGCGCCTGCTCAGGCTCAGCGCCCCGGCATCCTTTCACGGGCGGTGAAACTGCACACCCTTGCCCGGACTGCCCCGGAATTCCGCGGCAGTCCGGGGACAAGGAAACAAAGCTGGACCCGTTGGCGTTGTATGGTCGATAGGTAGGGAACACAGGCCAGCGACGAAGGGAGTGCTGTGCCCCAGGTCAACCGGGTGGCCATGCTCTCGCTGCATACCTCGCCGCTCGAACAGCCTGGTTCCGGCGACGCGGGCGGGATGAATGTCTACGTTCGTTCCGTTGCCGTCGAGATGGCGAAAATGGGCGTTGAAGTGGATATCTTCACGCGCGCCTGCGCACCGGACCAGCCCCATGCCGTCGAGCTGGCACCAGGGGTTACCGTGCACCATGTCACGGCTGGTCCGCGCCGCAAGGTTCCCAAGGAACTCCTTCCCAAACTCTCCGCCGAACTGGTGGAAGGCGTAGCCCGCTCCGCCCTTCACAGCCCACGCTTTGATGCCCTGCATTCCCACTATTGGGTTTCCGGCGTTGCCGGCCTCAGCCTGGCCCGGCACTGGGATGTTCCCCTGGTCCACACCATGCACACGATGGCGAGGGTGAAGAACCTGCAGCTCCAGACGGGTGAAACCCCCGAGCCGCAGGTCCGGATCCACGGTGAACAGGACATTGTTGACTCGGCTGCCCGCCTGATCGCCAACACCACCACCGAGGCTGATGAGCTGGCAGCGTGGTACGGCGCGGATCCGGCGTCAATTGACGTGGTTGCCCCCGGGGTGGACCTGGAGGTCTTTTCCCCGGCCGGCCGGGAGGAGGCGCGCACCCGCCGCGGCCTGCGCCGGGACGAGTTCCATGTGGTCTTCGCCGGGCGCATCCAGCGGATGAAGGGTCCGCAGGTCCTGGTTGACTCCGCAGCCCGGCTGCGGGCCTGCCGTCCGGATATCCCGCTTCGGGTCAGTATCCTCGGCGCCCCCAGCGGATCCGAGGTCCTGGACCTTGAAGCCGCGATCCGCGCCCACGGACTGCAGGGCGTTGTCCAGCTGCATCCTCCCGTGGCGCCCCCGGGTCTCGCCGGATGGTTCAGGTCCGCGGACGTCGTGGCAGTGCCTTCCTTCAGCGAATCGTTCGGGCTGGTTGCGCTGGAGGCACAGGCCTGCGGCACCCCGGTCCTCGCGGCCGACGTCGGCGGCTTGCCGAAAGCGGTCAGTTCCGGAAGCACCGGTGTCCTCGTCCAGGGCCATGATCCCTCACGCTGGGCCGTTGAATTCGAAGCGCTGTATGACCACCGTGCCTGGCGCATGGAGCTGGGCCGGAGCGCGGCAGAGCACGCGCGGTCCTTTGGCTGGCGGCGGACGGCAGCCCTGACCACACAGTCCTACCTGCATGCCGCAGACCAGTCTGCCGCCCACGCCGTCGGGAACTAAACGGCGTCGGGAACTACACGGCGTCGGGAACTACACACTGTCCTGTCTGCGCTGGTGTGCCGCATTGACGGGACCCCGTGCCGGTGCCAGCGTTGAGCCATGGCCAATGACCTCGAAATTTCGCGGGCTGCGACGCTGCAGCCCATCACCGATGTAGCGCGCTCTGCAGGCATACCTGAGGACGCGCTCGAACTCTACGGACGCTACAAGGCAAAGGTGAACCCTGCCCTGGTGCCCCGACGGGCCGAGCGCGGAAAGGTTGTCCTGGTAACCGCCATGAGCCCTACGCCGGCGGGGGAGGGGAAATCCACGGTGACCGTTGGACTCGGGGACGCCCTGGCCCGAGCCGGGCAGAAAACCGTGATCGCCCTGCGTGAACCGTCCCTGGGCCCTGTCCTTGGCATGAAGGGCGGCGCCACGGGCGGCGGCTATTCGCAGGTGATTCCCATGGAGGAGATCAACCTGCACTTCACCGGGGATTTCCACGCCATCACGAGTGCCAACAACGCCCTGGCTGCCCTGGTGGACAACCACATTTTCCAGGGGAACGAGCTGGGCATTGACCCGCGGCGGATTACGTTCCGCCGCGTCATGGACATGAATGACCGCTCTCTGCGGCACATTGTTGTGGGCCTTGGCGGTCCAGGGCAGGGCACGGTCCGCGAGGACGGGTTCGACATCACCGTTGCCTCGGAAATCATGGCAGTGTTCTGCCTGGCAACGGACATCGAGGACCTGACCTCACGGCTGGCCCGGATCACCGTTGGCTACACCTGGGACCGGAAACCGGTGACCGTGGCGGACCTCAGGGTCCAGGGGGCACTGGCACTGCTGCTTAAGGACGCGCTGAAGCCCAACCTGGTGCAGACCATTGCCGGCACTCCGGCGCTGGTTCACGGCGGACCCTTCGCCAATATTGCGCACGGCTGCAACTCCGTCATCGCCACATCCCTGGGCCGGGAGCTGGCTGACGTGGTGGTTACCGAGGCGGGCTTCGGGGCGGACCTCGGCGCCGAAAAGTACATGGACATCACCTCGCGCGTGGCAGACGTGGCGCCCGACGCCGTCGTAGTGGTGGCCACTGTCCGTGCACTGAAGATGCACGGCGGTGTGCCACGGGAGCGGCTGGACGAACCGAACCTCGCCGGACTCGAAGCGGGCACCGCAAACCTCCGCAGGCATGTGCGGAATCTTGGCAAGTTTGGATTCTCGCCCGTGGTGGCCATCAACCGTTTCACCACCGACACCCCGGAGGAGGTCGAATGGCTGCTTGGCTGGTGTTCGCAGGAAGGCGTTGATGCCGCCGTGGCGGATGTCTGGGCGCAGGGCGGCGGCGGCCCGGGCGGGGATGACCTCGCCGCGAAGGTGCTGGCGGCACTGAAGCGGAACGTGGATTTCCAGCCGCTGTACCCGCTGCAGCTGGGTGTCGCCGAGAAGATCCGCACGGTGGTCCGGGAGATTTACGGAGCGGACGACGTCGAGTTTTCAGTTCCGGCGCTGCGCCGGCTGGAGGAAATCGAAGCAAACGGCTGGGAGAACGTTCCGGTCTGTATGGCGAAGACGCAGTTTTCATTCTCTGACGATGCTGCCAAGCTGGGCGCCCCGGAAGGTTTCACCATCCATGTCCGGGACCTGGTGCCCAAGACCGGTGCCGGTTTCATCGTGGCACTGACCGGCGCAGTGATGACCATGCCGGGGCTGCCCAAGCAGCCCGCCGCGCTGCGCATGGGAGTGGCCGCGGACGGAACGCCGTCGGGCCTGTTCTAGGTCTTTTAAGCGAGATAGCAGAAAGTGCACGTCCCAGCGCTGGGACGTGCACTTTCTGCTATCTCGATGAGAAGGGAGACGCTTAGCGCTCGGCTTCGCCCCGGATGAACTGCTCCACCTTTTCGCGGGCAATGTCATCGTTGTACTGCTCCGGCGGGGACTTCATGAAGTAGCTGGAGGCAGAGAGGATCGGTCCGCCGATTCCGCGGTCCAGTGCGATCTTCGCTGCACGGACGGCGTCGATGATCACACCGGCGGAGTTGGGGGAGTCCCAGACCTCAAGCTTGTACTCCAGCGACACCGGGGCGTCGCCGAAGTTGCGGCCTTCGAGGCGGACGAAGGCCCACTTGCGGTCGTCGAGCCAGGCCACGAAGTCGGACGGGCCAATGTGGACGTCATTGGCGGCCATTTCAGCGGCGACGTTGGAGGTGACGGCCTGCGTCTTGGAGATCTTCTTGGATTCAAGCCGCTCACGCTCAAGCATGTTCTTGAAGTCCATGTTGCCGCCCACGTTCAGCTGGTAGGTGCGGTCCAGCGTGACGCCGCGGTCTTCGAAGAGCTTGGCCATCACACGGTGCGTAATGGTGGCACCGATCTGGCTCTTGATGTCGTCGCCGACGATCGGCACGCCTGCAGCGGTGAACTTGTCCGCCCATTCCTTGGTGCCGGCAATGAAGACGGGCAGGGCGTTGACGAAGGCCACGCCGGCGTCGATGGCGCACTGGGCGTAGAACTTCGCTGCCTGCTCGGAACCGACCGGCAGGTAGCAGACCATGACGTCAATCTCCGCCGCCTTGAGCTCCGCGACGATGTCTACCGGATCCTCATCGGACTCGCTGATCGTCTCGCGGTAGTACTTGCCGAGGCCGTCCAGGGTGTGGCCGCGCTGTACCTTCACGCCGGTCTGCGGAACGTCGGCAATCTTGATGGTGTTGTTTTCGCTGGCGCCGATTGCGTCGGCCAGGTCCAGCCCAACCTTCTTCGCGTCGACGTCGAATGCGGCCGCGAACTGCACGTCATTGACGTGGTAGTCGCCAAACTGAACGTGCATCAGGCCTGGGACGGTTGCTGACGGGTCGGCGTCGCGGTAGTACTGGACACCCTGCACCAGCGATGCTGCGCAGTTTCCAACACCAACGATTGCCACCCGGATCGGGTTATTTGCCACGGTTCTCCTTTGAAGACATTCCTGTGCCGCCGCCCGCCGCTGACTCGCGGATGTGACGCAGCGGGCTGCGCAGGCAACTGCCCCAGTCTACTTCGTCCAGCAAACACTCAAGGGAGGTGTAGCTTTCGGCTATTTCGCCCCGCTACAGGGCCGCCGCCAGTGCCACGGCCCCCAGGGCGGCAACGGTACAGTTCCCGGCGCGGGACTGCAGGCCTTCATTGACGTAAGGCTGAAACCGGACGCCGATTCCCGTTCGTTCCTGGCCTGGGCACAGGACAATCCTGCTGTCCGCGACGCCGTGCATGTGACCGGCCCGTACGACTACCTCCTGAACGTCCGGGTGCCGGGCATGCCGGCACTCGACGCACTGCTCCACCAGCTCAAGACCGAGTCGGGCGCCCTGCAGACACAGACCCGGCTAGCCCTCCGCTGAGCGGTTTTGGGCCGCGGGCGGTGGCAGGGCCAACCGGCGAGCCTACGCTGGAAGGACAGTGCCGGAGCCCATCCTCCGCTAGGAGTGCACCATGAATGACATTCCAGCCGCCTTCCGCACCCGCGCCGCCGTCGTACTGGCAGCCGCCGGCCTCCTGGCCGGGGGCGGGCTCTCAGCCTGCACCTCCAGCGGCAGCGAGCCTGCGCAGAGCCCGACGGCGGAGTCCCCCTCTCCGTCTTCATCCCCGCAGCTGGCCGATGAATGTGAACTGCCCGAACCGTCGGCCACACCCAGCCCGGAGGACAAGGATTTCGCGGCATCGGACGCGGACAGTTCGGCACTGGAAGTGGGCAGCGGTGAACAGAAGGCGGTTGGCAGCTCCACCATCCGCAAGTCCGGGGACAGCTCCAACACGGATTCCTCGAGCTTTACCGGACTCAATGCGGCGGTGCTGGTCTCCGGAGGCGGCTCCCTGGCGATGAACGGAACCACCGTTGAAACCGCCGGTGCCGGCGCCAACGGGGTCTTTGTGACCGGTACGGGCTCATCGGCGTCCCTGCAGGATGCGGTCGTGAAGACCGAGGGCAGCTTCTCCCATGCCCTGGAGGTCACTGACGGCGGGAGCCTCACGGCCGTGAGTCCGGAGCTTTCCACGGCCAGCGACCATTCAAGCGTCATCGCCACGGACCGCGGCGGGGGAGACATCCAGGTCAGCGGCGGAAGCGCGACGGCGGGCGGTGAACTTTCCGCCGTCATCTACTCCACCGGGACCATCGCGGTGTGCGGCCTGACCGGATCATCGGCACTGGCGGAGGCCGCCGTCGTCGAGGGCGCCAACTCAGTGAGCGCCACCAGCTCCGAGCTGACCGGCGGCACCCACGGCGCCTACCTGTACTCAAGCACGCCCGGCAGCACCGGCGGCGGAACCTTCACCATGTCCGGTGGAACACTGACGGCCAAGGACGGCCACGCCGTCTTCGTGGACGGTGTTGCCGCCACACTCAACCTCAGCAACGCGGCAAAGCTTGAGCCGGGGGCCGGAGCCCTGATCAGCGTTTCCAATGGCGGCAGTGCATCGGCGTCACTGCAGGAAACGGTGCTGGAAGGACAGCTGGCTGCCGACGACGGGAGCACGCTGTCAGTGTCCCTCACGGCGAACAGCCGGATCAGCGGCGCCCTGGACAACGTCGGCGTCGGGCTGGACAACACCAGCACGGTGGAACTCACCGCGGATTCATCAGCCACCTCGGTGCAGGGCGCACTGGTCACGGGAAACGAGATCACCAACATCACGGGCAACGGCCACACCCTCACCTACGACCCGGGCGCGGAGGGAAACGGCTACCTCAACGGACAGGACTACCAGCTCGCCGGCGGGGGGACCCTGCGGGCTGCTCCCTGAGCCTTTCCGGACAGCGGTCTCTCCCGGTACGCCGTGAGCCCGCGGCAGCGGTGAAGACGGACCTGTTTCGGACCACAACGCCAAGCCGGAGGGAAACGCGCCTGCATACTGGTAGGCATGGATTCAACTCCCCGCCGGCGGCCGATGCGGATTGTAGTACCCAGCCGGAATGACCGGCTGCTGCGCCGGTTCACCGAGGTTCTGGGCGGCCCGCTGGGGCGGTACACCGCCCCGGGAGTCGTTTCCCCGGGATTCTTCACCATTCCGCGGGTGCTCATTCTGCTGACCACCGCGGCGGCCCTGCTGGCGCTGCTGGCGAAGACCCCCTGCCGGCTCAACGGCTGGTCCGACCAGTTCTACCAGGCCTGCTACTCGGACTGGCCGGCGCTGTTCGGTGCCCGCGGCTTGGGCGCCGGTATCTATCCCTTCATCAGCCCGGGGTCCGAGTTCGAGTACCCGGTGCTGCTGGGGCTCCTGGCCGGGTTTGTAGCGTGGCTCGTCCCTGCGGGAGCTGATTCCCGCGGACTGGTCTACTTTGACTTGAACGCCGTCTTTGCCACCGCGGCCTGGATCGTGACGGTGATCGCCACCATGCGCATGGCCAACCGCCGCCCCTGGGACGCGGCGATGGTTGCGGTTGCCCCGGCGATGATCCTGTCCATGTTCATCAACTGGGACATCTGGGCCGTGATGCTGGCCGCCCTGGCCATGCTCGCCTTCGCCCGGAACAAACCGCTCCTGGCCGGCGTCCTGCTGGGCCTTGGCACGGCACTGAAGCTCTATCCGGTACTGATCCTCGGAGCCGTCCTCGTCCTGGCCCTGCGGACCCTGAAGCTGCGGGCTGCTGCCGTCACCTTCGCCGCCACGGCCCTGACCTGGCTGGTGGTCAACGTTCCGTTCATGCTCCGCGACTTCCAAGGCTGGAAATACTTCTACGATTTTTCCCGCGACCGCGGCGCCGGCAATTCAAGCGTCTGGCAGGCCTGGAACATCACCTTCCCCGAACACGCGGTCGACGCCGCGTTCATCAGCTTCTGGGCCTACTTCCTGTTTGCCCTGGCCTGCGCGGGAATCGCCGTCCTGGCCCTGGCGGCTCCGCAGCGGCCCCGGATCGCGCAGCTGGTGTTCCTGATCGTGGCGGCTTTCATCCTCACCAACAAGGTCTACTCGCCCCAGTTCGTACTGTGGCTCGTGCCGTTGCTGGCACTGGCGAGGCCGCGCTGGCGGGATTTCCTGATCTGGCAGTTCTTCGAGGTAATGCACTTCTGGGCCATCTGGCTTTACCTCGCGTTCCTGATTGGCGGAGGAGCTCCGGAGAACAACCTTGATCCCGGCTGGTTCGTGCTTTCGGTGGCGGGGCACATGGTTGCCACCATGTACCTGATGGCCCGGGTCGCGATGGACATCTGGAACCCGCGGACTGATCCGGTGCGGCGCATGGGCATCGACGATCCGCAGGGCGGGCCGTTCAACCTGGCGCCGGACCGCTGGCGGCTCAGGCTGTCCCGCCGCCCTCGGGTACCCTTGGAGACGGACGCAGCCCCGGCGAAAGAAGCAATGTGACCCCCGCTCCCTACCGTTTCCAGCAGCTGTCCCGCGAGGACTTCGAGTCCCTGGCGGCCCGGCACCCCGGTGTTGTCATTCCGTTGGAGCAGACTCCCTACTGGGCGGACTTCGAAACCCGCCTGGGCCGCGAACCCTACGGTGTGTGGGCCTATTACGACGGCGAGAAGCTGGTTGCCACCGCCAGTTACCTGCGGTCCCGCCGGCGCCTGCGGCCTTCCCTGGTAGTCGTTAACGGCCCCACCTGGTTCACTGAGCGGACCCCCGACGCCGAGGCACGCCTGGTGGCCACCGTGCAGGAGCAGTTCCGCGCCGATCCCGCCGTCGACCCGCTGTATGTCCGAATGCAGGTGGAGCATGTGAGCCCGCCGGTCACGGGACCGCTGGAGCACGGCTGGTACGAACGCGAAATCGTGGTGGACCTGACCCCGGACACGGAACAGATCTTCGCGGCCTTCCGCCCCAACGCCCGCAACCTGATCCGCAAGGCGGAGAAGCTCGGCGTGGAGGTCCGCACCGTGGAACGGGAACGGTGGGCCGAGGTCTTCCGGACCGAACTGTTCCCCATCATGCAGGAAACCGCTGCCCGCGACGGGTTCTCCAGCTTCGACTCGGCTTTCTACGAAACCCTGCTCACCGAACTGGGTGACTACCTGCGCCTGATGGTGGCCTACGTGGAGGGCAAGCCGGTTTCCTGGCTGATCACCACCGAGTACCGCGGCTACGCCGTGTACTATTTCGCCGCAAGCTCACGGGACGCCCGCAAGACCAACGCCCCGTACCTGCTGCTCTGGGAAGCGTTCAAGGTCCTCAAGGCTGCCGGCAACACGGCCTGCGGACTTACCGGGATTGAGAGCGAGAACTACCCGTCGCTCGCCAACGTGACCACGTTCAAACGCAACTTCTCAAAGACCGTGGTCACCGTTCCCACCACCTATGACATTCCGCTTTCACCGCTGCGCTACCGTGCCCTGTCAGCTGCGCTTCGGCTGCGCCGGGAAGCTCCGGGGCTGCTGCGCAGCGCCAGCGCCCGCCTGAAAGGCGGCAGGGCAGGGGCGGGCCGTGACTGATGTAACCGTGGTGGGAGCCGGGCCCAACGGCCTGGCGGCAGCGGTCACCATGGCCCGCGCGGGTTTATCCGTGCGTGTCCTTGAGGCTGCGCCCACCGCGGGGGGAGGATCACGCACCAGCGAGCTCATCCGTCCCGGTCACCGGCACGATGTGTGCTCCGCAGTGCATCCCATGGCGCTGGCAGCCCCCTTTTTCCGGGATTTTGGTCTCTCCGAGCGGATCCGGCTGGAAGTGCCGGATGTTTCCTATGCCCAGCCGCTGGACGGGGGCCGCGCCGCCGTGGCCTACCGCAGCCTGGACCGCACCGCCCGGGAGCTCGGGGCGGACGGCAAGGCCTGGTCCGCGCTGATGCGCCCTTTGGTTCAGCACAGTGAAGCCATTACGCGCACGCTGATGGACCCATTGCTGAAGATTCCCCGCGAACCTCTGGCGGCGCTGCGCTTCGGCTTGGCGGCACTGGACCAGGGGACCGGTGCCTGGAACCGGCGCTTCTCGGAAGATGCCGCCCCTGCCCTGCTGACCGGCGTGATGGCCCATCCCGTCGGCCGGCTGCCGTCCCTGCCCTCAGCCGGCGGCGGACTGCTGCTCGCCCTGCTGGCCCACACCGTTGGCTGGCCCGTACCCGTGGGCGGATCCCAGGCCATCGCCGACGCCCTGGTGGAGGACCTTCGCGCGCACGGCGGGGAACTGGAGACCGGGCACCGGGTGGACTCGCTCCGCGAACTTTCCGGCTCCCGTGCCGTCATCCTGGATACAGCCCCCGCCGGACTGCTTCGGCTGGCCGAGGGGCGGCTGCCCGCACGCTATGAGCGCGCGCTGCGGCAGTTCCGCTACGGCAACGCCGCCTGCAAAGTGGACTTCATCCTCTCCGGGCCGGTTCCGTGGGCAAATCCGGCGCTCGCCGAAGCGGGAACCGTACACGTGGGCGGAACCCGCGCCGAAACGGCTGCCTCCGAGGCCGCCGTCGCCTCCGGCCGGCACCCGGAGCAGCCCTACGTGCTGCTTTCCCAGCCCAGCACCTTCGACCCCACCCGCGCACCCGCGGGCCGGCACATCCTATGGACCTATTGCCACGTCCCGGCCGGATCGGACCAGGACATGGCTGCTGCGGTAACGGCCCGGATTGAACGTTTCGCACCCGGCTTCCGGGACGTCGTCGTCGAAACGCGGACGACGACGGCGCGCGGCCTGGCTGCCTACAACGAGAACTACGTGGGCGGGGACTTCGGCGCCGGGGCAGTGACCCTGGGACAGACGCTCCGCCGTCCGGTCCTGTCCCCGGTTCCGTGGAACACGCCCCTGGAGGGTGTCTTCCTGTGCTCCGCCTCGACCCCGCCCGGGCCCGGCGTGCACGGAATGGGCGGCTACCACGCCGCCGGGCAGGCGCTGCGCAGGGTCTTTGGACTACGAATGCCGTCCCTCGCCCCGGAATAGCAGCCGCGCGCCTGCCATTCGGCGTAACCGGGCGTGCCGCCCGAAGGCAGCGGACCGCCTGGGCGGTATCTTGGGAGTCGGCACCCGGATCCCAGAAGCACCAGGAAGTACCCGGGAACAGTTAGCAGTCCGGGGGATTTTTCATGACGGTTTCAACACAGCAGTCTGACAGCCGTGCCTCCGGTTCCGTTGCCCCGGAGACTCCGGATGCCCCGGCAACCCCGTCCCGGAAACCGGACCGGGAGCGCGGACGGCGCCGTTCCGGCGGACGCCGCCACCTGGTTTCGGCAGCCGTCCTCGCTGCCGCCGGTGCGGCCGTGCTCGCGGGTGCCGCGGTCCTGGGTCATGGATACATCAGCAGGGACGTCCTGGGCCCGAAGGCAGTCACCGAGGACTATCTGGCTGCCCTGGCGTCCGGAGACCAGGCGGCAGCCCACGCGCTGCTGCCTGCTACGGATGCACTGGTGCCCCGGGACCCGGAAATCTTCGCCGCCGCCGGAGCAAAGATCACCGGCTTCGAGATCCTGGGCCAGGACATCAGGGAGGAAACCGCCGTCGTCCAGGCCCTGGTGGACCAGGGCGGAGAGCGGAAAACCGTCGAATTCCGGCTTGGGAAGGCCGGTCCGCGGGCCGTGATCTTCACGCAGTGGCAGCTGGGTCCATCGGCTGCACGGACCGTGAACGTCGAGTTCCCTGCCGGCACGGAAGAGATCCGGATCAACGGAACCCGGTACCCGCTTCCGTCCGATAGGACCTCGGCCCAGCTGCTGCTGCTGCCCGGCTCCTACCTCGTTGAAGGGCCACGCGAACGCTATCTCAGCTACGGTCCCGGGACGCAGGTCCTCGTGGAACCGGGCATGGCCGGGGGACCGGCACCGGTCAAACTTCATCCGGCCGCGAACGGGGAACTGCTGCCGGCGGTGGAGGCACAGGCTGACGCCTACCTGGCTGCCTGCCTGGCCCGCCAGGAAGCGGCACCGGCCGCCTGTCCCAACGAGGCCTACGCCAGCGTCGGGCCGGAGCGGATCCGGAACGTGCAGTGGACCCTGGAACGCGCGCCGCAGTACCGCGTCGCCGGTACGCCCGAACTGGGAATGACGGTGTACGCCACAGGCGGCAAGGCCCGCGCACGGTACCAGGAGGACACCACCGGCGCCGGCCGCTGGGAGAGCCGGTCAGACCTGGTGAACATCAACTTCGGCGCGGAAATCGAACCCGAGGGGGACGTCCTGGGCCTGGACTTCCGGCCGGACCCCTTGCACTGAGGTCCGCGGCGTGGGGAACTTGAACGAGGAGGTTCCCATGACGGACACACCCGAACACCTGAACAACCACCACCGGGACACACTGAACGAGATCCTGCGCCATCCGGTCTCCCACAACATCGAGTGGAAGCGCGTGCGCTCGCTGCTCGAAGCCATTGCCGACACCACGCGTGAACACAACGGCAAGTATGAGGTCACCCTGGCCGGGCAAACCGACTACCTCACCCCGCCCAAGGGCAAGGACATCGACGAACAGACAGTAGTGGACCTGCGGGAAATGCTGGAGCGCGCCGGCTACTCCCTGCAGGAATAACCGGCGCGCTCCGGGGCACTACTTAACTTCGAGTTCGCCCATCCGGGACCATTCTTCGCCGTCGATCAGCGTGTTAATGATCTGTGGGGTCTCCACCAGGGCCGGGAGCATGTCCTTCATGGCCTGCTGGAAGTGGTCGCTGTTCACGTGGGCGGCAGCGGCGTCGTCCTTGAATGCCTCAACAAGGACGAACTCGTTCGGGTCTTCCAGGCTGCGGGACCAGTCAAACCACAGGTTGCCCTCCTCGCCGCGGGTCGCCGCGGTGAAATCTGCGGTGAGCTGCGGCCAGCGCTCGGTCCAGTCCGGCTTGACCTTGAACTTGACGACGATGAAGATCATCTTTTTCTCCTGGATTGATACGGATTTTCCCACCTCAAATCCTATGCCCGGGCCTGTCCGCCGTCACGCCGGCGGCCGCTGGGGAAAGATCAGGTCCGTGGTGGGAGGATGGAAGCGTGGCTCATCTCGACGTATCCGGCATTGACTACTTCCTCTCCGACGGCAGGCAGCTGCTCAGCGGCGTCAGCTTCAAGGTGGGGGAAGGACACAAGACAGCGCTGATTGGACCCAACGGCACGGGCAAGACCACCCTGCTGCGGATCGTCGCCGATGACATCAAGCCGGACGAGGGCACGGTGTCCCGTTCCGGGAACATGGGCATCATGCGCCAGTTCGTGGGCCAGGTGAGGGACGGCAGCACCGTCCGCGACCTGCTCGTCTCCGCAGCCCCGCCGGCCATCGCGGCCGCTGCGCGGGCCGTCGACCAGGCTGAGGAAGCCATGATGGAGAACGACGACGAGCCCACCCAGATGCGCTACGCCCAGGCGATAGCCGACTGGGGTGACGTTGGCGGGTACGAGCAGGAAACAGTCTGGGACGAAGTCACGACGGCCGCCCTGGGCATGCCCTTCGACACTGCCCAGTACCGCCAGGCAAGCACTCTTTCCGGCGGCGAACAAAAGCGCCTGGTCCTGGAGGCACTGTTCTCCGGCCCGGATGAACTGCTGCTCCTTGATGAACCGGACAACTACCTTGACGTACCCGGCAAGCGCTGGCTGGAGGCCAAGCTGGCCGAGTCGAAGAAGTCCGTCCTGTTCGTCTCCCACGACCGCGAGCTGCTCGCCAACGCAGCAACACGCATCGTCACGCTCGAACCGGGCATCAACGGGGCCTCGGCCTGGATCCACGGCGGCGGCTTCGGCAGCTACATCAAGGCCCGCGAAGACCGCAACGCACGCTTCGAGGAACTGCGCAGGCGCTGGGACGAGGAGCACGTGAAGCTCAAGGAACTCGTCAACATGTACAAGAACAAGGCCGCGTTCCGCTCAGACATGGCCAACCGGTACCACGCGGCGCAGACCCGGCTGGCAAAGTTCCTGGAGGCCGGACCGCCCGAGGCCCTGCCCATCGAGCAGAACGTCAAGATGCGCCTGCGCGGCGGACGGACCGCCAAGCGCGCCGTAGTGGCCCGGAAGCTGGAACTGACCGGCCTGATGAAGCCGTTCAGCACTGAAATCTGGTTCGGCGACCGCGTGGGCGTGCTGGGTTCCAACGGTTCCGGCAAATCCCATTTCCTCCGCCTGCTGGCCCTGGGCGGCAGTGACCCGGACAAGGAACACGAGCCGGTTTCCGAGGTGGAGATCGCTCCCGTGCCGCATGAGGGTTCGGTCAAGCTGGGAGCCCGGATCCGGCCGGGGTTCTTCGCCCAGACCATGCTGCGCCCGGACCTGCTGGGCAAAACGCTGCTGGACATCCTGCACCGCGGCGACGAGCACCGCTCCGGCCTGGGCCGGGAAGCGGCAGCCGGTGCCCTGGACCGGTATGGGCTGGCTTCCTCCGGCGAACAGAAGTACGACTCGCTTTCCGGCGGCCAGCAGGCGCGCCTGCAGATCCTGCTGCTTGAACTCTCCGGTGCCACCCTGCTGCTGCTGGATGAGCCGACGGACAACCTGGACCTGCACTCGGCCGAAGCCCTCGAGAAGGCGATCGAAGCCTTCGAAGGCACGGTCCTGGCGGTCACGCACGACCGCTGGTTCGCCCGCAGCTTCGACCGGTTCCTCGTTTTCGGATCCGACGGACGGGTCTACGAATCCGAAGAGCCGGTGTGGGACGAAAAGCGGGTCGAGCGCGTCCGCTGACCGCGCTGCCGGAGGGTATTTCCCTCCGGCAGCCTCCGGGCTCCAGAATGAAGGCGTGAACACCAAAACCCTGGACCGGGCACTCCTGGCTGTCTTCGCGGTCTTTGCCCTCAACGGCCTGATCTTCGCCAGCTGGGCAGCACGGATTCCCGCCGCTGCCCAGGCCCTGGACATCGGTTCCGCCGGGGTGGGGCTGCTGCTGCTCTTCTCCGCAGTAGGCTCCGTGGGTGCGCTGCCGCTCGCCGGCGCCCTGGCCCAGCGGGTAGGCACCGCCAACGCGGTGCGGACCGGCGGACTGCTTGCCTCCGCGGCCGGACTGGTCATCGCAGCGGGACTGTCCGCGGGATCGATTCCCCTGACCGCGGCCGGGCTGCTGATCTTCGGCTCCGGCATTGGCCTCTGGGACGTGGCCATGAACCTAGAGGGCACGGAAGTTGAACGCGGCCTGCGCAGGACGCTGATGCCCAAGTTCCACGGTGCCTTCAGCGGCGGCGCGTTCCTGGGCGCGATGATCGGTGCCGGGCTGTCTGCCCTGAACGTCAGCCTGCCGGCGCACCTGATCGGAATCGTGGTGATCGCCGTCGTGCTGGTGACGCTGGTTCCCCGTGCCTTCCTGCCGGATTCCGTGGAGATGCTCCACCCGCACCAAACGGGCGCACCGAAGCCTTCCAGCTTCGGTGCATGGAAAGAGGGCCGCACCCTGCTGATCGGCGTCGTTGTCCTGGGGGCTGCCCTGACAGAAGGCGCCGCCAACGACTGGGTAGCCAAGGCGACGGTCGACGGACTCGACGCCTCGGAGACCGCCGGCGCGGTGATGTTCGGTGTCTTCGTTGCCGCCATGACCGCCACCCGCTGGTTCGGTGCCCGCCTGATCGACCGCCTGGGCCGGGTCCGCGCGCTGCGGCTGTGCATGGGCGCCTCGCTGGCAGGACTGATCCTGTTCGTGTTCGCCCCCGTTCTCTGGCTGGCCGGGATCGGCGTCGTCCTGTGGGGTATCGGGGCTGCCCTGGGCTTCCCCATGGGGATGTCCGCCGCGGGCGACGATCCGGCGCACGCGGCAGGGCGCGTCTCCGTGGTCTCCACCCTGGGGTACACGGCCTTCTTCGTCGGACCTCCGCTGCTCGGCTTCCTGGGTGAACTCTGGGGGCTGCGCAATGCACTGCTCGTGGTGGGAGCGGCCATGCTGATGTCCATTGTCTTTGCGCCGGTGGCGGCTGAGCGGACGGACGGGGAACTCGATGCCGGAAGGCCAGCCACCTAGGGCGCAATTCCAGCCGGAGCCGCGGCACTCTCGGCTTCAGGACTGAATCTGTCCTGATAACCCCTATCCAGCGCGTCCGGGCGGTCCTAACCTGTTCGCATGTCCCTTCCCCCCAACCCAGAAAACCACGTGCGTCCGGTCTCGGAAGGCCGGCGCGATCCACTGATCCAGGCACGCGGCCTGACCAAGGTCTACAAGTCCAAGTCAGGCCCGGTGCGCGCCCTCGACGGCCTGGACATCGGCGTACCGCAGGGAACCGTCACGGCACTCCTGGGCCCGAACGGCGCCGGAAAAACGACGGCGGTCAAGGTGCTGACCACGCTGATCAAACCCACTGCAGGGACCGCCTCCATTGACGGGATCGACGTCACCGCCAGGCCCAAGGACGTCCGCCGGATCATCGGTGTGTCCGGACAGTACTCTGCGGTGGACGAAAACCTCACGGGCATAGAGAACCTCAGGATGGTCGGCAAGCTTTACCACCTGCCCACTGAGCAGGCCCGGAAGCGGGCGGGAGAGCTCATCGAGCAGTTCGACCTGGCGGATGCGGGCAACCGGCCCGTGAAGGGGTACTCCGGCGGCATGCGCCGCAGGCTGGACCTCGCCGGGGCCCTGGTGAACAACCCCCGCGTCCTGTTCCTGGACGAGCCCACCACCGGCCTGGACCCGCGCAGCCGCCTGGCCCTCTGGGACGTGATCAAGTCCCTGGTAGCGGCGGGAACCACCCTGCTGCTCACCACCCAGTACCTCGAAGAAGCGGACCAGCTGGCGGATACGGTCGCCGTGATCGACGGCGGCAAGGTCATTGCCGAGGGCACGTCGGACCAGCTCAAGGCCAGGATTGGCGGGCACCGGGTGGCCGTTGCCCTGGTTGAAGGGTTCGACGCTGGCACCGCCCGGGAGATCCTGGCCCGCTACGGCAGCGGAGAGGTGCATACCGCCGGCGACGGGCGGTCGCTGGAAGTAGCCGTCACTGAAGGCCCCGCCGCGCTGCAGCTGGTGCTGCGGGACCTGGAGGCGGCGGGAATCCAGCTTCACGACGCCGGTATCCGGCGCCCCACGCTCGACGACGTGTTCCTGAAGCTCACGGGGCACATCGCCGAGGCAGAGGGCGAAAGCGCTGAAGACGCAGGGAAAGCGAAGGCAGCACGATGAGCGCCGCAACCGCTGCCGCCCGGTTCGGATCCGGGACCACCGCCGGGAGCTGGGTCTCGGACGGGTGGACCGTCACCAAGCGGAACCTGATCAAGATCCGCCGCACACCGGACATGATCGTGTTCGCCGTGCTGCAGCCGATCATGTTCGTGCTTCTCTTCAGCCAGGTCTACGGCGGATCCATCCAGGTGGCCGGGACCAACTACACGCAGTACCTGATGGCAGGCATCTTCGCCCAGACGGTGGTCTTCGGCTCCACGTTTTCCGGATCGGCCATGGCCCAGGACCTGAAGGAAGGAATCATCGACCGGTTCCGCACCCTCCCCATGAGCCCGTCCGCGGTACTGATCGGGCGGACCAACTCCGACCTGGTGCTGAACGGCATCTCGGTGGTCATCATGATGTGTACCGGGCTGCTGGTCGGCTGGCGGGTCAACACGTCCTTCTGGGAGTTCCTGGGCGGGGTGGGCCTGCTGCTGCTGTTCTCCTACGCGTTCAGCTGGGTGATGGCACTGCTCGGCATGTCCGTCCGCTCCCCGGAAGCCATCAACAACGCCTCCTTCATCATCCTGTTCCCCATCACCTTCATTTCCAACGCGTTTGTGCAGAGTTCCACGCTGCCCGAACCGCTGCGCACGATCGCCGACTGGAATCCGGTCTCCGCACTGGTCCAGGCGGTAAGGCAGCTGTTCGGCAACCTGGGATCCACGCCGGTACCGGATACCTGGCCGATGCAGAACCCCATCACCACCGTGCTGATCGGTTCCGCCATCATGCTCGTGGTGTTCGTCCCCCTGGCCGTCCGCAAGTTCGAGGCGGTGAGTTCACGCTAGGCCCCGTTCCTCCGAACCAAAGGACTGAGCATGATCGAGGCACATGAACTCACCAAGCGCTTCGGCGGCAAGACTGCCGTCGACGGCGTCACCTTCAGCGTCCAGCCCGGCAAGGTGACCGGATTCCTCGGTCCGAACGGCGCCGGGAAATCCACCACCATGCGGCTGATCGTCGGCCTGGACCACCCCAGCTCCGGCAGCGTGAGCGTCAACGGCAAGCCCTACGCCCGGCACAGGATGCCGCTGCACGAAGTGGGCGCCCTGCTGGAGGCCAAGGCCGTGCACCCCCGGCGGTCCGCCTACAACCACCTGCGGGCCCTCGCCGCAACGGAGGGCATACCCGCCTCGCGCGTCAACGACGTCATCGATCTCACCGGGCTGGGCCCGGTGGCCCGGAAAAGGGTGGGCGGCTTCTCGCTCGGCATGGGCCAGCGCCTCGGCATTGCTGCAGCGCTGCTGGGGGACCCGCAGACCCTGATCCTGGACGAACCGGTGAACGGCCTCGATCCGGAGGGCGTGAAATGGGTGCGCTACCTGGTGAAGGGCCTCGCTGCCGAGGGCCGAACGGTGTTCATCTCCTCCCATCTGATGAGCGAGATGGCTGTCACCGCGGACCACCTGATCGTGATTGGCCGCGGCCGCATCCTGGCGGACGCGCCCATCGAGACAGTGCTCACCGGCGGCCAGGCTGAACGCGTCCTGGTGCGGACTGACGACGCCGATGCCCTGGCGGCCGCGCTCGCCGGGGACGGCGTGGAGATCCGCAGGGAAGCGGCGGATGAGCTGACTGTCCTCGGCCTGCCCGCGCGCCGTATCGCTGAAACGGCCTTCAGCCGGGGCATCCTCGTCACCGGACTGATACCGCAGCAGGAGACCCTTGAAGATGCCTATATGGAACTGACCGGCGGCGAGGTCGAGTACCAGTCACAGCAGATCGGCGCGCAGGCGCTCTCGGCTACTGAAGGACGCAGCTCATGAGCACAGCGGCAACCCCCCGGCCCCGGTCGCAGCGCACCTGGGGAGGTCCGGTCACCTTTGGCCGTGTGCTGCGCTCCGAATGGATCAAGACAGCAACGGTTCCTTCGACCGTCATCCTCCTGGCCGTGAGTTTCGCGGTGATGATCGGCCTCGGTGCGCTTGTGGCCTGGGGGCTGGTCCAGCTGGCCGGCGAACCTGAAAGCGGCCCGCCGCAGGGGATCGGCCAGTCCCTGCAAAGTGCGGCATATGACGTCCCGGCCTCCGGCCTGCCCTTTGGCCAGCTGCTGATTGCTTCCCTGGCGGTGGTGCTGATCGGCTCCGAATACACCACCGGAATGATCCGCTCCACCATGGTGGCCGTGCCCACACGAGTCCCGGCGCTGCTGGCCAAGACGGTGGTCATCGCCGTCATTTCCTTCCTGTTGGGAGTGCTTTCGGCTTTCGTGACGTATTTGCTGGCGCAGCCCATCCTGGCCGGTTCGGACCTGGATTTCGGACTGGACGCAGAGTGGGTGCTGCCCTCCATCCTCAACACCGGCACCGTCCTGGCGCTGATCGCCGTGATGGGCGTGGCCATCGGTGCACTGCTGCGCAGCACTGCCGGGGGAGTTGTCACCCTGGTTGGTGCGCTCTTCGTGCTGCCAATCATCGCGGGATTGCTGACGGGCCTGGCGGACTGGGTGGAAGACGCCGCCCGCTTCCTGCCCAGCAGTGCCGCGGCGCAGCTGGTAGCCACCCAAATCCAGCCGGACGCCTTCAACCAGGTGGAGGGCGGCCTGATCCTGGCGGGTTGGGCGGCGGTGCTCCTTGCTGCCGCGGTGGTGGTCCTTCGGAAGCGGGACGTCTAAAACCCGCCGCTTTCATACCGGCGGCTCAGGGTCCACCCTGAGTCATCCCTAAGGGGGACGCCGGTTTTGCCCTGAATCATCCTTTGGGCCGGTCCGCAGCAGACAGCGGGCGCATAGTGTGGGGGTACACCCCCGAACTTGTACGCTCCAAGATGAGGATCACCATGATCGAGGCACGCGGCCTCTCCAAGCGCTACGGCAGCAAAACCGCCGTCGACAATATTTCCTTCACCGTCGAACCGGGAAAAGTGACTGGCTTCCTGGGCCCGAACGGTGCCGGCAAGTCGACGACCATGCGGATGATCGTGGGACTGGACCGTCCCACCTCCGGAAACGTGACCATCAACGGCCAGCCCTACGCCCGCCACAAGGCTCCGCTCCATGAGGTTGGCGCCCTGCTTGACGCGAAGGCGGTGCACACCCGCCGGTCGGCATACAACCACCTCCGCGCGATGGCCGCCACCCACGGCATCTCCAACAAGCGCGTCAACGAAGTCATCGAGCTCACCGGACTGGGCGCGGTCGCCAAGAAGCGCGTCGGCGGATTCTCGCTCGGCATGGGCCAGCGCCTCGGCATCGCCGTCGCCATGCTCGGGGACCCCAACACACTGATCCTGGACGAGCCGGTCAACGGCCTCGATCCGGAAGGCGTGCTCTGGGTCCGCAACCTGGCCCGCGGCCTGGCGGCTGAAGGCCGCACCGTCTTCCTCTCCTCCCACCTGATGAGTGAAATGGCCGTCACCGCGGACCACCTCATCGTGATTGGCCGCGGACGGATCATCGCCAACGCGCCGATCCAGGAGATCATCGACGGCGGCGGCCGCCAGCGCACCCGGGTACGCACCGACAACGCAGCCGACCTCCTGCCCGTCCTGGAAGGACAGGGCGCGGAGATCAACCGGCTCGAGGACGGACTCTTCGAAATCAGCGGCGCCGATTCGCGCTCCATCGCGGAGATCGCCCTGGACCGCCGGATCCTCCTCACCGAGCTGACCCCGATCCAGGTCTCGCTGGAGGACGCCTACATGGAACTCACCCGGGACGACGTCGAATACAAGTCCCACGGATTTAGCCAGGAACCGGCTGCAGCCGAGCCTGTTGTGGAAGGAACCCGAGCATGAGCACCACAACCGCACCCGCGCCGTCGCGCCGGACGGCCCGCACCGACGGCAGCGGTGTCAATTTCGCCCGGGTCCTGCGCTCGGAATGGATCAAGGTCACCACCCTGCCCTCAACCGTCATCCTGCTCTCCGTCACCCTGGTGGTCATGGTGGGCCTGGCGGCACTTGTGGCCTGGAGCTGGGCCACCACCGCGCAGATGATCTCCGACGATCCGGCCATGGCCCCTGCCATGGGTGTTGCGCCGGAAATGGACCTCCAGGCCCTGGTCTATGACACGCCTGCCTCCGGCGTGCTCTTCGGCCAGCTGCTGATTGCTGCCCTCGCCGTGGTCCTCGTGGCTTCCGAATACAGCACCGGCATGATCCGTTCCACCATGGTGGCCGTACCCACCCGTACTCCGGCGCTGCTCGCCAAGGCCATCATCATCGCGCTGGTTGCCTTCGTCATCGGAGTTGCCGGAGCGTTTGCCAGCTACCTGATCAGCCAGCCGCTGCTGGCACCGGAGAACCTGGACTTCGGCCTGGACGCTCCGTGGGTGCTGCCCAGCATCATCAACACCGGAACACTCCTTGCCGGCATCGCGATCATGGGCGTAGCCACCGGATCGCTGCTCCGCAGCACGGCCGGCGGAATCGTCACCATCATTGGCGTGCTGTTCGTGCTGCCGGTGATCATCCAGCTGATCTCCGGTTTGGCGGACTGGATTCCCGACGCCGCCCGGTTCCTGCCCAGCAACGCAGGAACCCAGCTGGTGGCCACGAACATCGCCGACGGTGCCCTGAACCAGCTGGAAGGCGGACTGGTCCTTGGCGGCTGGGCAGTTGTCCTGCTGGTCGTGGCGATGATCGTCACCAAGCGCCGCGACGTCTAGGCGCACAAGACTTCGGTGAAGGCGGCGGTGGAAGAACGGCCGCCGACGTCTTCACTGAAAACCCCTCCACAACCCCCGGTGCCCGGCACCGGGGGTTGTTTGTTTCCACGGGCACATCCCACCGGTTACGCGGGCGCCCCCGGCTCTGGTTGAATCGGAACATGTCTGACGCACTGGCCCACGTAAAAGACCTCGGCGAATATGTAGCCGCCTCACCTTCCAGCTTCCACGCCGCCCGAACGGCAGCAGACCGGCTGCAGGCCGCCGGTTTCATCGAGCTGCATGAAGACGCGAACTGGCCGGAGACTGCCGGTAAGTACGTGGTGGTCCGTGACGGCGCATTCATCGCCTGGATTATTCCGGAGGGTGCAGCGGCAGGCACCGGATTCAACATTTTCGGCACCCACACCGACTCGCCTACCTTCAAGCTGAAGCCTTCTCCCACCACCGGGAAGTTCGGCTGGCTGCAGGCCGGCGTTGAGGTCTACGGCGGTCCGCTGCTGAACTCCTGGCTGGACCGCGAACTCCAGCTGGCCGGGCGGCTGGTGACGCTCGACGGCGCCGAGCACCTGGTTGCCACCGGTCCGCTGCTGCGTTTCCCGCAGCTGGCCATCCACCTGGACCGCGCCGTGAACGAAGGCCTGAAACTGGATAAGCAGCAGCACATGAATCCGGTCTGGGGGCTTGGGGACCCGTCTGCGGCAGACCTGCTGGGACTGCTCGCGGCCAGGGCCGGCGTGGACCGCGAAGAAATCGGCGGGTACGACGTCGTTGCCGCGGACACGCAACCCGCACAGGTGTTTGGCGCCAATGCTGAGTTTTTCGCCTCCGGACGGCTGGACAACCTCTCCTCCGTTCACGCGGGACTGTGTGCCCTTGAATCGGCGGCCGAATCCAAGAGCGGCGGATCGATCGCCGTGCTGGCTGCCTTCGACCATGAAGAAGTGGGAAGCGGAAGCCGTTCCGGTGCGGCAGGCCCGTTCCTGGAGGACGTCCTTGCCCGCATCGGTGCCGGGATGGGAGCCGGAACCGCGGATTCCCAGCGTGCCCTTGCCGCCTCCTTCTGCATCTCCGCGGATGCCGGGCACGCCGTGCACCCGAACTACGCCGAACGCCACGACCCAGCCAACCGTCCGGTGCTGGGCGGCGGGCCACTGCTGAAGATCAACGCCAACCAGCGCTACACGACGGACGCGCCAGGCGCCGCGTACTGGGCTGCGCTGTGCCGCGAGGCAGAGGTTCCCTACCAGGAGTTCGTCTCCAACAACTCGATTCCCTGCGGCTCAACCATCGGCCCGCTGACAGCAACCCGCCTGGGCATCCGCACCATGGACGTCGGGATTCCGCTGCTTTCGATGCACTCCGCCCGCGAAATGTCTGGGGTCAGCGACCCGTTCCAGCTTTCCCGGGCCGCTGCAGCGTTCTTCACGCGGTAGCCGCACGCTGGGAGACGGGGCTCTGTCCACAGGTGAACTTTGGAGTCGCGAAAATCCGATAGGATAGTGAAGTCTGTGCTGTCGGCTTCGGCTGGCAGGCTTCCGGGCGCAACGCGGGTTCACCGCCGGCCCGGAGCGCAAAGACAACGCTAAAGAACCTCCTGTTACGGAAAGACCGTGACCGTATAGCCCAAAGGAGGTGGGTTCACAAATGCGTGCTTATGAACTGATGGTAATCATCGACCCCGAGGTCGAAGAGCGTACCGTGGAGCCTTCGCTCGACAAGTTCCTCAACGTTGTCCGCAACGAGGGTGGAACCGTCGACAAGGTTGACATCTGGGGTCGCCGCCGCCTGGCCTACGACATCAAGAAGAAGTCTGAAGGCATCTACGCGGTGGTTAACTTCACCGCCAGCCCTGCAGCTGCTGCTGAGCTTGACCGCCAGCTTGGCCTCAACGAGACCATCCTGCGTACCAAGATCATCCGCCCCGAAGACCAGAAGGTTGTTGCCGAGTAATTTCGGTCCATCCTTTAATCGTCAACGAAAGGCCCGGGCATTCCGGGCCGAGACACCAGGAGGCATAAATGGCAGGCGAGACAACGATCACCGTGGTCGGCAACCTGACGAACGATCCGGAACTCCGGTTCACCCCGTCCGGTTCAGCAGTGGCGAACTTCACCATTGCCTCGACGCCGCGCACCTTCGACCGGCAGTCCAATGAATGGAAGGACGGCGAAACGCTGTTCCTCCGTGCGTCGGTCTGGCGTGAAGCTGCGGAAAACGTCGCCGAGTCCCTGACCAAGGGAACCCGCGTCGTCTGCCAGGGCCGCCTGAAGTCGCGTTCGTACGAGACCAAAGAGGGCGAAAAGCGTACCGTCATGGAGCTTGAGGTCGACGAAATCGGCCCCTCGCTTCGTTACGCGTCCGCAAAGGTCACCCGCACCCAGCGCTCCGGCGGCGGCGGCGGTGGCTTCGGCGGGAACGCCGGCGGCGGCTTCGGCGGCAACTCCAACTCCGGTTGGGGCGGCCAGCAGCAGCAGCAGTCCGCACCTGCGGACGATCCCTGGGGTGCCCCTGCAGGCGGCAACTCAGGCGGCTGGGGAGCCGGCCCGGATTCCAACGATCCGCCCTTCTAAGCAATACCCACGTGCCGCAAGGCACAACCTCTGACGGCAACCGCCGTCGAGCCCATCCCGTGGAACTGATCCACGGGCTCCACTAGACATAAGGAGCTCCACGATGGCTAAGGCTGAACTTCGCAAGCCCAAACCAAAGTCCAATCCCTTGAAGGCCGCTGACATCACTGTCATCGACTACAAGGACGTAGCATTGCTGCGCAAGTTCATTTCCGACCGCGGAAAGATCCGCGCTCGTCGCGTAACTGGCGTAACCGTGCAGGAACAGCGCAAGATCGCACAGGCAATCAAGAACGCCCGTGAAGTTGCACTCCTGCCTTACTCCGGCGCTGGCCGCGGCTAAAGGAAAGGAACCTAACTCATGGCAAAGCTCATTCTGACCCACGAAGTCACCGGTCTCGGTGCCGCAGGCGACGTTGTTGAGGTGAAGGACGGTTACGCACGTAACTACCTGGTACCCCGCGGCTTCGCTCTCACCTGGACCAAGGGTGGCGAGAAGCAGGTTGAGTCCATCAAGGCTGCCCGCGCTGCCCGCGAGCACGCTTCGCTGGAAGACGCCCAGAAGCAGGCTGCTGCACTCTCCGCCAAGCCGGTCAAGCTGACCGTCAAGGCCGGCGAGTCCGGACGCCTCTTCGGCACGGTCAAGCCCGCTGACGTTGCTGCTGCCGTTGAAGCTGCCGGCCTCGGCAGCATCGACAAGCGCAAGGTTGAACTGCCGACCCACATCAAGTCGGTTGGTTCCTTCCAAGCCAACGTCCGCCTGCACGACGACGTTGCTGCCGTCATCGACCTCGAGGTCGTTGCCAGCTAACAGCGTTTAGACGCACACTGCGGAATCAGCTGCGCCCCCGCCTCCTGAGGAGACGGGGGCGCAGCTGCGTTTTAAGGGCCGTCGGCATGGCAAGCAGGCTGAGCGTCGCGAGTAATCCCAAGTACCTCACAAGTATGTGGATATCGGCTGTGGATAACGGCGTGCTTATGCGCGATCCGTGAATCTGTCAACCTGAAGGTTGAGGCTGAATGTTGACCAAAATAGTTGTCTGTACACAGGTGTGGAGAAGTGTTTGACCTAGTCAAAGCCATGTTTTAGGCAAAAGAATTTTCTTTTCCACAGTCTTATGCCCAACCTGTGCACAAGACACGCCCGGTTATGAACAGCCTATCCACACCACCTGTGGATAACTCGTTTGATGAGGGGGCCTTACAGGGCTACGGTTGCGGTGGACTCCCTCATCGGCGCACCCGGCAGTATCGGCGAGGGCACGGCGGGCGTTGTCGCCCAGTGTCAGTGCCGTCGGCTAGAACTAAGCCAGCCTTACACGTTTTTTGGGTCTGCCTGACGGGACCCATGGATAGAACATTCTTTGAAAGGGTGGCCTCGTGTCGCTTGCACATGCGGATTCCGCTGAATCAACCCGTACTCCCGATTTTGGCCGGACTCCGCCCCAGGACCTGGTGGCGGAGCAGTCGGTGCTTGGCGGCATGATGCTTTCCAAGGACGCGATCGCAGACTGCGTTGAGGTGCTGCGCGGTGTGGACTTCTACCGCCCCGCCCATGAGGCCATCTACGAGGCCATCATTGACCTGTACGGACGTGGCGAGCCGGCGGACGCCGTCACCGTCTCCGATGAGCTGACCAAGCGCGGGGAAATCACGCGTATTGGCGGGCCCGCCTACCTGCACACCCTGATTCAGTCCGTACCCACGGCCGCCAACGCCGGCTTCTACGCCGAGATTGTGCGTGAGCGCGCCGTCCTGCGCCGCCTGGTGGACGCCGGCACCAAGATTGTCCAGCTGGGCTACTCCAATGACGGAGAAGTCGATGACCTGGTCAATGCTGCGCAGGCCGAGGTCTACGCCGTCGCCGAACGCCGCACGGCGGAAGACTATGTTCCGCTGAAGGACATCATTGAGGGCACGGTGGACGAAATCGAGTCCGCCGGCCACCGCGGCGAAGGCATGACCGGTGTTCCCACCGGTTTCTACGAACTCGACGAACTGACCCAGGGCCTGCACGGCGGCCAGATGATCGTCATCGCTGCCCGTCCCGCCGTCGGCAAGTCCACCTTCGCCCTGGACTTCGCCCGGTCGGCGGCCATCAAGCACAACATGACCACGGTTTTCTTCTCCCTGGAAATGGGCCGCAACGAAATCGCCATGCGCCTGCTCTCCGCCGAGGCCACCATCGGCCTGCAGGACCTGCGCAAGGGCACCATCAAGGACGAGCAGTGGGGCAAAATCGCCACCACGATGGGCCGGATGAACGATGCCCCGCTGTTCATCGATGACAGCCCCAACATGTCCCTGATGGAAATCCGGGCCAAGTGCCGGCGCCTGAAGCAGCGGCATGACCTGAAGCTCGTGGTCCTGGACTACCTTCAGCTGATGTCCTCCGGCAAGCGTGTCGAATCCCGCCAGCAGGAAGTCTCGGAGTTCTCCCGTGCACTGAAACTGCTGGCCAAGGAACTTGAAGTGCCGGTCATCGCCCTCTCGCAGCTGAACCGTGGTTCCGAGCAGCGCACCGACAAGAAGCCCATGGTCTCGGACCTGCGTGAATCCGGCTCGATCGAGCAGGACGCTGACATGGTGATCCTGCTGCACCGCGAGGACATCTACGACAAGGAGTCCCCGCGGGCCGGTGAAGCCGACGTGATTGTGGCCAAGCACCGTAACGGTCCCACCAAGACCATCGTGGTTGGGTTCCAGGGCCACTATTCGCGGTTCTCCAACATGGCCGTAGAAGGCGGCTCCGGCTTCTAGCCGCAGCCTCAAAGCAGTATCCACCCCACACCAGGAGAACCGCAGTGCCCAAGTCAAAGCCACGCAAGAAGGCCGTCCACAAGAAGAAGCAGGCCCGCCGTGCGGAGCACGAAGTCAACGCGATGCTTCGCGGGGAGACCGCCTACTTCAGCGACGACGCCGATGCGCTGCTGACCGCACGCGGTTGGATCAGTGAGCGGACCCAGCCCGGCGGCGCTGATCAGGGCGATGCGTGGTACTGGATGCCGTCGCAGCTGCCGGCCTATCTGGAGGAGGGTGAGCCGGTACCAACCTCGGTCTACCCCTCGACTGAGAACACCTTCGTTGCCCAGCTGGCGACTCCGGACGGCTCCGTGCCGCCCGCTGCGCAAACCGAGTACGGTTCCCTCGACGAGCTCGAAGCAGACCTGGAGCGCCTCGAGGCCTACCGTGTGCCCGCCGGTACCTGGACGGCGCTGCCCGGAGCGGACGAGGAGACACCGGCGAATCTGATCGACTCGATCTCCGAGGAGTGGGAGCTGATCGCCGAGCTGATCCATTACCCCTACACCGACGGCGACGAGTCCCGCTCCTTCGCCGTCGTCGAGCAGGCCGCGCAGGACGGCCGGCTCACGGACTATGCCTACCGGTCAGTCCTTGCCGGGCGCGGTGCCGCTTCCGCAAAGTAGTCCTGCGGGGCGGGGTCAGGACCGCTTTCGGGGATCCGCAGGCCTCGCCCGGACGTGCGCCTTCTCTCCCTGCGGTCCAAAGAGCGCGAGGAACTCCACCACGTCCGGCCCGGCGTTTCCCATCCAGTGCGGCACCCGGGTATCAAACTCGGCGGCCTCACCGGCGCCCAGGACGAGCTCGGTCTTTCCCAGCAGCAGCCGCAGCCGGCCGCTGAGCACGTACAGCCATTCATAGCCGTCGTGGGTCTTGGGGTCCGGGGCGGCTGGTTCCTTCGGTGCCGGAAGTATGTACTTGAATGCACCGATGCCGCTGGCCTTTTCGGTCAGGGCAATGACGGTCGCGCCCTGGCGGCGCACCGACCGCATGTGCACGCGCGGATCTCCGGTCCTTGGGCCGCCCACCAGTTCATCCAGGGTGACGGCGTAAATCCGGGCCAGGGGCAGCAGCAGTTCCAGGGTGGCCCGCCGCTGTCCGCTTTCCAGCCGGGAGAGGGTGCTGAGGGACATCCCGCTGGTCTCCGCGACTTCCGTCAGAGTTTTTCCGCGGGCTGTGCGCAGCGACCGCAGCCGGGGTCCGATTCCTGCCAGGACAGATTCGTCGTCGTTCATAATCCCCGATCTTGCCATAACAGCAAAACTTATTGCCGCCCGCAGGGGCGCCCGGAAGACTGGCACGCAGGGCGCCGGCGCATTGCCGGCCCAACGGGCCAAGGAGTTTGATGACCATGCTGGATTCGGAACAGGACGGCACAGCAGCCGCAGAGTACGACGTCGTTATTGTGGGTGGGGCCGCCGCGGGACTCAGTGCGGGACTGGTGCTCTCCCGGGCGCGGCGGAGGGTTGCCGTGGTCGATGCGGGTGAACCCCGCAACGCTGCTGCCGGACACATTCACAACTACCTGGGCCGCGAAGGAGCCGCCCCCGGCGAGCTCTACGCTGCAGGACGGGAGGAAGTCCGCAGCTACGGCGGCACGATCATCCCGGGACGGGCCCAGAACGTTGAGCACCGCGGCAGCGGGATGTTCCGGGTCATCCTGGAGGACGGCAGGACGCTCTCCTGCCGCAAAATCCTCGCCGCCAGCGGAGCCCTCGATGAACTTCCGGCAGTTCCGGGCCTGTCAGGTTTCTGGGGCACCGATGTGCTGCACTGCCCGTACTGCCACGGCTGGGAGGCAGGAGGGAAGGCACTTGGCGTCCTGGCCTCCAACCTGGACGCAGCCATCCACCAGGCACTGATGTGGCGGCAGTGGTGCGCGGACATTGTGCTTTTCCTCAACGGCACTGGCACGCCGAGCGACGAACAGGAAGGGCAGCTCGCCGCCCGCGGAATTCGGATCGTGGACGGCCCGGTAACTGCGGTGGAGGGCGACGGCGCCGGCCTGGCCGGGGTGCGGCTGGCGTCGGGGGAGTTTGTGCCCCGCCAGGGCCTCGTTGTGATGTCGAAGCTGCGTGCCCGGGACGGTTACCTTGCCGGCGTGGGGCTGGCCGCGGAGGATCAGTACTTTGGGGACCTTGCCATTGGAACTGCCGTACCCGCGGAGCCCAGCGGTGCGACCTCCGTCCCAGGGGTGTATGCCACAGGCAACTTGACGTCCCCCATGACGCAGGTCATCGGGGCCGCCGCCGCCGGGCTCGCCACGGCCGCAGCGATTAACGCCGAGCTGATCGCCGAGGACACGGCCGCCGCCGTTGCTGCGGCCCGCCGGGAAGGGCTGCAGGACGAGGCCTTCGGCGCGGAAGCCGGCCCGCTGCTGCGCTAGGGTCAGGACGTCTTGGCGTCCGGGTTCGGCTGCGCAACCGAACCCGGACGGACATCCTCGCCCGCTTCGCGTGACGCTGCGGCGGCGTCGCGGCTGGAGGCCAGCTGCCACGGAACACTGGCAACCATGATGCCCGGTTCAAAGTGGAGCCGTGCCTTGATCCGCAGGGCGGTCTGGTTGTGCACGAGCTGCTCCCACCAGCGCCCGACGACGTACTCGGGGATGTAGACCACGAACAGTTCGCGCGGAGAGGCACGGCGGGCTTCACGCAGGTACGCCAGGACCGGTGAGACGGTTTCCCGGTAGGGGGAGGAAAGAACTGTTAGGGGCACGGGGATGCGCAGCCGCTCCCATTCACGGACGGTCCTCTCCGTTTCATCCGCATCCAGGTCCACAATGATGGCGTTCAGGCTCGAGGGGCGTGAGGCCCGTGCGTACGCCAGGGCCCGCAGGACGGGCTTGTGCACCTTGGAGACCAGGATCACCGCGTTGACCCGGCTGGGAAGCGCCAGGACCGAGGGATCTTCCTCGACCCGCAGTTCTTCGGCAACCGCCTCGTAGTGCCGGCGGATGCTGTCCATCACCACGTACAGGAATGCCATGGCTAACAGGGCAATCCAGGCTCCGTGCTCAAACTTGGTGACCACCACGATCACCAGCACCAGGGCCGTCATGCCGAAACCGCAGGAGTTGATCAGCCTGGAACGGACCATCCGGCGCCGGTTTTCAGGTTTGCGTTCGGTGCGGAGCTTGGCGGTCCAGTGCCGGATCATGCCCAGCTGGCTTGCCGTGAAGGAGACAAAGACGCCAACGATGTAAAGCTGGATCAGCCGTGTCACATCCGCGTTGAAAATGAGGATCAGGGCCAGTGCCGCCAGCCCGAGGACGATGATGCCGTTGCTGAAGGCCAGCCGGTCTCCGCGGGTGCGCATCTGCCGGGGCAGGTAGCCGTCCTTCGCCAGCACGGACGCCAAGATGGGGAAACCGTTGAAGGCCGTGTTGGATGCGAACACCAGGATCAGTCCGGTCGAGGCGACCACAACGTAGAAGAGCAGTGAGCCGTCTCCGAAGACGGTCTCGGCCAGCTGGCTGATGACCGGGTGCTGGATGTAGTCCTGGACCGGCAACCCGTTCTGCAGCAGCTGGGTGGCAGGGTCCTGCACAAAATGGACCTTGGTGAGGGTCGCCAGGGCGAGGATGCCGGCAAGCATGGCTGCTGCCAGCCCGCCCAGCAGCAGCAGGGTAGTGGCGGCATTGCGGCTCTTGGGCTTGCGGAACGTCGGAACGCCGTTGCTGATGGCTTCCACGCCGGTGAGCGCGGCAGCGCCGGAGGAGAACGCCCGCAGCAGGAGGAAGGCACCGGCCAGGCCGGTGAGTCCGGCGTCGAGCCCCGCCTCGGGAAGCAGGTCGAACCCTGCGGAAGGTGCCTGCTCCAGGGTGCCCGTGGCCGCCTGGAACAGACCGATGGCGCACATGCCCAGCACTGAAGCGAGGAAGAGGTAGGTTGGCACGGCGAACACGGAGCCCGCTTCCTTCACGCCGCGCAGGTTGATGAGCATGAGGATCACCACGCCGGCTGCGGCGAGCAGCCCCTGCCGCCCGTGCAGCGCCGGGACGGCGGTGACGAGGTACTGGGCCGCCGAGGACATCGACACCGCGACGGTGAGTACGTAGTCCACCAGCAGGGCGGATCCGACGGTCAGGCCGGCTTTGCGGCCAAGGTTTTCACTGGCGATTTCGTAGTCGCCGCCGCCGGACGGATACGCATGGACGTTCTGGCGGTAGGACGCAACGACCGTCAGCAGAACCACAATGACTGCCAGTCCCACCCAGGGGGAAAGCGTTACCGCGGCCACCCCGGCCAGGGCGAGCGTCAGGAGGATTTCATCCGGGGCGTAGGCGGCGGATGACAGCGCGTCCGAGGCATATACCGGCAGGGCCACGCGCTTGCGCAGCAGTGTGCGGGAGAGCTGCTCGTTGCCGTACGGACGCCCCACCAGAATGCGCTTGAGCGCATTGAAGAATGTGAGCACGAGGACAAACCATAGACCGGTTGCAGGACCAAGTCCAGACAGTCAGAAACCCGCATTTCCGCGCTGTGTGGCAAAGTGCACATTGCGCCGCCCGATCGGCATGAGCACGCGGATCGCACGGTTGGCAACGACACTCCGGAGAAGGTCTCGGTTTGATATCGATTTGTGTCTTCCCTACCTTAGATGAGTGCCCGAAACACGGGCGGTAGCCGGGTCCCGAAAAGCTGAACCTGATCCGGCCGGCAGCACCCCATCAGACGGTGCAGCCGAGACAAATTGCATCGTGCCCCACGCCACCGCGCGTCGCCGCTGTGGGAGCACTGAACAAGACCTCTAACAGTCGGGGGCAGGCGACGGCGTAATGAAGCCCGGGGACGGGCGGAGCGCAGGTGGGCCTCAGGAGCAGATACAGCTAATGAAGAACTCGAAGATCACCCGTTACGTCCGTCGTGGACTTGCTGCCGCTGCCATCACTGGTGCCGGCGCTGCCGGACTCGCCGGCATGGCCGCTCCGGCCAACGCAGCCTCAATGGACTGGGATGCCCTCGCACAGTGCGAAAGCGGCGGTAACTGGGGCATCAGCACCGGTAACGGATTCTCCGGCGGCCTGCAGTTCACGCCCAGCACCTGGGCGGCATTCGGCGGCACCGGCGACCCCTCCAACGCAAGCCGTGAGCAGCAGATCGCTGTTGCCGAGCGTGTACTGGCCGAGCAGGGCCCCGGCGCCTGGCCTGCCTGCACTGCCAAGCTGGGCATGACCGGCGCTACTGCCAACCCGCAGGCTGCGGCTCCGGTGCAGCAGGCACCTGTTGCCGAAGCCCCCGTACAGACCTACTCGGTACCGGTAGAGGCTCCGGCTGCACCGGTCGAGACCTACACGGCTCCGGTTCAGCCTGAAGCCGTTGCACCGGTAGAGGTTCCGGCCACCTCGCAGGGCGCTGCCGCTGCGGTTCCGGCTCCCGCGGTCAGCGGCGAGTCCTACACCGTCCAGGCTGGCGACACCCTGTCCACCATCGCCGAGAAGCTCGGCATCGAAGGCGGCTGGCAGGCTCTGTACGCAGCCAACACCGGCACCGTAATCCACCCCGACCTGATCCTCACCGGACAGGCCCTGCAGCTCCCGGCCTAACCGGTACCTGCAGCGAAAACGGCCGGACACCCCTCAAGGGTGTCCGGCCGTTCTTCTGTTTAACCGGGGGTCCACCCCGCAGTGGCGGCAGGAAGGCCTTCAGCCGCCGGCGATTGACTGCAGGATCAGCACTTCGGCACCAGGGCTGACCTCACTGTGCTGGCGGTCCAGGCCGCGGATGTCCTCGCCGTCCACATATATATTGACGAAACGGCGGACAGTTCCCTGCTCATCGCGGATACGCCGTTCCAGGACAGGGAAGCGGGAGCCCAGTCCGTCCAGCAGGGAACCTACGGTCAGCCCGGCCTCTCCCGGAACGCTGAGTTCCCGGGTTCCTCCTGCGGCAGCTGCGAGAACCTCCGGCAGAACGATCCGAACCTCGGTGCCGGTCACGGTTCCGGAGTTCCGACGGCGGCGGCCCGGACGCAGAGTACGTCCGGAAGGTTGGACGCCACGAGGGAAAACGTTCCGCCCTCATCGGCACTGGCATACACATCGCCCGCTCGGGTCCCAAAGTAGACGCCAGCCGGCTCGGCCGTATCGACCGCAGCGGCATCGCGCAGGACTGCGTTGTATTCGGCTGAGGGCAGCCCGGTGTCCTGCCGGGTCCATGATTCCCCGGCATCCGTGCTCCGGTAGACGGCCAGCTCGCCTCCGGGGGGAATGCGCTCGCCGTCGGCAACCAGTGGAATGGTCCAGAGCGTGCCGCCGGTATGCGGATGAGCCAGCATGACGAATCCGAAATCCGCGGGCAGTCCGTCGGCAATCGATATCCAGGTGTCCCCGGCGTCGTCACTGCGGTACACCCCGTGGTGGTTCTGGGCGTACAGGCGGGCAGGATCCGCGGCGTCCCGCGCCACCTTATGCACGCACTGGCCGAATTCGGGATTCGGGTCCGGCAGGAAGTAGGCGGAGATCCCGTGGTTTCGCGCAGCCCAGGACTGCCCGCCGTCGTCGGAACGGTACACCCCGCCGGAACTGATCGCCACGTGCACACTCTCGTCTGCCGGGCTCGGAAGGACCGTGTGCGCTGCCGCTCCGCCGTACCCCTCGCCCCAGTCCGGGCGGTGGGGATGGTTCCACAGTGCCTCGTTCAGTTCGAAGCTGGTGCCGCCGTCGGTGGATTTCCAGACGGAGATCGGCTCGCAGCCGGCCCAGATGACTCCGGGGCGGTCAGCCGAGTCCGGCTGCAGCTGCCAGATCCGGCCCAGTGCCTCGCCTGTTTCGGGCGGAAAAGTGATGGCTCCCGCCTCCGGTTCGGTCCAGGTTTCCCCGAGGTCTCCGGAGATCACAACCGTGGGACCCCAGTGTGGGGAAAGCAGCCCGGCGAGGATACGCGGGGGAGAGTGCCGGGTGTCCAGGGCGACGCTGGCTACCTCGTTCATCAGGAAATGGGGACCGCTGAGCTTCCAGCCCGTGCGGTCGCTGCTCTGTGCCAGCCACAGGCCCTTGCGGGTGCCGATGGCAAGGAGGGTGTCCCCGGTCTGTGTCATGGCAGATATTGGACCACCCGACGGGCGGCGGGACAAGGGAGTTCCGAAGCCGGATGGCGTGCCTGTCAGGGGCCGGATGGAAAATACGGGGCCGGTGGGCTAAGGATGGAGGAATGGTTGCTGCTCATTTCCCGGACGTGCGCGCTTGATCTACATTGATCCGCCCCTCTGGCCGGCCCACGGAACGTACTTCTCCCACCTCGTTTCCGACTCCTCCCTGGAAGAGCTCCACGCCTTCGCCGCCGCAGCGGGCATCCCGCGCCGGGCCTTCGACCGTGACCATTACGATGTGCCGCAGCACCGCCATGCGGATCTGGTGGCCGCCGGTGCCGCGCCGGTTGACGGCGCCACCCTGGTCCGTGCGCTGATTGCCGGCGGACTGCGTATCCCGGCCCGCGAGCGGGCGGCATCACTGGTGCATCCGCTGCGCCGCCGCTGGGACGCGCTCGTCCCCGGCGCAGAGGAGCTGGGCGCCGAACTGCTGAACCGCTGGGGTGAGCCGCACCGGCACTACCATGACAGGCGGCACCTTCTGCAGGTGCTGGAGGCGCTGCACCGGCTCGGCTGTTCCGACCGTCCGGTGCTCCTGGCCGCGTGGTTCCATGACGCTGTGTATGACGGCGTGGCGGGTGCGGATGAGGAAGCCTCGGCGGGGCTGGCCGAGGAACTGCTGCCGCCTGCCGGAATCCCGGCAGCAGAAACCGCCGAGGCTGCTCGGCTGGTCCGCCTCACAGCGGCCCACGACCCGGCAGCCGATGACGAACGCGGACGGCTGCTCTGCGACGCGGACCTGGCAGTGCTGGGCAGGGCCCCGGCGGATTATGACCGCTACGCGGCCGATGTCCGGTGCGAATACCGGCATGTTGGGGATTCCGCCTTTGCCGAAGGCCGCCGGAGAGTACTTGAAACGCTGCTTGCGCGCGGTGTGGACCTGTACCGGACGCAGCGCGGCGAAGACCTGTGGGGCTCAGCGGCACGGTCAAACCTTGCCCGTGAGCTGGCTTCGCTCGCGCCGGGCAGCTACCCGGCCGGGAGCGGCAGCGGATCCGGTGCGGGCCGTGGCTGAAACGGCCGGTTTCGCCGGACATCTCCGGGGCAGCTCCGGTTACCGCAGGGTACTGGTGGGCCTGGCGGCCGCAGGGGTGGCGACCTTCGCGCAGCTCTATTCGGTTCAGGGCCTGCTGCCCCAGCTCGCTGCAGACTTTAACGTGAGTGCGGCCACCGCTGCGCTCAGCGTCTCGGCGGCAACACTGGGCCTTGCCGTCGCCGTGATCCCCTGGTCTGCGGCAGCAGACCGTTTTGGCCGCCTGCCCGCCATGCGCACAGCGATCATCACCGCCGTCATCCTGGGGCTTGTGGTGCCGCTGTCACCTGACTTCTCCGTCCTGCTGGCCCTGCGGTTCGCGGAGGGGGCGGCCCTGGGCGGGATTCCCGCCGTCGCCCTGGCCTACCTGAGCGAGGAGGTGAGTCCGGTCCATGCAGCCGTCGCCGCCGGGACCTACGTTTCCGGAACCACAGTCGGCGGCCTTGCCGGACGCATCCTGGCAGCGCCGGTCGGTGAATATTCCTCTTGGCGAATAGGTGTGGCGGCAGTGAGCCTGCTCGCCGCCGCGGCCGCCGTCGTGTTCATGCTCGCCGCGCCGCGGCAGCGCGGCCACGTTCCACAGCGCAGGGCCGACGGCGGAGCCACACTGGCCGTCCGCCTCACCGTGAATCTCCGCTCGGGACGCCAGCTGGTGCTGTATGCCCAGGCATTCTTGCTCATGGGCGGGTTCGTGGCCGTCTACAACTATCTTGGATTCCGGCTTGAGCTCGCCCCGTTCAATCTGCCCCAGTCGCTCGCCAGCTCGCTGTTTCTTGCCTACCTGGCGGGCACCTGGTCCTCGCGCTTCGCAGGCAAGGCCTCAGGATGGGCGCGCGGCGGCCGCCGCACCGTGCTGCTGGCGTGCACCGCGGTCATGGCCGGCGGGCTGGCCCTGACCCTGCTGCAGTCCCTTCCCGCCGTCATAGCCGGCCTGGTGATTTTCACCGCCGGCTTCTTCGGAGCGCATGCGGTTGCCTCGGGCTGGGTGCCGGTCCTGGCCCCGGCCGGCCGGGCCCAGGCCTCGTCCCTCTACAACCTCGCCTATTACACCGGGTCCAGTCTGGTGGGCTGGGCAGCGGGACTCTTCTTCCAAAGCGCGGGCTGGAACGGACTGGCCGGATTCGTGCTCTGTCTCATGGGCATTGCCGCGGCCCTGGCAGCCACCCTGCCCGGCCGGCTGAAACAAACTGCCGGCACTGCCGCCGGACGTAGGCTGGAAGCGTGAAAACCCGGAGCCCCGCACCGAACCGGACGCTCGGACGGCAGATCCTCGCCCTGGCGCTCCCGGCGCTGGGGGCGCTGATCGCCGAGCCGATGTTCCTGCTCGCCGATGCCGCCATCGTCGGCCACCTGGGCGTGAACCAGCTGGCCGGCGTCGGGCTGGCCTCCACCGTGCTCCAGACCGCCGTGGGACTGATGGTCTTCCTGGCGTATTCAACCACCGGAACGGTGGCCCGCTTCCTCGGCGGAAACCGGATCCCTGAGGCGATAGCCTCCGGCCGGGACGGCATTGCCTTGGCAGTCCTGCTGGGTGCGGCGCTCTCCACGGCGGGAATCCTGCTTGCTCCCTGGCTCACCGGTGCCCTCGGGGCGGAGGGGGAAGTGCAGCAGTTCGCGGTGGACTACCTGCGCTGGTCCATGCCAGGACTGACGGCGATGCTGGTGGTACTGGCAGCCACCGGCGTGCTGCGCGGCCTGCAGGACACCAGGACGCCGCTGGTTGTTGCGGTTGCCGGCTTCAGCCTGAACATTGCACTGAATTTCCTGCTGGTCTACGGCTTTGGCCTGTCCGTCACCGGCGCTGCCATGGGCACCAGCATCAGCCAGTGGGGCATGGCAGCGGCCTACCTGGTAATGGTGGCGCGCATGGCCCGGAGGCACGGGGTCTCGCTGAGGCCCACGGTTGCCGGCATCACCGCAGGTGTGCAGGTGGGGTCCTGGCTGATGCTGCGCACGGCGAGCCTGCGTATTGCGGTACTCGCCGCCGTCGTTGTTGCCACGGCCCAGGGGCCGGTTTCCCTCGCAGCGCACCAGCTGGTCATGACGTTCTTCACTTTCCTTGCCTTTGCGCTGGATGCCCTGGCGATCGCTGCCCAGGCCATGATCGGCAAGGAACTGGGAGCCGGAAACCGGGTGATGGCAAGGGAGCTGACCCGGAAGATGTCAGTCTGGGGAGTGGGTTTCGGCGTCCTCACCGGGGTGCTGCTGGCAGCCGCGGCGCCCTTCGCCGGTTGGATCTTCACTACTGACCCCTCGGTGGTCACCGCCCTTGCGCCAGGACTGTGGGTTCTGGCCGCGGCGCAGCCTGTCTGCGGCCTGGTCTTTGTCCTGGACGGGGTGCTGATCGGTGCCGGGGACGCCAAATACCTGGCCCTGACCGGTGTGCTCAACCTGGTGGCCTACCTTCCGCTGCTCTGGTGGGTCCATGCCTCGGGCCTGGAGGGCGGCTCTGGAATCGCCTGGCTGTGGGCAGCCTTCGGGCTCGGCTATATGACGGCACGCGCCGTGACACTTTCCTGGCGGGCCCGCTCCGACGCCTGGATGGTAACCGGTGCGGCAACCGGCACTATGAACGACTAAGCTAAGAACCGGCCGGACCGGCCGTCAAGCAACCTGAAAGCGGAGGCTCGCCGTGGGCGCACCCCACCCCAAAGCACCCTGGGTTCCGATTCTTCTCCGTTCCGCGATCGCCGCGGTCTACGGCGGACTGACCATCTTCTGGCAGGAACCCACACTTTCCGTGCTCGCCATTGCGGGCGGACTGTACTTCGTCCTCACGGGCCTGAGCCTGTGGCGCATGTCCGCGCTGGCCCGTTCCTGCCGCGTCCCGCAGGTCCCGGGGGCGCTGCTGGTAGCCGCGGCGCTCTACGCAGTGGCCGGTGTTGTTGTAGCGCTGGCCCAGTCCACCACCGTCTTCGCCTATGTTGGCGGTGCGGCCCTGCTGGTGGGCGGCCTGATCGAGTTCGCCTTCTGGTTCCGCGTCCGCAAGGACTTCACGCCGGCACGTGACTGGCTGATCACCGGTGCCGCCGCGATCGGTGCTGCTGCGCTGATGCCGGCGTTCCTGGCCCTGGCGGAAAGCAGCCATGTCCGCGCGCTGCTCGGCGTCAGCGGAGGCTCCGCCGTCATCATCGCCGTGGTCCTGGCTATCTCCGGGCTGGGCCTGCGCCATGACGCAAGCCTGGCACCGGAAAGCGGCGAACCGTCGAAGGCCGTAAACTAGTACCATCCGCGGCTTTCTACCGAGGGTAGAAGACCGCCCAGCCGACAACGCAGGAGGACACATAGTGGCGAAGAGCCAGCCCGGCGGGACGCAGAAACGGAACTCCGTGAAGGCCCCGCTGGTTTTCTCCGCAGTCCTGGCCGTCATCGCCGGTATTTTCACCATGATCTTCGCCACCGGCGGAGCCACCAAGGACCTGCGCTTCGACCTCGGCCTCACGGCCGCCGGGATCGCCTTCATCGCCTCCCTGCTGATTTCCTCGCTGCTCCTGATGACCGAAAAGCCGAATCCGGACCACCTCAGTGAAGGGTCCGGGGTTAACCGCAGCTCGGCCAAAATCCCCGGTGGAGCGGGCAGCGTCGGGGCGCCGGCCCCGCGCAGTGGGAAGGCCTCGGCTGAAAACGGCGGTCCCGCAGGGTCGGATCCGAACGACACCCAGGACGAGAGCGGCCACTAGGCCGGCCCGCGCCTGCGCATCAGCGTTTCCGGCCCTTCCCCGGCTGGTTTCTCTTAGCCATCGCGCCAGCGCCGGCCCCCGCCACCTGACCGGCCGGCGGGGATGCCGGTCCGTCCAGCAACTGGTCAAGGCCAGCCTCCTCCGCCGTGTCCAGCAGGGAGGCAGGCGCCTGTACCCCTTCCGGCTCTTCCGGGTGACGGCTTGCGCGGCGGTGCAGCAGCAGGGCCCCAACGGCCGCGGCCGCTGCCACCACACTGGCCAGGGCTGCCAGGGCGTTAAGGTACAGCCACAGGAACATCAGTACCGGAGGTACTGACGAGGGCAGCTGCAGCAGGCCAAGGGCTGAGAGAAGCCAGAAAAAAGCACAGATTCCCAGGACGCTCCATGCAGTCCGGGCGGGCAGGGCAGAAAGCAGCTTTTGCTCCATCAGTGGCTCCAGGAAGCTGGGGGTGCCGTACTGCTCGACCCGGCAAGTCTAGTTTTCCCCCGCAGCCCGCCGGACCCCCTCCGCCCCAAAAGCGCCGTGCTGAAGCCAATCTTTTGACCGGTCCTGCCCAGACGAAGATCGGGCGCTCCGGGGGGACTGCACGATGTGCAGCCCCCCCGAAGGCACTACCTACCGGGCAGCCACTGCCGCCCCGCGGGTGCGCCGGCGGCTGAGGCCAATGCCGGCGGCGCCGCCGGCCAGCAGGACTCCGGCGGCGGAAAGCAATGCCGTCAGCGATCCTCCGTCAGCACCGGTAGCGGCCAGTCCGCCCGGAGTCCGGGTAACAGCCGCGGCCTGGAGCGCCGTCACCGCGAAGGTGGCGGAGGCAGGGGCCGAGCCCACGCCGTCGAGCTCCTGGACGGCCGTGACGGTGAACTCCCCGGGTGCCCAGCTTCCGGCCTCAACGCTCCAGGTCCCGTCCTCGGCGACCATGGCGGTGAGTGTCGCCGAGCCCGTCTCCACTGTCAGCGCTGCCCCGGCAACTCCGGTCCCGGAGATAGTCCTCGGCGCGGAAGCCTCAGTGAAGACTTCCCCGTCGCGGAGCGAGGTAATGGCCGGCGCGGGGTGCAGCACCGTGAAGGCTGCGGCTGCGGCGGCAGACCGGGTCTTTCCGGCAACGCCGTCCTGCGTGGCGGCCAGCGTGTAGTTGCCGGGCGTCAGCGCTTCGTCCAGGGTGGCGGAAAAAGAGCCGGAGCTGTCGGCGGTGGCCGTGACCGTTCCGGCCGCTGCCAGAGCCCGGGCGCCGGCGTCTTCACGTTCCTGGGCATCGCCAAGCTGAATCTCCACCGTTGCGCCGGGCTCGGCGAGCCCCTGGACCGCAGTGAGCGCGCCAACGGCTGCGGACCCATCCGCAGGTGAGAGCAGTACCGGAGCGTCCAGCGCAGAATGCGCGGTGACGAGGTTGTAGACAGTGGTTGCCGACTTGTTGAACCCGCTCACTGCACTCACGCTGAAGCGGGTGGTTTCACCGTCCTGGACAGTCCGGGGAACCAGCATGGACCAGCTGCCGTCCGCTCCCACCGGAATCTCGCCGCCAACTCCGGCCACGCTGACCCGCACCACGGAGCCCGCCGGAGCCGTTCCGGAAAGCAGCTGGTCGGTGTACACCGTGTCACCGTCTTTCACGTTCAGTGCGGGCGCCTCCAGGAACACAGCGATCGAGTAGCCGGGCACGTAGGCCAGGGCGGTTGCCAGGTCCGCAGCTCCAACCGCGTCGATCGCTCCGTCATCGTCGGTGTCAAAGCCGGCGCTGACCAGCCCGACGGCGGTGCTGCCGCTGATTACCGGTCCGCCGGAGTCGCCGGGGGCACCCTGGAAGTCCGAGATGAATCCGGTCACCGCGCGGATATCCGCCGGGTCGGTTCCGTTGTTGTGGCCAGGGACGGCGAAGATGGCCAGTTCCTCGACCGTGCCGCAGACCCAGCCGGTTGTTAGCCCGGAGCGGCACACCGGAGAACCGACGACGGGCGTGCCCACTCCGGTGATCCGGGTGGTTGTTTCGGATAGATCGTCACCGGCCCATTCGGTCACCTCCGGGCGCAGCTCGAGGTCCGGGTTGATTGAGCCGATGACGGCCACGTCGGTGCCGAAGGTGGCCGGGTCCGGGTTGTCCGGATTGACCGTGGCGTTTCCCGGACCGCCGAAGACCGAAGCGCCGAAGGTTCCCAGGGCCGTAGTGACCGCATCTTCCTGGGTTTGCGGTGCCAGCAGCGTGTTGTGAATCGTTCCGTCGAGCGTGCAGTGGCCCGCGGTAATGACGGCAGGGTTTCCCGAGGGATCCCAGCCGTTGAAGCCGATGGAGCATGCCGCATACCCGCCCCCGGCATCGCCGAGGAAGCCCTGCCCGCCGAATACCTCTTGGGCCAGCGGGGTTCCGGCGCCGGCAGCGTCCTGGATAGCCACGTTCGTGAAGCCCTCCGCGTAGTCGGCCGGGGACGGCGCAGACGCGGTGGCTCTACGGGCATTGTCCTGCACCCGGGACACTTCCGGATCGGCAACCCTGATAGTGAATCCGTCAGCACCCAGCCCGATGGACTGCAGTCCCTGGACACCGAAGGCGGAGATGTAGTCACGGGCGAGTTCGGTCAGGTCAGTTGCCGTGCGCCGGGGCTGGTCGTCATCACTCACCATCGCACTTTCCGCCGGAGCGGGGGCCGGTTCCTTTGATACTACTGCCGCAACCGGTTTCCGGGCCGGGTCCTCGGCTGCTGCATCGTCCGCCGCCGGGTCTTCCGTCGCCGGGTCCTCTGTTTCCGGGGTGGCAGGCGCAGGAGCCGGCGCGTCCGCACCGTCGTCACCGGCAGGAGGAGCCAGGAGGCGCGCTCCCAGGGCCTCAGCCTGTGCCTGCAGTGCGGCACCGGTGCCGTAAACCAGGATTTCGCCGTCCCGAAGTTCGAGTCCGGAGAAGCCTTCCGTTGCTCGGAGCGCCGGCAGGGCTGCGGCCGCGCGGCTGCCTGCCTCTCCCGCCGCCTGGAATTCCTCCTCGGTGAGGCCCAGATCCCGCAGCAGTGCTTCCGCCAGTCCCGGAGGAAGCTCAGCAGAATAGGCGGCGGCCGGCTGGTCCGGCACGGCGTCGGCGCTGACGCCCGAACCGGGTGCGGCCTGGGCGGGCACTCCGACCAGAAAGCCTCCCGCAGCCAGCGCAGCGGCAGCTGCCATGGCCCGTACCGGTGCGGGTGTATCCCGCGTTGCTCTTTTCATGTTCTTGAACCCCCATCAGGCGCTGGCCAGCCGCAAATGAGCCGGGCACGCCGCAGGGGCTTTGTGGACCGGAGCTTCGAGACTGGAAGGTGAACCCGTCATCGGAGATGACCGGTCTGCCGGAGGGTAACGGGCAGAGTCCGTGAGGACAATTCGAAAGGCTACTTGTTTTGCTCTCCAAGTACCTGCGCCGACGATGCGAGACGGCGCCGGTACGCCCGCACGTGCTGCCGGTTGCCGCAGTTTCCGGTGTCGCAGTAGCGGCGTGACCGGTTGCGGGACAGATCGACGACGGCGTTGCTGCAGTCCGGTGCCGCGCAGGTCCGCAGCCGGGCCAGTTCACCGGCCCGGACGACGTCGGCCAGTGCCATTGCCGCCTCAGTAGCCATCCGGTCAGCCAGCTCGGCCTCCGGTGGAGTGCAATGCAGGTGCCAGTCCCAGCCGTCATGCCGGACAAGCTGGGGGAGTGCGCTCGCCGTGAAGAGGAGGCGGTTGATTCCATCCACCAGGTCTTCCTCGCCGGCGGTCCACAACTCGGTGAGTTCGGCCCTCAGCCGGAGAACCGCTTCCAGCTCCGGGGGCGTGTGGGTGCGGGATCCGGAGAACCGTTCCTGGGCCAGGAAACGGGTCAGCCCGGCGTCGTCTGCCAGCGGATCAGGGTCCTGGGAGCCGGTGTTGACCAGTGCCGCAGCAGTGGACAGCGCCATTTCCGTGTCATAAGTGAAAACCATCTTGACTCCTGACATGCGCGACTTTAGTGTCACTAGCATAGGCCCTTATAGCTCGTGACATGCCAGCCGGGAGCGGGCCCCATCCCCTGGAAAGGTCCTCCATGGCAAAACCCATCTCCCTGCGGGCTTCCGGGACGGCGCACGTGGGTAGCGCCGGTGCTTCGGGTCTGCTGATCGCACTGCTCTCATCTTCGGTCTTCGGCCTCTCGGGTTCCTTCGCCAAATCCCTCATGGAACAGGGCTGGACGCCCGCAACGGCCGTGGCCGTCCGGATGGGCGGAGCGGCGGCAGTACTGCTTATTCCCGCCCTGATCGCGCTGCACGGGCGCTGGTTCCAGGTGAGGCAGAACTGGAAAACCATCGGGCTCTTCGGGCTGGTGGGTGTGGCCGGCTGCCAGTTCTTCTACTTCAACGCCGTGGAACGGCTCTCCGTGGGCGTGGCCCTGCTGCTGGAGTTCCTGGCACCGGTGCTGATGGTGCTGTGGATCTGGCTGCGGACCCGCCGCCGCCCGGGCGCGGCCACCATTGCCGGTGCCGCTGCCGCGGTCGTCGGTCTGGTCCTGGTGCTGGACCTTGGCGGCGACCTGCGAGTGGATCCTCTCGGCATCATGTGGGGCCTGGCCGCGGCCGTGTGCCTCGCCATGTACTTCTTCATCACCGCCAAGCAGAATGACACCCTTCCTCCGCTCGTGCTCACCACGGGCGGGCTGCTGGTTGGTGCGGCGACCATGGCCCTGCTGGGCCTCACCGGCCTCCTGCCCGTCGGCTTCAGCACCAGCGACGTCGAACTGGCCGGCTGGGTCACGCGGTGGTGGGTGCCGCTGGTGGGCCTGGTGCTCCTCTCCACCGTCCTGGCCTATGTCACCGGCATCATCGCCGCACGGGCGCTCGGCCCGCGAGTGGCATCCTTTATTTCCCTGACCGAGGTCCTGTTCGCCGTGCTCTGGGCCTGGCTCCTGCTCGCGGAACTGCCCCGCACCGTGCAGCTGGCAGGCGGTGCCCTGATTGTCACAGGCCTTGTGCTGGTGCGCCTGGACCGGAAAACCGACCTGCCGGACGTGTCCGGTGAGGCGGTTCCGGCCGAGGACCCTGAACCGGTTGACACCATGCGGCACGACCAGCCGCTGAATCAGGGTAGGCTCACCGGCAGAGACAGGCACTAGGACAAAACGGGAGCGCCACAACGATGTACCCTTCCACTTCGCATCTTCGCGGAAGATCCTGCCTGGCCGGCCGCAGTGCGGCCGCGGGGGCAGGGGCATGAGCCCCACAGCCGTCAAACCGACGGCGCGCTCCCGCTGGACGCGGCTGATCTGGCTGATTCCGGCGTCGATCGCCGCACTTGCCCTGGTGGTGCTGGCCGCCCGGTGGCTGCGCGAAACCTCCGGCGGCCAGGAGTTCCTCAACATGTACCCCGGGCATACGGACCTGCCGGAGGGTGCTCCGGTCGGCCTGCCCGCATGGGTGGGATGGCAGCACTTCCTGAACTCGCTGCTCCTGCTGCTGATTGTCCGGTCCGGGTGGATGATCCGTACCCGGCAGCGGCCGGTGGGGTCGTGGACCCGCAACAATAAAGGGCTCATCCGCACCAAGAACCAGCCCAAGAGGATCAGCCTGGACCTGTGGTTCCACCTGAGCCTGGACGTACTCTGGGTGCTCAACGGCCTGGTCTTCTACATCCTGCTTTTCGCAACCGGACAGTGGATGCGGCTGGTTCCCACCAGCTGGGGCGTTTTCCCGAACGCCGCCTCCACGGCCCTGCAGTATGCCTCGCTGGACTGGCCCACTGAAAACGGCTGGGTGAACTACAACAGCCTGCAGGTCCTCTCCTACTTCTCCATCGTCTTCATCGCTGCTCCGCTGGCCATCCTCACGGGCCTGCGGATGTCCCCATCATGGCCCGCCCAGGCGAAGCGCCTCAACAAGGCGTTCCCGATCCAAGCAGCCAGGGCACTCCACTTCCCGGTGATGGTCTGCTTCGTGCTGTTCATCGTCGTCCACGTGACCCTGGTCCTGGCCACCGGCGCGCTGCGAAACCTGAACCATATGTACGCTGCCTCGGACGGCACAGGCTGGACTGGATTCTGGTTCTTCGCGGCGTCGCTGGTGGTGATGGTGGCAGCGTGGGTTGCCGCCCGCCCGCTGTTCCTGCGGCCGGTCGCCGCCCTGACCGGCAAGGTGTCCCGGTAGGGAGCCCCGCCGGCCGGGCGGGCTAGGCCTCTGCGGCCGTGGCCGGAACGCCGGACTGCTCATCGCGGATCTGGCGCTTGAGGATCTTGCCGGTGGGCCCCTTGGGCAGCTCGTCGGTAAAGATCACCCGGCGCGGATACTTGTAGGCGGCGAGCCGGTCCTTGGCGAACTGCTGGATCTCCTCGGCCAGGGCCTGCCGCTGCTCATTCCCGGCGGGTGCGGCGTCGGGTTTCAGGCCGATGACGGCGGCAACTTCCTCGCCGTTGAGCTCATCCGGTACACCGATAACGGCAGCCTCCGAAACAGCCGGGTGTTCGTACAGCACTTCTTCGACCTCCCGCGGGTACACGTTGTAGCCGCCGCGCAGGATCATGTCCTTCTTGCGGTCCACGATGTAGATGTTTCCCTCGTCGTCGAAGCGGGCCAGGTCTCCGGTACGGAACCAGCCGTCCGGGATGGCTGCTTCGGTCGCCTCCGGGTTGTTCCAGTACCCCTTCATCACCCCTAGTCCGCGGACTGACAGCTCCCCGATCTCACCGGTCGGCACGTCGCGGCCCTCGCCGTCGAGCATCCGTACTTCCATGCCGGAGACGGGCTTGCCGATCGAGCCGGGTCTCCGGCCTCCGCCGGGCAGATTGAAGGACACGATCGGGGAGGTTTCGGACAGGCCGTAGCCTTCGAGGAGGTCGATGCCGAAAACCTCCTCGAACTCCCGCAGGACTTCCAATGGCATGGGTGCTCCGCCGGTGATCGCACCGCGCAGCGAGGAGGTGTCTGTCTCCGCGAGCTTCGGGTGGCGCAGCATGGCGATGTACATGGCCGGAACGCCCTGGAAGATCGTCACTCCGTCCCGTTCAATAATCGCCAGTGCTTCACCAGGGTCAAACCTGGCCAGCAGGCTGATCATGGCGCCGGTCAGCACCGCTGCATTCAGCGCCGAAGTCTGTCCGAAGACGTGGAAGAACGGCAGGCCGCCAAAGATCACGTCATTCTCGTTCGTGTCCAGGAGGTTCCGTGCCACCTCGGCGTTGCTGCGGAGGTTGTCATGGGTGAGCGCGGCGCCCTTGGGCCGGCCGGTGGTTCCGGAGGTGTAAAGGATGACGGCGACGTCGTCCCCGTCCACTTCCGCAACCGAATCATCCGCCTCGCTGTCCGCAAGCAGCTGCCGGAAACTGCCGGTGTTGACGGGAATGACGTCGACGCCGCCGGCTTCCTGGGCGCCGGCCGTGGCTTCCGGAAGCATCAGTTCGAACGCAAACAGCAGTCCGGCGCCCGAATCCTTCAGGGTGTGGGCCACCTCGCGGCCTTTCAGCAGCGGGTTCATGGGCACCACCACTGCCCCATACCGCAGCACCCCGTAGTACACGGAAGCCATGGGTGGAATATTCGGCATCATGAGTGCCACGCGGTCCCCCCGCTGCACGCCGCGGGCGCGGAGCAGTCCCGCGACTTGGGCGCTCATCGCATTCAGCATCGAGTAGCTGATGACCGTGTCATTGATCCGCAGGGCGGGGCGGTCGGGCATTCGTCCAGCGGTTTCGGTCAGGATTCCGGCGAGGTTGGGCATGGACGATCTCCTTTGATCGGGCCCGGGGGCGAGCCGTAGTGCTGCGAGGCTACCAATCTGCCGGCGCCGGGGGAATGCCCAAGCCCGGAAGCGCGCGGCAAGACGGCGGCACTCCCGAGGGGGTCCTGGCCCGCAGTATGCTCAACCGGGGCCGGCGAACCACCGTAACCCTTTTCCATCTCGATTAATTTGCATCTAACTTGGAGGTGGGGGCAGTGCCGAGCGAAGGACCTAACCATCAAAGAACTGCAGGACAGGGCGAAAGCCACACGTGATGCCATCCTGGCCGGAGCAGCATCGGTTTTCGAAGAGCTGGGCTATGGCCGGGCCTCCCTCAGTCAAGTGGCGGAACGGGCCGGGGTCACCAAAGGTGCCCTCTACTTCCACTTCCCGTCCAAGGAGGACCTGGCCAGGGCCGTCATTGCCGAACAGCACGGGTACGTTTCGGCGGACAACTCCGCCGTGCTGCAGCTGGGGTTGCCACCCCTTGAATCGATGGTTGTGCTGTGCCGGAGGTTTGCCGAGAACCTGCTCCAGGCACCTATCGTCAGGGCCGGAACCCGGCTGACCCTCGAAGCCTCGATTTTCCATGAGGATGTCCGCCAGCCATACGACGACTGGATTGAGGTGATGGCGCGCCTTGCGTGCCAGGCGCAGGAGCAGGGCCAGATCCGCGCGGAAGTGGACGCCCCGGCCTTCGGCCGCCTGGTCGTGTCCGCGCTGGTTGGCGTGCAGATTACATCCGCGGTGCTGACGGCCCGTTCGGACCTGTTGGAGCGGGTGGAGCAAATGTGGACACTGATGCTTCCCGGCGTCGTGGTTCCGGCCCTCGCTGGCAGTATTGGTGAGCTTGCCCGGTATACCCCGGAGGGTGGCCAGCAGCTGCCGGATTCGAAGGTGTAGCGGCCCGGACGTCAAAAACCGGTCAACCGTCTTGTTTTAATCGCGCTGAGCATTTAGGCTCTGGGCTGTGGGGGGTACTGGGAGAATAACCGGGGGCCTTTGCCTGCCTTGCCCGGCCCCGCTGTGTGGACGCAGCGGTGTGGCGGATGAGGGCGGGATGAGTACCGGCTCCCTGGTTTCGCAGTAGGGGAGGGCGGGTGGAGGCTTGTGCCGCCACCCGCCTGTGCTGTCTCCAGGCATGGAGCCTAGGGGGAGGCCCCCGCCCGCTTGGCGAGCACCGGTGAAGCAGCGAGCACCGCGAGTCCCGCAAGCGGAATAACAAGCAGTCCCGCGCGAAGCCCTGCGGTGTCCGCCACTGCACCCACGACGGGCGGTGAAATCAGGAATCCGAGCCGCATCAGCCAGCTCACCACCGTCAGGCCGGTGCCGGGACGCAGCCCGGGAAGGTTGTCTGCGCTTTGCATGGCCGCGGGAACCAGGGTGGCAACCCCCAGCCCTGCAGCCGCGAAGCCGATGATGGTACCCGGCACGGAAGGAAAGGCCAGGGCGAGTCCCATCCCTGCTGCGGCGACGGCGCCGCCTGCCTGGGCTACCGCGCGCTGGCCGAAACGGTCCACCAGCCGGTCGCCCATGAGCCGTCCGGCAAACTGGGCGCCCACCAGGGCGACGAAGCCGAGTCCGGCAACGGTGGTCGAGGCCTCAAGTCCGTTGACCAGGTAGAGGGCAGCCCAGGAACTGCCGGCATCCTCTACCAGCGTGCCGGCCATGGCAATGAGCACCAGTGCGGCCAGGATGCCGTAGCGCAACAGGTGCGGCCTGAAGGCAGCGGGCTGACCGGTGGTGGTTGCGGCGGCGCCGGGGCCGGGCTCTTCCGGCTCGGGCCCGGGCAACAGGAACGGGTAGCAGGCTCCTGCCAGGACGGAGAAAAGGGCGCCTGATACCGCCAGGTGGACGGCCAGGGGGACGTTCCAGGCGGCCGCGGCGGTTCCCATGAGCCCGCCCAGCACCGCTCCAATGCTCCAGACGGCATGGAACGAATTGATGATCGACCGCCTGTAAAGCCGCTGTACCCGCAGTCCATGGGAGTTCTGCGCAACGTCGGTTATGGCGTCCATGGCGCCCGCCGTAAACAGTCCCGCCGCGAGCAGCCCCCAGGACGGGGAAGTTCCCGCGAGAAAGATCCCGGCACTGGTCAGGACCATGCCTGCGACTGCCACCCGTGAGGACCTGAATCGGCGGATCAGCACGCCGGCCGTGAGCCCGGCCAGCAGCGCGCCGAGCGGGAAGGCTGCCACGGCCAGACCGAACTGGGTGTTGGCCAGACCCAGATGGTCCACGATTGCGGGGTAGCGGGGCACCAGGTTTGCAAAGACGGCACCGTTGGTCAGGAAGAGGACTGCCACGGCGGCCCGGGCCCGCCGGGCCTGGACGGTGGGGGTCACCTTCGAGGGTGCGAGGGTATTCACTGAGGTGTCACGACTCTCTGAAGTGCTTCACGGACAAGGTTTCGGGGCAGGGGCTCGAGTGACAGCGCACTGTGCATGGAAAGCCCTTCAATCATGGCGTCGAGCATGACGGTGGTTTGCTCGTCGAAATGCCGTCCCAGAGCGGCGCGGCTGCGTGCCATCCAGCGGTCGGTGATCCGGCGCAGTTCCGGGCGCCGGGCCGCCATGAGGTAGAGCTCATAGGACGGGAACAATGTTCCGGGGCTGCCGAGCATGCCGAGGATGTAGCCGCTGATAACGTCCAGCGCCTCGTCGGGGGAGGCGGCGGCACCGAGGTCCTGTGCGTACTGCGCCGCCGTCCGTTCGGCGAGCCGGGTGAAGGCTGCTGCCAGCAGGTCATCCAGCGACGCGAAGTGGTAGGTCACTGAGCCGACGGGCACGTCCGCTGCTGCGGCGATCTTCCGGTGTGTGGTTCCGGCAACGCCGTGCCGGGCAATAACGTCCAGCGTGGTGTCGATCAGACGGTCCCTGCGATCCGGATCGAATCGGCGGGTGGCGGTTCCCGTTGTGATGCTGCCGTCGCTGTGCGTCATGGGCCGTCCTCTGCATGATCTGAAAGGTGCAGGCCATCGGGCCATGGTTATGTACAAATGTACATAACCATGCCATGTGCAGAATGGCAAGGAAAAAGGCAGGCGCCGAAGCTTCCTGCCTTCGTCCCGTCCGCTGCGGAGCTTACTCTTTCTTCAGTTTGTCCTGCACGGAGCCGGCGATCTTCTCCACCGTGTTCGGCAGTTCAGTGGTCCCGTAGTACCGCGAATCCGGGTGGGTGGGCGGAGGCATCGGGGCCGACGTCGTGGGTCCATCGTGGTACGTAAACTCACCCTTGCCGTCGGGCGTGGGGCCGGAGGCCCACGATCCCTCTGCGGCGGCGGCGCCATCGGAGAAGTTCAGGTACTGGTAGGAGACGGACCTTTCCTCCTTCTTGAGCGGGAAGTTGCTCGGCACCGGCAGGCTTTCGGCTCCCTCCTCCTGCAGCTCGCGCGCAGCTGCCAGCCACTGGTTTTGATGCATGGTGTCCCGCGCCAGCAGGAAGGACAGCAGGTCCCGGACGCCGGCGTCGTCAGTCATGTGATAGAGCCTGGCAACCTGCACCCTGCCCTGCATCTCAGCGTTGGCATTGGCCGTGAAGTCGGCCAGCAGGTTCCCGCTGGCCGTGATGTAGCTGCCCTGCCAGGGGTTTCCGTTGCTGTCTACGGGGCGGGCACCGGCACCCGCAACGATGGCCTGCTGCATGTCCGTGCCGCCGATGACCGCGGCAATCGCCGGATCTGACTGGACGGCATCTTCCGTGATTCCCAGCGGCGCCTTTTCCAGGAGCTGGGCGATCATGGTGGCGAGCATTTCAACGTGGCCGAATTCTTCTGCTCCGATCCCGAAGAGCAGGTCCCGGTACTTACCGGGGATGTGGCTGTTCCAAGCCTGGAAGCTGTACTGCATGGCCACCGTGATTTCGCCGTACTGGCCGCCCAGGACCTCCTGGAGCTTCCGGGCGTACACGGCGTCGGGCTGGTCCGGGGTTGCTTTGAACTGCAGTTCCTGTTTGTGAAAAAACATTCTGCCCTCTCTAAGCCGATCGGACGATACGCCGTCTCCGCCTGGCCGAGCCGGGCGGGGTGGCGAACCCTTGAGCCTCAAAAAGTAGCGAGAATCCCCAGCCTGTGTGAAGTGCTAAGCAAACTTATCTTTTTGTTCTATGATCCTGCGCATGAGGGACCAAGACAGAAAGCACGCTTTGCCAGGGGAGGCTCGCGCAACCTACATCCTTCCCCTGAAGCGCGGGTCCGCCGGCAGTCTTGCGGACCTTCCGGAGTATTTGGCGCGGGTAGCCGAATGGGCGAAAGTCCTGGTGGTGGACGGGTCTGTGCCGGAGGTATTCGCTGCCCACTCGGCGGAGTTTCCTGTCTGCGTGGGGCACGTGGCACCCACTCACGCCTGCCTGAACGGAAAGGTTGCCGGCGTCCTGACGGGACTCGAACTGGCGCGGACAGAGTTTTGTGTCATAGCCGATGACGACGTCCGCTACACCGAGCCTGTATTCCGGCGGATGCTGGCCCTGCTGCTGACAGCGGATGTGGTCCGGCCGCAGAACTACTTCGAACCACTGCCGTGGCATGCCCGCTGGGACACTGCGCGCACCCTCCTGAACCGGGCACTGGGCGCGGACTACCCCGGCACCCTGGGCGTGCGCAGGTCCGTGCTGCTGAGGGCAGGCGGCTACTGCGGCGACGTTTTGTTCGAAAACCTTGAACTGATCCGCACGGTCCGGGCCGCCGGGGGCACGGAAGTGCGGGCCTCGGACCTCTTCGTGGCCCGCCGTCCGTGCAGTGCACGGCATTTCCTGACCCAGCGGGTGCGCCAGGCCTATGACGGTTTCGCGCAGCCGCTAAGGCTGGCTTCTGAACTGGCGCTGCTGCCCGTACTGGCGGCTGGAACCAGATGGTTCTGGTCCCTGCCCGTTATTGCCGCCGCCGCTGCCGCCGGCGTTGCGGACATAGGGCGGAGGCGCAGACGCGGCACGGAAGTGTTCCCGGCGTCGTCCGCCGTGTGGGCTCCCATCTGGCTGCTGGAGCGTTCCGTTACTGTTTGGGCTGCCCTGTGGCACCGCCTGACCGGTGGAGTTCCCTAGGCGGGCACACGGATCAGCAAAGCCGGCCATTCACTCAGGGAACTGCGGCGGACGGTTCCCGGGGCCCGGTGATACCGTCGGCCAGCTCGCAGCGTTCGGCGCCCGTCCCGCCGCGGATAAGTCCGCGCTCCCGAAACGCTGTCAGCCAGCCGCCCATGGGCCAGGCTCCCCACCGTTCGTAGAAGAGGTTGGCGTTGCGGACAATGTCTGCCACATGCTGCACCGGCGGATCTTCCGTGGGATGCCACTGGTGGTAGGCGCGTGCGGCGCCCACCCAGGCGAGGCCGACGCCGCTGTGCCGGGCGAAGCGGGCAAAGTCGGTGTCCTCCCCGCCGTAGCCGGTGTAGTCCTCGCAGAAGCCGCCGATCCGCTGCCAGGTTTCAGCAGTCACGGCGAAGGACAGGGACCAGAACAGGTCCGGGTTTTCATCGGGAACCACTTCTCCCGGTTCCGGCGCTGGCCGGGCCGGATGGGGGTTGTCCAGCCGGGCCAGTCCGGAGAGGTCATATCCGCCCGTTCCCGGAGGATCCAGATAGGTCACCGGCCCGCAGAGCAGCCGGCCGGCGCCCGCAGGGTCCCTTGCCGCCTGCTCGTAGCCGGAGAGGAGGTCCGGAGCCGGCAGGCAGTCCACGTCCAGGAAGACCAGCAGTTCTGCCCCGCGTTCCAGGGCGGTTCCGGCCCCCAGGTTCCGGGCCCGCGCCAGCGGCAGGTTTCCACCGGCCGAATCCACGCGAAGGACAGTTCCGGGCACATCCGGATGAGGCGCGGCAATCTCCGGATCATCCATCGCTACCACCACATAGTCTCCAGGCCGGAGGGTTGAAGCACGCAGGGCCTGCTGCTGGCCGGCAAGGTGCGCATGCCGGCCGTGCGCCAGCGTTATGACGGCGGTTTTCATGCCCCGGCTCCGGACCGTGCGGCTGCGGCGGACGGTAAGCCTCCGCGAAGCCCGCGGCCAGCGGGAAGCGCGGTTATCCCAGCTGTTTGGGCGATGACCCGGGCGGCCCGTTCAGCACCTTCGCCGTCGTTCCACACAGTCCACTTCCGTCCGTCGAGCCGGGCGGCGGCTTCCAGTACGGCGGCCCAGTCCTGGCGGGCGAACCCGGAGGAAACAATCACCGGAACGTCCATTCCCGCCAGCGCCTCGGCGGTGGTGGCCTGCTCCCGGTAGGGGCGGTCCTGCGGTACTACTACCGCCGGCACTCCGACGGCGGCAACATCCGCCAGGGCACCCTGGCCGGCATGGGTAACCACGAGGTCCGCCGCGGCCAGGTATGGCAGCGGATCAACCGTGCGGTTCCCTGCCGTCGTGCCGAGCGGCAGCCATTCCACGCCGGGCGTCTGGCTCCGGGCATCGTTCAGTGCGGCGTCGTCCATTCCGCCACCTCCTGAGCCGCCGAGTACCAGGACACGGGAAACCGGACCCGGAGCCCGTCCTTCGCGGACCGGGATTCCCGAAATCGCCCCCACCGCCTGGACCGGCACATCCTCGTCCGTGTGCAGCATCTTCGGTGCTTCGGGCGGCCAGGCGGCGATCAGCGCATCGGAGACGCCGAAGCCGATGGTGTGCGGGCGGTCAGTCCGTACCCCCGGAAGGGCGACGGTGACTACCGGAACGCCGTGCAGCCGTGCCAGGAGTGCCGCTTCCACGGACACGTCAGCCACGATCACGGCCGGATCGGTGTCCTGGATCCAGGCGGACAGCTGTGCCATTCGCGCCCGCATGCCGGGATCCCGGGCAGGGACCCAGTGGAGGAAACCGTTGGCATCAACGCTGCGCGGTGCCGCGGAGGTGTCATCCGGCTCCAGCTGTACCCATCCGCCCTGCCAGCCTGCGGGCCGGGGGAGCGTGGACAGCCCGGTAACGCTGCCCGCTGGCAGGAACGCGGCAATCGCCTGGGCCCGGCGGAGGTGGCCCATGCCGTGGTGATGGATGTAATACCCGATCATGCGGCGGCCTTTAGGGTGCTGGCCTCCTGTAGCAGGGTTTCGTACTCAGCCACCATCCGTTCGTGCGAACAGAAAGCCTCTGCCCGGACGCGGGCTTCGCTGCGGTCCAGCAGGCAGGCCGCCTGGAGGGCACCGGCCAGGCCGGTGACGTCGTCGGGCTCCGCCAGCCGCCCGCAGCGTTCGGTGAGGATTTCCGGAAGGGCGCCGCGGCGGAAGGCGGCAACCGGCGTGCCGGAGGCCAGGGCCTCGGCGGCCACCAGTCCGTAGGGTTCATCCCAGCGGGGCGTGACCAGCGCGGCACGCGCGTGCCCGACGGCGGCGCGCAGCCGCACGTGGTCCAGGTGCCCCAGATAGCGGATGTCCTCAGTGAGCAGTGGTTCGATTTCGGTCCGGAAGTACGCGCGGTCATAGATAGGGCCGGCAAGGTCCAGCGGGATTCCCGCGGCGCGGGCCGCGCGGATCGCCAGGTGAGTGCCCTTCTCCGGCACGATCCGGCCAAACCAGATGGCCGGCCCGCCGCCCGGTCCGGGCTGCCAGGATCCAGTATCCACGCCGTTGCGGATGGCAGTGCTCTGAACCAGGGGTGCCCAGGCGTCCCGGGTATGTGCGCTGACGGCAATGAACCGCGTGAGCTCTCCCCGCACCTGAATGGCAGACTCGAGCCAGCCCACCGGGGGAGTGTGCAGGGTGGTGATGAGGGGAATCCGCAGCATCCGGGACATGGCCACGGGCAGGTGGTGGATGCTGGTGTTCAGGACGGCGTCGTATTTCCGGTCCCCGTGTTCGGCGAGGTCCAGCATCAGGGAAAGGTAGGCATGGTGTTCGCCCATCCATTGCTCGGGCAGGGCACCGACGTCGTTCCTTGCCGCTTCGCTCGACTCGAACACGGGCACGTCCAGGAACTCGACGCCCAGGTTGGGGTCCGATCCTTCGGCCGCGAAGAGCGTGATCTGGTGGCCGCGGGCGGTGAGGGCGGAGACCAGGGCATGGGTGTGGGCTTCCAGCCCACCGGCGAAGGGTTCGGCGATGGGGAACCGTGAGGGGCCAATGATGCAGAGCCTCATTGGAGCACTCCGGTGCGTTCCAGGAGCCGGGAGTAGATCCTTGCATGCGCTGCAGCGACGTCATCGCGCTGGCCGGCCCGGTCTGCCGGAGCAAGGGGTGCAGGCGGCCCTGCACTGCGGGCCGCGCGGACCGCGGCCTTCAGGGATTCGGCATCCAGGCCGGCTTCGTTGTGGGTGTAGCCGAACACCGGACCCTGGTCCGCATAGAAGCCGCAGTCCGGTGCGGCGACGGCCGTGCCCAGATCCCGGCAGGCCTCCAGCCAGCCCGAATGGGTGCCGAAGCGGTAAGGCAGGACAGAGAGGTCAAGGCCGGCCAGGTATTCCCACAGCTGGTCATCCGGCAGGAAGTCATGAACGCGCAGGTCCAGGCCCCCGGCTGCTGCCTCCTCGTCGAGGAACGCTGCCAATCCGGCGTCGTACCGTGCGCCGCCGGGCTGGAGCACGTCGCAGTGTCCGTTGACCTGGACCACCATGTTGCCGTCCTCCCGCGCCACGTCGAGAAGCGTCCGGATAACAGGCAGCGGTTCCATGCTGGCGCGGAGGCTCTTGACGTGGACACCAACCCGGTAGGGACCTCCATGGGTCCGCGGCCGGCGGGCATAGTCCGCCATGGTGTCCAGCTCGACGACGTGGGGGTGGGGGATGACTTCGGCCTTCCGGTCCCAGCGGCGCTCGATTTCGGCTGCCGCGCCCTCTGTGAGGGTGATCAGGGCGTCTGCGCCGGGGATGAGCACATCCAGGTGTGCGTTGTGCGCCGCGGGGGACTCATGGTGGGGATTGCGCAGGTCGTGGACGGTGTAGATCAGCGGCTTGCCGTGCCGGCGAAGGGCGGTGACGGCTTCCTGCAGCGAGGACGGTTCCTGCGCATCAAAACCGAAGTGGATGTGGAACACGTCGAATGAGTCGTGGTTCGCATCGATCCAGCCGGAGTTCAGCATGACCGGGGGCCACCACTTGCCAGTCGCGGGGTTGTCCGGGGAGTCGGGGTCCGGATCAGGCAGGCGGTGGACGTCCGGCAGCCCGGGGAGGCTTCCCTGCACCGGACCAAGATGGTGGATGTAGACGTGTCCTGCCGGAACACTGGCGACCCGAATACGGTTTGGTGGCAGCAACCTGGGACCCCTTTTGGTTATGGCGGACGCCCGTGGATGGGGGCGCTGCCGTGCGAGTGGTTTAAATAGTAAGTACCGTTAGTAATCAATAGCACAAGAACGCTGAAAGGTGGCAAGGACCCCAAATGGATGCAGTGAAAGACGCTCTGGAGGAACTGCCGCAGCGTATTGCGGACGAAGTTGAACGTGCCGGCATCACCGTGGGGCTCGCTGAGTCCCTGACCTGCGGAAACCTCACCGGAGCCTTGGGGAAGGGCGGCAACAGCGGCGAATGGCTCAGCGGGGGAATCGTTGCCTACCAGACGGAAATCAAGCAGGCCGTGCTGGGGGTCGGCGAGGGGCCCGTGGTGAGTGCGCGTTGCGCCGAGGAGATGGCTGCGGGAGCCGCCAAGCTCTTCAACTCAGACCTGGCGATTTCCACCACGGGTGCCGGCGGCCCCGGCCCGCTGGAGGGCCAGCCGGCGGGAACCGTGTTCATTGGCTGGAGCCTGTTCGGGGAAGCAGGCTCGGCCCGGTACTCATTCGACGGCGAGCCGGCGGAAGTCCTGGAGAAAACCGAGGCCGCGGCGCTGCGGAAGCTGTACGAGCTGGCGCAGAAGGCCTGACCGCAGCCGCCGGGTGGGGCAGCCCGGCCTCCGCTGCCGCCGGGCCGGCCGCTTAGGCCGGCTCCAACAGCCCTTTCTCCAGCACCAGCTCCACGGAGAGAGTCTTGTAGCCCTCGGACTCGAAGAGCACGGTCACAGTCTCATCCTCATAGCTCATGACCGTTCCCGGTCCCCATTCAGCGTGGACGACGCCGGACTGCAGGGGGAATGGCTGCGGTGTCTCGGATTCCCCGGGCCCCAGCTCTTCGCCGTCGGCTTCCGCGCGCTCGCAGTTGTCGCAGTAACCGCACATGTCCGGGGCGTCTTCACCGAAGTAGTTAAGCAGGAGCCGACGGCGGCATTCGCTGGTTTCGGCGTACTGCCGCATCATCTCCAGCCGGGATTCCTCGATGTTCTGGCGCTGTTCGGAGAACTCCACGGCAGACTTGACCGCGGTCTTGGCGCCGACCCCGTCCCGTGCCAGGTAGCCGTCCTCGGAGACGGTGACTGAACCGGACTGTTCGAGTAGTCCCAGCAGTGACGCGAAGCGGCGCGGATTCAGGTCCAGTTCGTCGCGCAGCTCTGCCGCGGACACCGGCTCGCTGCGTTTCTTGACCGCCCGAAACAACCTCACGAGGGCTTCTTCATCCGGTGCCTTCGCTGCAAAGAACCGGCGGATGCCCAGGTCTTCGGCACGGTAGTGCAGGAAGATCTCGGTGGGTTCGCCGTCGCGTCCCCCGCGGCCTATCTCCTGGTAGTAGCTGTCGATTGAATCGGGTATGTCCGCATGTACGACGAACCGCACGTTGGGCTTGTCGATGCCCATGCCGAACGCGGTGGTTGCCACCACGATGTCCAGTTCATCCGACAGGAACTGCTCGTGGATGCGGTGCCGGTCCTCGTGGCTGCGGCCCGCGTGGTACGCGTTGGCCCTCAGCCCCGCCTCCTGGAGTGCCTCGGCGTATTCCTCGGTCTCCTTGCGGGTGGCCACGTACACGAGTCCCGGGAACTCCAGCGTCCCGGCCTGCTCCAGCACGGCACGGCGCTTGTCTTCGGCATCCTCGTAGCGCGCGGCGGCCAAGTGCAGGTTGGGCCGGTCGAACCCCAGCGAGATTTCCTGCGGGCTGCTCATGCCCAGCTGTTCGCCGATCTCCGCCCGCACCGGCGGTGCTGCCGTGGCAGTCAGGGCAACCACCGGCTTCCCGAGTGCGCGCACCAGCTGGTCCAGCTGCAGGTAATCCGGCCGGAAGTCATGTCCCCAGGCGGAAACGCAGTGCGCCTCATCGATCACTACCAGGGATACCTTGAGGCCCCGCAGCTGATCCAGTACTTCCTCCCGTGCCACCTGCTCCGGCCCCAGGAACAGGAACTTCGCCTTCTCGGGGCCCTCAGTGCGGGAGGCCGCGGCCCATGCCTCGTCCCAGTAACCCTGCGGCTGGGCTGAGTTGAGCACGTAGGCGCGGGTTGCTCCGGTGGCCTCATTGATCCCGTCCGCCTGGTCGCGCTGCAGCGCAATCAGGGGAGAGATGACGACGGCGGTGCCCTCCAGGGCCATTGCGGGCACCTGGTAAACGGCTGACTTTCCGGCGCCGGTGGGCATCACGCAGATGACGTCCCGTCCGTTGACGGCTGCTTCCATCGCCTCGAGCTGGCCGGGCCGGAAGTCCTCCCAGCCAAAGACCTCCGAGGCGGTGCGCTGCAGGTCGGCGCGGGACGGTGACATGGGCATTCCTCCTGGGAATTAAGCGGATTATCAGCTTACTGATTAACCCGCTTCCCTGTCGCATCGGGAGGACTACGCCAGGGCGAGCTCCTCGACGACGCCGGCAACCCGGCGCCGGTCCACGGCGTCCAGGCCCCGGACAGGCAGCGGAAGACAGGACTGCGGCACCAAACCCAGGTGCTCGGCAACGGCGGCGATAACCCGTACGCTGCCGTGCTCGGCGAAGAGCTCCCAGAGCGGTGAGAGGCGGGTTGACTCCGCTGCGGCGTCGTTTGGGCGGTTCTCGGCAACAGCGCGCGTGATCCGGACGGCGGGCTCCGGCAGCGTGCCGGCCACCGCGGAATACCAGGCATCGCATCCCGCACTCAGCCCGTGCGCCGCTGCGGCGTCGCCGGAAATCCCAAGAGTCACGCTCTCCGGGATCACGGCCCGGACTTCGTCGACCCGGGCGCGGGCCGCCGCCGCGGAAACCGGAGGAATCTTGATGGATGCTATGCCCGGCAGCTCGGCGATGCGTCCGTAGAGTTCCGTGCTGAACGTGAAATGCGTCGTGCCCGGGTTGTCGTACACGATGACGGGCACATCCGTTGCGCCGGTGACATCACTGAACAGGCCGAACACGTCGTCGTCGGTCAGTGCCTGATAGCTCACCGGAGCGAGCAGGATGCCGGCAGCGCCGGCGTCTTCCGCACAACGGACATTCGCCAGCACATCTGAGGTCCGTAGTGCGCCCACCCCCACAATCAGCGGTTTCGAGCCGGCGTTGGCGGCAGCCAGCCGCACCACGCGCCGTCGCTCGTCCGGGCTCAGGTAGGCGTAGGAGCCGGTGGATCCCAGTACCGCGATTGAATCGACCTCCGACTCCGCCAGCCGGTTCACGAGAGCGGAGAAGGAAGCCTCATCCACGGCGTCATTCCGCAGCGGAGTCAGGGGAAAAGCGCTCAGGCCGGTAAACAAAATACGTATTCCTTCCGGTGCCGGCAGCGGTGCGGCGTTCCGCTGCGCATTAGTATTCGGTTATGTTCGCAGACATCGGCGCCGAATCCGTGGACCGGATCCTTTCCGGCGCCGCCTCCCGCCAGGAGTTCTCCGGAACCATCCAGCTATCCCGCGGTGGCAGGATCCTCCACGAGGGGGCCTACGGCGTGGCTTCCCGGCGCTGGAACGTGCCGGCCGCGCTGGACACCCGGTTCGACGTCGCTTCCATCACCAAGCTCTTCACCTCCGTCGCCGTGCTGCAGCAGGTGGACGCCGGCACCCTGGCGCTCGATGCGGGCATTGGCGGGTTCGTTGAGCTGGAGGGCACCCGGATAGACCCGGGGATCACCATCGGCCAGCTCCTGACCCATACCTCCGGCATCGGGGACGACGCCGACGAGGAAGCCGGCGAATCCTATGAGGACCTGTGGACCGACAAGCCCACCTATTCGGTCACCCGGACAGCGGATTTCCTGCCGCAGTTCGTGCACAAGGAACCAAACTTCGCCCCCGGCACCGGCTGCCGCTACTGCAACTGCGGCTACATCCTCGCCGGGCTGGCGCTGGAAGCAGTGAGCGGCAGGAGCTACCGGGACTACGTGCGGGAACACGTGTTCGCCGCGGCGGGCATGGAGAATTCAGGGTTCTTCTCCATGCGCGACGCCGTCCCGAATGTCGCGGAGGGCTGGGACCCGGTCCGCGATGAGGCCGGGACGGTGGTCTCCTGGCGGCAGAACATCTTCAGCTACCCGCCGGTCGGCTCGCCGGATGGCGGTGCCCACGCGACCGCGGGGGACCTGATCCGGTTCCTGGACGCCGTCCGGGACGGAAAACTGCTGTCCACCGGATCCACGGCAGCGTTCCTCGCGCCGCAGGTCAAGCACTCGGACCTGGACTCCGGTGAGCTGCACTACGGCCTGGGGCTTGAGTTCCGGCTCGGCCCCACGGGCGAGGTCCGCTCGCTGTACAAGGACGGGATCAATGCCGGGGCCAGTGCGTTCCTGGGCTATTACCCCGGTGCGGACGTGACCCTGGCCCTGCTGTCCAACTCCGAAGACGGGGCGTGGGGGCCGCTCCGGGAGATCACGTCCCTTCTGGAAGCGGGCTGAGGTCGGGGACCCGCACTGCTGCGGGACCATCCGGCACGGCGGTAACCTTGAACCGGATCCGAAGAGCGGCCCCGGCAATCCGCCCCGGCCGCCGGATTTCCCCGTACCCGAAATGGAACCGCCTTGTCCCTTCCTGCCCCGGTTTCCGTACCGGACGCCCCCGCCGCACGGCAGACCGTGCTGGGCACCCTGCGCTCGCCGCGCCTGCTGAAGACCGAAGTGCTGGCGGGTCTCGTCGTCGCACTGGCACTCATCCCGGAGGCGATCGCCTTCTCGGTGATCGCCGGGGTCGATCCGCGGATGGGCCTGTTTGCGTCCTTCACCATGGCTGTAACCATTGCCTTCGTCGGCGGCCGGCCGGCCATGATCTCCGCGGCGACCGGGGCCGTCGCCCTAGTGATCGCGCCCGTGGTGGCGAAGTACGGCGTCGACTATCTGGTGCCAACGGTGATCCTGGCCGGAGTCCTGCAGATCCTGTTGGCCTTGGCAGGCGTGGCGAAGCTGATGCGCTTCATTCCGCGTTCGGTGATGGTCGGATTTGTGAACGCGCTGGCCATCCTGGTGTTTTCCTCCCAGCTGCCGGAACTCCTTGGCGTGCCGTGGCTGGTGTACCCGGTTGTCGCCGTCGGCCTCCTCATTGTGTTCCTGCTTCCGCGGCTAACGACGGCGGTGCCCGCCCCGTTGGTGGCGATTGTGCTCCTGACCATCGCGGCGGTGGCCGCGGGCTGGGGCATTCCCACGGTGGGGGACAAGGGTGCGCTGCCGGACAGCCTGCCGTCGCTGCTTTTCCCGGACGTGCCGCTGAACCTTGAAACCCTCGAACGGATCCTTCCCTACGCCGTGGCGATGGCCTTTGTGGGGCTGCTCGAATCCCTGCTGACCGCCAAGCTGGTGGATGACATCACCGACACCCGTTCTTCCAAACCCCGTGAAGCCGCCGGGCAGGGCATCGCCAACATAGTCACCGGGTTCTTCGGCGGCATGGGCGGCTGCGCCGTAGTGGGCCAGACCATGATGAACGTTAAGGCCTCCGGGGCGCGTACCCGGATCTCCACGTTCCTGGCCGGGGTTTTCCTGCTGATCCTGGTGGTGGTGCTGGGCGACGTCGTGGCACTGATCCCCATGGCCGCACTGGTGGCCGTGATGATCTTCGTCGCGTACGCCGCCTTCGACTGGCACAGCATCCGCCCGTCCACGCTGCGCCGGATGCCTAAATCGGAGACCGCCGTCATGCTGATCACCGTGCTGGCAACGGTCATCACGCACAACCTGGCGATCGGCGTCGGGGCCGGAGTGCTGGCAGCCATGGTGCTCTTCGCCCGGCGGGTGGCCCACTTCGTGACCGTGCAGCGCACCCTGGCGGACGACGGCGGCGCGGTCACCTACCTGGTGCACGGCGAGCTGTTCTTCGCCTCCTCCAATGACCTCTATACGCAGTTCGAGTACGCCGCGGATCCCTCGAGCGTGGTGATCGACCTGGGCGGCTCGCACGTCTGGGATGCTTCGACGGTGGCGGCGCTGGATTCGATTACCGAGAAGTACCGGTCCCGCGGGAAAACCGTGCAGATCACCGGACTGAACCGGGCGTCAGCCGACATCCGGGAGAAGCTGACGGGGAACCTGCCGTAGCGGGTGCCCGCACCCTCTCGGCGGGAAAGAAAACCGTTGACTTTCTCAACTATTCTCGACAGGATGAGGTAACTCCGCTGGTCAGCTACAACAGGAAGTACCCCACCCATGGTTTACACACTCGGCCTCGACGTCGCGGCCCTGGATGCCATTGACACCCACGTCCACATTGAAGTGGACGATCACGGGCACAACGCACTGCCGCAGCCGCTGGTGGACGCGGCATCCAAGCACTTCAAGACCGACGGGCCCCGCCCCGGCCTGGACGAGATCGCCGCGTACTACCGTGAGCGGAAAACCGCGGCCGTCGTCTTCACCGTCGACGCTTCCAAGGCCCTGGGCCACCCGCCGAACTCCAGCGAGGACATCGCCGAAGGTGCGGCCCGCAACAACGACGTCCTGATTCCCTTCGGCTCGGTGGACCCCACGTCCGGCGCGGACGCACTGGCCCGCGCCAAGGTCCTGGCCGGCGACTACGGGGTGCGTGGATTCAAGTTCCATCCCACCGTGCAGAACTTCGACCCCAGCGACCGCACGTTCTACCCGCTCTGGTCCCTGATCCAGGACCTGGGTGTGCCCGCGCTGTTCCACACCGGCCAGACCGGCATTGGCTCCGGGCTCCCGGGCGGATTCGGCCTCAAACTGGGCCTGTCCAACCCGATGCTGCTCGACGCCGTTGCCGCGGACTTCCCGGACCTGCAGATCATCATGGCCCATCCCTCCGTCCCCTGGCAGGACGAAGCCATCGCGGTGGCCACGCACAAGGCCAACGTGTGGATCGACCTCTCCGGCTGGTCTCCCAAGTACTTCCCGGCGAACCTGGTGCGGCACGCCAACTCGCTGCTGCAGGACAAGGTCCTGTTCGGATCGGACTACCCGCTGATCACCCCCGACAGGTGGCGGCGTGACTTCGATGCCCTGGAGATGAAGGACGAAGTCCGGCCCAAGATCCTGAAGGAGAACGCCGTCCGGCTGCTCGGGCTGGGATCATGAGCGGGCTCTATCCGGCAGACCGGTACGGGTACTCGGAGCTGCTGAGCGGCCCCGAACAGGAGGCCCTGACCAAACTGCGTGCCGTCCTGGACGAGCAGGTTACGCCGCTGCTGGCTGACTACTGGGAGGCCGGCGAGTTCCCGGAGCAGATCCGCCAGCCCCTGGTGGACCTGAACCTGATGGCCCCCGACGGCGCCACCAACAGCCAGGGCCGCACCTCCGGACTCTACGGCGGGTTCCGGAACTTTGAGCTGGCCCGCACGGACGCTTCGGTGGCCACGTATTACAACGCCCAGTCCGGCCTGTTCCGCTCCACCGTCCTGCACGGCGGCAGTGCCGAACAGGCCGCAGAGCTGGACCCTAAGATCCGGTCCTTCGAGTACACCGGCGTCTTTGCGCTCACCGAACCGGAGCACGGATCGGATATCGCCGGCGGGCTGGCCACCTCCGCCCGCCGCGACGGAGACGGCTGGATCATCAACGGCGCCAAGCGCTGGATCGGCGGGGCCGGAACTGCCGATGTGCTGGCGGTCTTCGTGCGGGATGAGGCCGACGGGCAGGTCAAGGCGTTCCTGGTGCCGCGGCAGGAGGAGGGTGTCACGCTCACCAAGATCCTGCGCAAGACCTCCCTGCGGATGATGCAGAACTTCGATATTGATTTCCGCGGCGTCCGGGTCCCGGACTCGGCCCGGCTGGCAAACATCAACTCGTTCAAGGACGTGGCTGCCCTGATGCGCCGGCTGCGCTCCGACGTCGCCTGGATCGCCACCGGGATGCAGGCCGGCGCTTACGAGGCGGCCGTCCGGTACACCCTGGAGCGGGAACAGTTCGGCAAACCGCTGGCCTCCTTCCAGCTCACGCAGCAGAAACTGGCCACCATGCTGGCCAACCTCACCGCGTCCCTGGGAATGGTGGTGCGGCTGACCCAGCGGCAGGAGGAAGGCATCTTCCGCGACGAGGACTCGGCCATGGCCAAGATGTTCACCTGCACGTCGCTGCGGGAGACCGTTGCCCTGGCCCGGGAAGTGGTGGGCGGCAACGGCATCACGCTGGACACCGGCGTCGCGCGTTTCCATGCCGATGCGGAGGCCGTCTATTCCTACGAGGGCACCCACGACATCAACGCCCTGATTCTGGGCCGCTCCATCGCGGGTGTGGGCGCCTTCCGCTGACAGGTCTTGAGGCAGCACCTCACAAACCAGGGCAGCTGCGCGTCTACAGTATGTGGAAGTGAAACCGTTCGAAGCGATCGTCAGGGAACACGGAGCCGTGGTGCTGCGCGTCTGCCGCGCTGTCCTGGGGCCGGACGAGGCCGAGGACGCGTGGTCGGAGACATTCCTCGCGGCGCTGCGGGCCTACCCCGCGCTGCCACCGAATGCGAATATGCAGGCCTGGCTGGTGACGATCGCCAAACGCAAGGCGATTGACGTGACCCGGGCAGCTGCGCGCCTTCCGGTCCCTATCCCCGAGCTGCCGGAGCGGCCCGGACCGGAGACTGCTCGCCCCGGCGACCATGACGGCCTCTGGGCGGCGCTCCGGAACCTCCCGCAGCGCCAGCGCGAAACCCTGGCCTACCACCACCTCGCCGGGCTGCCCTTCGCGGAGGTTGCCGTTCTTCTCGGCAGCACGGAGGCCGCCTGCCGGCGGTCAGCCGCGGACGGCATGAAGAAACTGCGAACACTGGAAGCGGAGGACCTGCGATGACCCCGGACACCCTGTACATGCTCAGCGCCGGTGGAGATGCCACGCTGGCCCGCCTGCACGCGAGGCTGTCCAGCGCGGCTCAGGAGCAGGACCTGCTCGACGTCGCCTACACCGTGATGCCCTCACCCGTGGGGGAGCTGCTGCTCGCCGCCACTCCTGCCGGGCTGGTGCGGGTCGGTTTCGGCATCGAAGGGCACGACGCCGTGCTGGCGCAGCTGGCGCTCCGCGTCAGCCCGCGCATCCTGGAAGCTCCGGAGCGCCTTGCCGAGCCGGTCCGCCAGCTGGAGGAGTATTTCGCCGGGACCCGCAGGGAGTTCAACCTGCCGCTCGACTTCCGCCTGGCCACCGGGTTCCGGCGCATCGTCGTCGAACACCTGCCGGAGATTGGCTACGGCTCGACTGCCAGCTATGCCGCACTCGCTGCCCTCGCCGGAAACCCCGGGGCCGTCCGCGCGGCGGGCACCGCCTGCGCCCGGAATCCGCTGCCGGTGGTGGTTCCGTGCCACCGTGTGGTGCGCTCCGATGGCAAGATCGGCAACTACCTGGGCGGCACCGAAGCCAAAACCGCCCTCCTGGCAATGGAGGCTGCAGCATGACCGGCCAGCTGTTCGCCCGCGAACGCTCCACACCCTCGGCGGGGGCCGTCCACGTGCCCGGCTGGCTGGAACCCTCCCGCCAGCGCGAAATTGTCGAAGCCTGCCGGGCCTGGGCAGTGGGGCCTGTCCCCATGCGCTCCGCTGTGCTGCCCGGCGGGCACCGGATGTCCGTGCAGACCGTCTGCCTCGGCTGGCATTGGCAGCCGTACAAGTACACGCGGACAGCCGACGACGCCGGTGGCGGACGGGTTGCCGAGGTCCCGGGCTGGTTGGTTGAACTGGGCCGCGACGCCCTGCGCGCCGCGTATTTCTCCGATGGGGAGGCTGGCTACGCACCGGACATCATGGCGCCGGAGGATTACACCCCGGACACGGCGCTGATCAACTTCTACGCGCACGGCGCGCACATGGGGATGCATCAGGACAAGGATGAGCGGTCCAGCGCACCCGTGGTCTCCATCAGCATCGGCGACACGTGCATATTCCGGTTTGGGAATACACAGACCCGCACTAAGCCCTACACCGACGTGGAACTGGTCTCCGGGGACCTGTTCGTCTTCGGCGGACCTTCCCGTTTCGCCTACCACGGGGTGCCCAAGACCCTGCCCGGCACCGCCGACCCGGAGGCCGGACTCGACTCCGGGCGGATCAACATCACCCTGCGCATGACCGGGCTCGAGTGACCGGCCTGCCCGGGGAGAGGACCCACCGCATCCCGGTAGCGGAGCCGTTCCCCTGGATTCCGCTGGTCCGAAGCCTCGCCGCCCACGCCGTGCCCGGCCTTGAATCCGTGCAGTTCGACGGCGCGGCCGCGTCGGTCACCCGGTTGCTGCAGGCACCCGTGGGTCCTTCGCCTGGAAGTCCGGCACCGCAAAGCCCGGTGCTGGCCGAGGTCCGCTTCGGGGCTCCGGACAGCGTGGCGGTCCGGTTAACCGGAGGGACCCCGGCGGAAGACACCGCAGTGCTCGCCCGGCTGCGCACCTGGTTGGACCTGGATGCCCCGGCCGCCGCCGTCGACCATTTCCTCTCAGGGTTCCCGCTCCTGGCTCCGCTGGTCGGGGCCCGGCCGGGACTTCGCATCCCCGGCAGCGTTGACCCGTGGGAAACCGCCGTGCTGACCGTGCTGGGACAGCAGGTTTCGCTGGCCGCGGCACGGACCTTCGGGTCCCGGCTCGTCACTGAATTCGGCACCCGGGAGCCCGGCGGTTTCTGGCTCTTTCCATCGCCGCAGCGCCTGGCCGGGGCCAGCGCGGACGAGCTGCAGGCTGCCGTGAGGATCACCGGTTCCCGGGCACGGACCATCCAGGCGCTGGCAGCAGCAGCGGCCGGCGGGCTGGAGCTGGCCGGCGCCGGCGCCGGCGCCGGCACCCGTGCCGAACTCCTCGCCCTGCCCGGAATCGGCCCCTGGACGGTGGATTACCTGGCGGTGCGCGCCGCGGGGGACCGGGATGCGTTCGTGCCCGGGGACCTGGTGCTGCGCCGGGTGCTCGGTGTCGGCTCTCCGAGGGAAGCCGAGGCCCTGGCGGAACCGTGGCGGCCGTGGCGTGCCTACGCCCTGTTCCATCTCTGGACCGCCGCGGCGTATGATGCCCCCGCATCACGGCCGTCCAGCGGACCATCGGCAAAGGTCAGGAACCCATAAGGGCCAGCACCAGGGCGAGCAGCGCCGGAATGCCCCGGATGAGCGCGATCCGGGCCAGCGGCCACCTGCTGGCCAGCAGCACCACCGAGGCCAGCACCATGCAGGCCGTGGAGAAGCTGATCAGGGTCATGCCGGCTACGGGACTGCTCACCCCCAGCAGCAGCACTCCCAGTACTGCCCCCACGCCAAGGAACAGATTGTAGAAACCCTGCGTGTAGGCCAGCGGCTGGGTGGTCTCCGCGTCAACGGAGGATGTGATTCCGTACACGCCCATGGTTTCCGGGACGTTCCAGCGGAGGGACTCCAGCACAAAGAAGTAGAAGTGGACGGCGGCGGAAACCAAGGTGAAAATTGCGGCAGCGACCAGCACGGAACCCCCTCGGGGCAGGGACCGCGCTGCCGGGTGCCTGTTCGGCAAACGGGTTCGCAGCGGTCCGCGGTCCGGCCAATCCTTGCATCCCGGGCCATGGCCGCCAAGGGTGGGAGGCGCTCCCAGTTGGCGGTGGAGACTAATCGGCGGCTAGCCTTGAACTGGCGGCAGCGCCGCTGTGCCCCGTGGGCACGCCGAACTGCCCGCCAAACGCCGTTAACGCCGGTTGGCCCCAAGAACAGCCCCTAAAGGAGCACCTTCGTGCGCACTTCCCGTCCACTTCGCGCCCTGGCAGTCACCGCCGCCGCAGCGCTGGCGCTAACCGCCTGCGGCTCCGACTACCCCTTGGGGGACGAACAGCGCGAAGCAGCCGAGAACAGCACCTCCACGCTCTCCGGCATCATCTCCGGTTCCGGGTCGACCGCCCAGGGGCCGGCCATGGACGCCTGGATTGGCGGGTTCCGGGTGCTGCATCCCAAGGTGCAGGTCCAGTATTCCCCGGACGGCTCCGGGGCCGGCCGCAACGCCCTGCTGGCCGGAGCGGTGCAGTTCGCCGGGTCGGACGCCTTCCTGCAGGATGAGGAACTGGGTGAAGCGCGCGAGGTCTGCGGACCCGACGGCGCCCTGGACATCCCGGCCTACATTTCCCCGATCGCCGTCGCCTTCAACCTGCCCGGAATCGAGTCGCTGAACATGGACGCGGCCACGATCGCAAAGATCTTCCGCGGCGAAATCGACTACTGGAACGATCCGGCGATCGCGGCCCAGAACCCCGGCGTGGAGCTGCCGGAGACCCGGGTCACGCCCGTCAGCCGCGCCGACGATTCCGGCACCACCGAGAACTTCACGGAGTACCTGCACGAAGCCGCTCCCCAGGCCTGGCCGAATGATCCCTCGGGCTCCTGGCCCGGCGGGCTCGGCGGCGAGAACGCGCAGGGCAGTGCCGGCGTCATCAGCACCGTCACCCGCACCGAAGGATCAGTTGCGTACTCGGATGACTCGGTGGTGGATGACTCACTGGGCACCGTGAACCTCAAGGTGGGCGAGGAGTACGTGCCGATCAGCGCCGATGCCGCGTCGATCGCCGTCGAGCAGTCCTCCCGGGTTCCCGGACGCAGCGCCAATGACATTGCCCTGCACCTGGACCGCACCACCACGGCTCCCGGCGCGTACCCGCTGGTGCTGATTTCCTACCAGATCTTCTGCAGCTCCTACGAGGACGCCGGCACGGTGGAGCTCGTGAAGGCTTTCGGACAGTACGTCATCAGCCCCGAAGGCCAGGAAGCATCTGCCGACGCCGCCAAGTCCGCTCCGATTCCGGAGAGCCTGGCGGAGGATGCCCGGGCAGCGATCGAGAGCATCACCACGCGCCCGTAGCTCCTGCCCGCGCTCCCCGGCGCAGCTGAATCCTGCCCCTGGGCAGGGCCTTTGTCCTGCATGCGGATATTCCCTGCCTGCCTTCCGAAGCGGTCTTCTCTGGACCCCTTGCGCCCCTTGGGGGCCGGTGGCACCGTGGACCTACCGCGACGGAAAGGGGGCAGGGAATGCAGCCCATCAGGATCGAAAGATGGTGGCCGTATCTCGACACCACTGCCAAGCAGTGGCTGCGCGAGAACCTCCGGCAGGACGGAATTCCGCCTAAGGTCCAGGACCGGATTGCCGAGGCAGGAGGCCCCGTCATTGATCCCATCCTCGATATCCGGGACTGGGACTTCATTGAAACCCAGTCCGAGCTGGTCGATTAGGACAGCCACCCCGCTCAGCATGCTCATTTGAGTGGACGTGCGATGCTCACATGATAAATTGAGCTGCACTTATCCGCTCGTCCCACAGGTGTGACCCATGAGCAAGCTGCAGAACGAATCCCTGGCCGGCCTCCCCGGAGCCCTGGCCGTTCCGACCTATGACCGCTCCGCGGTGAGCACCGGCATTGTCCACTTCGGGGTGGGCGGATTCCACCGGGCGCACCAGGCGATGTATCTGGACCGGCTGATGAATGACGGCAAGGCCCTGGACTGGGGCATCTGCGGAGTGGGCGTGCTGCCGCAGGACGCCGCGATGAAGTCCGTCATGGATGCTCAGGACTGCCTCTATACCCTGGTGCTCAAGAACCCGGACGGAACGCGGGAGGGCCGGGTGATCGGCTCCATCACCGAGTACCTGCTGGCTCCGGAGGACCCCGAAGCCGTTCTTGCCAAGATGGCCTCGCCGCAGACGCGGATCGTGTCCCTGACCATTACCGAGGGCGGGTACAACTTCCACCACGTCACCGGGGAATTCGACGCCGGCAATCCGGCAGTGCAGGCGGACCTGGTTCCCGGTGCTGTCCCTGCCACGGTCTTTGGGCTGGTCACCGAGGCCCTCGCCCGGCGCCGGGAGGCCGGCACCGCGCCGTTCACCGTGATGTCCTGCGACAACATCCAGGGCAACGGCGATGTTGCCCGCCGCATGTTCACTGCGTTCGCGGACCTGCGGGATCCGGAACTGGGGAAGTGGATGCGCGCCAACGTGGCCTTCCCCAATTCAATGGTGGACCGCATTACCCCGGTCACCACGGATGCCGACAGGGACATGGTGGCGGAGGACTTCAGCGTCGAGGATGCCTGGCCGGTGGTCAGCGAAGACTTTGAGCAGTGGGTCCTGGAGGACCACTTCCCGCAGGGCCGCCCGCCGTTCGAGGACGCCGGCGTGCAGGTGGTGGACGACGTCGAGCCCTACGAACTCATGAAGCTGCGCCTGCTCAATGCCAGCCACCAGGGCCAGTGCTACTTCGGCTACCTTGCCGGCTACCGGTACGCCCACGAGGTCTGCCAGGATCCGCTCTTCTCCCGCTTCCTGCTGGACTACATGGAACGCGAGGCCACGCCCACGCTCAAGCCGCTGCCCGGCGTGGACCTCGATGCGTACCGGCACAAGCTGATCGAACGCTTCTCCAACGAACATGTACGGGACACCCTGGCCCGGCTCTGCGCCGAGAGTTCAGACCGGATTCCCAAGTGGCTGCTGCCCGTCATCCGCGAAAACCTCGACGCCGGCGGGGAGATCCACCGCTCGGCGGCCATTGTAGCCAGCTGGGCCCGGTATGCCGAGGGAACTGATGAGCAGGGTGCGGAGATCGACGTCGTCGACCGGCTGCGGGAACCGCTGATGGCCGCTGCGGCGCGCAACCGTGAAGACCCGCTGGCCTTCATTTCCCAGCCTGAGCTCTTTGGCGACCTGGCCTCCAACGAGCGCTTTGTTAAGGCCTATACGCAGGCGCTGGGCGTTCTGCATGACGCCGGCGCCCGTGCCACGGTTGAAAACCTCGTCCGCGGGCACGGGAGCCCGGAAGCCGGCTAACGGCGGGAAGCGTCCGCCGGCTCCGGTGTATCAGCCGGCGCCGGCCGGGTGCTGGCCGGCAGCGCAGCAGCGACGGCAAACACGAGGACCAGGGCCGCGCCCCAGATGACCGCGGCGAGGTTGCCGCCCACGAGGAACGGGAAGTTCCAGAGGGAGAGCGCCAGCACGCCGAGCAGGCCGATCCCCCCGGCCACAGCCGCGGCCCGCACACCGCCGGGCGCGGATGAGCCGCGCGTGCCGAAGCTGACGATTGCGAAGCTGGTCAGGGTCATCATCACGATCACGCCGATGGCCCCAGCGCCGGAATACCAGGTGTAGATCTCCAGGACCGGATCCAGCTGGACGGCAGCGGAAACCAGTACGACTGCGGTGGTCACACCGGTCACCCAGAAAGAAGCACGCGAGGGTGCGCCGTGGGCGGGATGGACGGCAGCCAGGCCCGCCGGCAGCACGCCGCGCTGGCCCAGGGTGAAGAGATAGCGGGAGACGATGTTGTGGAAGGCCAGCATGCAGGCGAACATGCTCGTCACCACCAGGACCTGGACAATGTCCGTCATGATCGGAGTAAGGATCTCCCCGGCGAAGCCCACCACCACGCTGTCCGGGCTGTCCGTGGCCAGGGCAACGGCGTTGCCGGCCCCGAGGCCGCTGATGATCAGCCAGGAGGAGAGGATGTACAGCGCGCCGATGGAGAGCACGGCGATGTAGGTGGCGCGCGGAACGGTGCGCTCCGGATCCTTGGCCTCATTGCGGAACACCGCCGTCGCCTCGAAGCCGAAGAAGCCGAGGAAGGCGAACAGCAGGCCCAGGCCCGGAGCGCCGGACATTGCTTCGGCGGGGCTGAACGGAACGGAGGTGAGTTCACGGCCGGAGAAGAGGACACCCAAGTCGATGGCCAGCACGGCGGCGACCTCCAGGACGAGGACGGTGCCCAGCACCTTCGCCGACAGGTTGATGTCCCGGTAGCCCAGGAAACCGACGACGGCGATCATGGCCGCCGAGATGGCCCACCAGGGAACCTGCACACCGGACCAGAGCTCAATCAGGTTTCCTGCCTGGACGCCCAGGTAGCAGGTCATCGAGACGGTGAGCAGGACGTAGGCGAAGAGTGCCAGCCCCGCGGTGCCCAGTCCGGCCCGGCGGCCGAGCCCGCGGTCCACATAGGAGTAGAACGCGCCGGCATCAGGTACGTGCGGGGTCATCCAGGCGTAGCCGACCGAGAACAGCAGCAGGATGGCCGTGGCTGCCAGCACCATCAGCGGCATTCCCACTGATTCGGAGACAGCGAGGATGAGGGGGAAGTTTGCCGCGACGACGGTGATGGGGGCCGCGGCGGCGACGACCATCAGGACGATTCCGGGCACGCCTAGCCGGCGGGTGAGAGTGGCTTTCAACGGATTCCTTCGCTCTGTGGCCGGTTTATCTCCAGCCAGCACAGAGCCGATTTTAGTAAAACCGCCGGTTTCAGCCCTTCACAGCGTGTCACACACGGGGCCGGGAGCCGGGTAAACAAAAAAGGTCCTGGTCCGGCGAACCGGATCAGGACCTTTTTACTATGGTTGCGGGGGCAAGATTTGAACTTGCGACCTCTGGGTTATGAGCCCAGCGAGCTACCGAACTGCTCCACCCCGCGGCGTGCTTAGAACTCTACCGTACGCGTGCCGGAGGGACTAATCGCGTGGTCCGGGTCACTTCCCTGGTCACTTCCCGGAGAGCGCGACGGCGAGGTCCTCGTCAATGAGCAGGGTAGTGACGAAGCCGGCGGCGAGGACGGCCCGCACGGCATCGGCGCGTGCGGCTCCCTGCGCCACCGCCACCACCTGGGGCGTGTTCCGGAGCTGGTCCAGGCTGACCGCAAGCACCCGTCCATCCAGCTCGGAGCGAACCGGCCGTCCCCCGGCATCGATCAGCCGCCCGCTGCATTCGGCCACCGCGCCGGCCTGCGCCGCTTCCAGCTTCAGGTGGTTGTCCACCCGGTTCCACACGGTGGAGAGTCCCGGCAGCCAGGCGCCGACGGCGACGACGGCGGCGTCGAGCGAGCTGGCCTTGGCGAGGGTGTCCCCGATCTCCGGCTGGCGGCGCAGGCTCTGCGCGGTCAGCGCGTTTTCGACGACGAGCGGAGCCCACAGCGGCCAGGTGGCAACGCCGTCGTGCCGGCCCAGGTTCTGGATCAGCTCCAGGGAGTTTCCGCTTCCGGGAACCGGCAGCGCGCCGGCCAGCTGCACGATGTTGCACGGGGGCAGGTTGGTCACATACCGGGCTGCCATGTCCAGGGTGCGGGACCAGGAAACCCCGATGCTCGCTCCCGGAGCGGCCGCCGCCATGATCTCCGCCGCGGCCTGCTGGGCCATGCTTTCGCGCGTGGTGCGGTCGTCCGCTCCCGTGGGGCTGATGCGGACCCGTTCGACGCCGAGGGATTCCGCCAGGCGTGCCGGGGCAAGGTCAGCGGCCGCTTCCGGAAAGCGGACATCAATGCGCACTATGCCCAGGGCCCGCGCTTCATCCAGCAGGCGTGCCACCTGAAAACGGGAAATGCCGTAATTGCGGGCAATGTCCACTTTCGAATGGTTGCTCAGGTAATAATCCCGGCCAATTCTGGCCAGGAGTTCCTCATGGGACGAACCTGTTCCGGTAATGATTCCGCCCTGCCTGTTCCCGAATGAGCGTTACTTTGTTGCTCATTTGAGTGTATATGACTAGAGTTCCTGACCAAATGAGCGCAAGGAAATATCTCAAATGAGCAAGGGTGACGTATGAGATCAGAACGCAGCCAGCCGCAGCAGCGGCGCGGACGCAGAGTGAAGCGGTTCGCAGCGGCCGCGGCGGCAGCAGCAATGGTGCTGACCGGCTGCAGCAGCGCCAATGCGGACGGGCGGCAGGAGATCGTCGTGGCCATCGTCTCCAACCCGCAGATGACGGACGCCATCTCCCTGCAGGACCGGTTCAAGGAAGAGCACCCCAACGTCGACGTCCGCTTCGTGTCCCTGCCGGAGAACGAGGCGCGTGCCAAGATCACCGCCTCGGTTGCCACCGGCGGCGGCGAGTTCGACGTCGTGATGGTCTCCAACTACGAAACACCCATGTGGGCGGAGAACGGCTGGCTGACCAACCTGCAGGACTACGCGGACAACACTCAGGGCTATGACCCGGATGACTTCATTCCAAACATCCGCGAGGCGCTCAGCTACGAGGATGACCTGTACTCCGTCCCGTTCTACGGCGAATCGGCTTTCCTGGCCTACCGCCAGGACCTCTTCGAGGAAGCAGGGCTGACCATGCCCGAACAGCCAACCTGGGCTGACATCGCAGGGTTCGCCGAGGCCCTGCACAACCCGGACGAAGGCTTCTCCGGCATCTGCCTGCGCGGGCTCGCCGGCTGGGGCGAGGTTATGGCCCCGCTGACCACCATGATCAACACCTACGGCGGCAGCTGGTTCGACGAGGACTGGAACGCCACCCTGGACAGCCCCGAAGTGAAAGCCGCAGTCACCGACTACGTGGACCTGATCCGCAATTCCGGCCAGCCCGGCGCGGCGACCAGCGGCTACGGCGACTGCCTGACCCGCTACAGCCAGGGCAACGCAGCCATGTGGTTCGACGCCACCGCGATGGTTTCAACGGTGGAGGATCCGGACTCCTCGCTGGTGGTCGGCAAGACCGCCTACGCTCCCGCCCCGGTGGAGGAAACCGATTCGGCCGGCTGGCTGTACTCCTGGTCCCTGGCCATTCCCTCCACCAGTGAAGAAAAGGACGCCGCCTGGGATTTCATTTCCTGGATGACGGACAAGGACTTCATTGAACTGGTCGGGGAGGAAATCAGCTGGGAACGCGTTCCTCCGGGAAGCCGGCTCTCCACCTATGAAATTCCCGAATACGCCGAAGTGGCACAGGCCTACGCCGAGCCCACGCTCTCGGCAATGGCCGGGGCATCGCAGGAAACGTCCATGACGGGCAGCGTTCCCTATCCCGGCCTCCAGTTCGTGGGCATCCCCGAGTTCCAGGACCTCGGCACCCGGGTCGCCCAGCAGGTCTCCGCTGCCATCGCGGGCCAGAAAACCGTCGAGGAAGCGCTGGAGCAGTCCCAGCGCTACGCAGAAACCGTCGCCGAGAGCTACCAGTCAGGAGAGAACTGATGACCACACTGGTAGAGCGGCATAACGCGAAGGCGCGCCGCGACGTCGAAAAGCGCCAGTCCGGGGGGATGTCCCGGGCTGAGGGCTGGCGGCGAAGGGGGCCGCTGCTGCCGGCGCTGATCTTCACGATCATCGTCACCCAGGTCCCGTTCCTGTTCACCATCTGGTATTCGCTGCAGAACTGGAACCTGCTTAACCCCGACGGCGACCGGTTCGTCTGGTTCTCCAACTACGTGGAGATCTTCGCCGACTCGACCTTCCGCCAGGCCGCCCTGAACAGCGTCATCTTCACCCTCGGCTGTGTGTTCTTCGCGATGATCCTGGGCATCATCTTCGCCCTGCTGCTGGACCGTTCCTTCGCCGGCCGCGGAATCGTGCGGACCCTGCTAATTACGCCGTTCCTCATCATGCCGGTGGCCGGCTCGCTGCTCTGGTCCGTTTCAATCCTCAACCCTAGCTACGGCCTGCTCAACTGGCTGATCGGGCTGGTGGGCATCTCCCCGGTGGACTGGACCTCCGCCCATCCGATCGCCTCAATCCTGATGTCCCTGGTGTGGCAGTGGACGCCATTCATGATGCTGCTGGTCCTGGCCGGACTCCAGGCGCAGCCCAAGGACGTCCTGGAAGCCGCGCAGGTGGACGGCGCCGGCTGGTGGCGCACGTTCTTCTCCGTCACGCTGCCGCAGCTGCGCCGCTACATTGAGCTGGGCGTGCTGCTCGGCGCGATTTACGTGGTGAACACGTTCGACCAGATTTACCTGATGACGGCAGGAGGACCCGGCACTGCCAGTGCCAACCTGCCCTTCTACATCTACCAGCGGGCCTTCCTCGGCTTCGACATTGGGCAGGCCGCCGCCATGGGCGTGGTGGTGGTGATCGCCACCATCATCGTGGCAACCTTCGCCCTCCGCCTGATCTTCCGCAGCTTCGACACTAAGGACTAGCCGTGGCCACCCAGACACAGCCGGCTCCGGCCGAACGCACCCCCGCTGCACGCACCTCCGGGCAGCGCATCAACCGCAAGCCCAAACCGCGCGCCGGGGCATCCCTGCTGACTGTCTTCACCTGGATCATCGCCATCGGGTTCTTCTCCCCGGTGCTCTGGATGGTGCTGACCTCCTTCAAGCAGGAATCGGCGGCAGCCTCCAACCCGCCGTCGTTCTTCTTCACCCCCACCCTGGACCAGTACCGGGCGGTGCTGGACGCCGGCGCCGGGACGTACTTCCTCAACTCGGTCATCGCCACCGGCGTCTCCACCCTCCTGGTGGTCATCCTGGCGGTCCCCGCGTCCTACGCGCTGAGCATCCGGCCGGTGAAGCGGACCCAGGATGTGCTGTTCTTCTTCATCTCCACGAAGATGTTGCCCGTGGTGGCCGTGATCATGCCGATCTACGTCATTGCCGGGCAGCTGAAGGTCCTGGACAACGTGTGGACGCTGGTGGTGCTCTACACCTCCATGAACCTTCCCATCGCTGTGTGGATGATGCGCTCCTTCTTCCAGGAAGTGCCCTCCGAGGTGCTGGAAGCCGCGCAGATGGACGGCGCGGGCCTGCTGAAGACCCTGTGGCGGGTACTCGTGCCCATGGTGGCCCCCGGCCTCGCCGCCACCGCCCTGATCTGCGTCATCTTCGCCTGGAACGAGTTCTTCTTCGCGCTGAACCTGACGGCGGCGAAATCCGCCACGGTGCCGGTGTTCCTGGTGTCCCAAATGACCAGTGAGGGACTCTACCTGGCCCAGCTTTCCGCTGCCTCAGTGCTCGCATCCCTGCCGGTGGTCCTGGCCGGCTGGGTGGCGCAGAAGCAGCTGGTCCGGGGCCTGTCGATGGGAGCAGTCAAGTGAGCAGCAACGGTTCCGTGCCGGCATCGATGTCCGTTTCCGTGCTGGACGGTCCCGGCAAACTCCGGCAGGAGGACCGGCCGGTGCCGGTACCCGGGCCCGGGGAAGTCCTGGTTCGGATTGCCTCGGTGGGTGTCTGCGGTTCTGACACGCACTATTACCACGAGGGCCGGATCGGCAGCTTCGTCGTTGAGGCGCCGCTGGTCCTGGGCCACGAAGCCTCCGGCCGGATCGAAGCGGCGGGCGACGGCGTCGACCCCTCCCTGGTGGGGCAGCGGGTGTCGCTTGAACCCGGCATTCCGCAGCCCTATTCGAAACAAACCCTCGCCGGGCACTACAACCTGGACCCGGACGTGCGGTTCTTCGCCACCCCGCCCGTTGACGGGGCCTTCGCCGAGTACGTGGTGCATCCGGCCGCCTTCGCGCATCCGGTCCCGGACGGCTTGTCCGATGACTCGGCAGCCCTGCTTGAACCGCTGAGCGTGGCACTGGCCGCCCGCGCTGCCGGAGAAGTGCAGCTGGGGGACAGGGTCCTCGTGGCGGGCGCCGGACCGATCGGCCTGCTGGTCTCCGCCGTGTGCTCGCTGGCCGGTGCCGAGGTCACCGTGACTGACGTCCGCGCCGAACGGCTGGAGGTGGCCGGGCGGTACGGTGCCGCCCACACCTTCACGGCCGCGGAGGCGCCCGAACCGGCACCGGAATACCAGGTGTTCATTGACGCCACCGGGGCCGAACCTGCCGTCCTCGCCGGTATGCAGCGCCTGGCGCCGCGCGGCCGCTGCGTCCTGGTGGGCATGGGAGCGGACACCATCGCCCTGCCGGTTCCGCTGGTCCAGGGCCGGGAACTGCGCATCACCGGCACCTTCCGCTACGCCAACACCTGGCCGCTCGCGGTTTCCCTGGCCGGGCAGGGGCTGGTGGACCTGGACGGGCTGGTCACGTCCCGGCACGGGCTGGACGACGTCGAAGCGGCACTGGTTGCCGGTGCCCGGGAGGGGGCGCTGAAGGCCGTCGTCACGCCGTAAAAGTTTCCGTTCCTTCCCCGCCGAGAGGCCAGTTACGGCTCTTATGGGCGCTGAAACGAGCCGTAACTGGCCTCTCGAGGGTGATAGGTTCAGCTGAAACAGGCCGGCTCAGTGCGGAGGACAGGCATGGTCAAACCAGCGGATGCGGCACCGGACGTAGCCCACGCATCGAATTTTCCCGAGTGGAAGAGACTCGTCTCCGAATCGTTCGTTCCCCTCGAAGCCACCCCGGTGCAGCCCGGCCCCGCCGCGTTCTCCGGGCGCCTGACCGGACGCCGGCTGCGCGAACTGGCCATAGTCCAGGTGGACGCCATGCCGCACTGCGTCGAGCGGACACCGGAGCTGATCAACGGGGCGGACGGCGGGTTCTACAAACTCAGCCTGCAGCTCTCCGGAACCGGGATCCTGGTCCAGGACGGCCGGGAAGCCGTGCTCGAGCCCGGAGACCTGGCTATCTATGACACCGGTGCGCCCTACACCCTGACGTTCCACGAGCAGTTCACCACCCTCGTCCTGATGTTCCCGAAGCAGCTGCTCGGGCTGGCACCTGAAGACATGGCGGAGATGACCGCCGTCCGGCTGGGCCGGGGGCACCGCCTGGGCCGCGCCGTCGTGCCTTTCCTGACCCAAATCGGCCGGATGCTGCCGGAGCTGGACGGCCCGATCGGCCACCGGCTGGCCATGAACACCGTGGACCTGCTCTCCACCCTGCTCGCCGACGAGGCGCACGCCCTTCCGGATGCAGACGCCGGCGGCCAGGAACGCCTGCTGCGCCGGGTCCAGCACTTCATTGACGGGCAACTGGCCAACCCGGACCTCTCTCCCGGCTACATTGCGGCCGCCCACTTCATCTCCGTCCGCAGCCTGCACAAGCTCTTCGAGGACTCCGGCACCACGGCCGCAGCCTGGATCCGTGCCCGGCGCCTGGACGGTGCCCGCCGGGACCTCTCGGATCCGCTGCAGGCAGACGTTCCGGTGGGGGCGATCGGTGCGCGGTGGGGGCTGCCGGATCCGGCGCACTTCAGCCGGGTCTTCCGTGCCGCGTACGGGCAGTCGCCGTCGGCGTACCGCGCAGGCCGCTGAAAAGCCGTGCACGGTTAGTCAACTGGCGCACGCGCAAAGCCAAGCAATAAAGCGTGACCTGGCACACAGTGGGATAAGCGATCCGTCCCGCCGTTGCAAAGGAGCAATCATGCACACCACCGAATCCCTCGCCAGCTTCCAGGACCTGCTCGGTGCCGTCCCGGCAGCCCCGGAAACCCGGGACATCCTGGATCCCGCGACCGGGGAGGTGGTTGCGGCCGCTCCCGTCCACACCCTGGCCGACCTTGAGGCTGCCGTAGCCTCGGCCCGGCTGGCCCAGCCGGAATGGGCCGCCCTCGGCCACGCCGAACGCTCCGCGTACCTGATGCGGGCCGCGGACGCCGTCGAAGCCGCCGCCGAAGGCCTCGCCGAACTCCTCTCCCGCGAACAGGGCAAGCCGCTGAACGGTCCCAACGCCCGCTTCGAGGTTGGTGCCTGCGCCGCCTGGCTGCGTGCCACGGCGTCGTTCGAGCTGGAACCCGAGGTGCTGGTGGACGACGACGGGGGCCGCGCCGAACTGCACTACCGGCCGCTGGGCGTGGTGGGCGCGATCGGCCCGTGGAACTGGCCCATGATGATCAGCATCTGGCAGCTGGCCCCAGCCCTGCGGATGGGCAACACCGTGGTCATGAAGCCCTCCGAGTACACCCCGCTCTCCGTCCTGGCGCTGGCCGCCGTCCTGAATCAGGCGCTGCCCGCGGGTGTGCTGCACGTGGTGTCCGGCGGCCGGGACGTGGGAGAGGCCCTGGCCGGGCACGCGGACATCGACAAGGTCATGTTCACCGGCTCCACCGCCACCGGCAAGGCGATCATCCGCTCCTCGGCGGACACCGTGAAGCGCCTGACCCTGGAGCTCGGCGGCAACGACGCCGGCATTGTGCTGCCCGACGCCGATCCCGCCGCGATCGCCGAAGACCTGTTCTGGGGTGCCTTCATCAACACCGGCCAGACCTGTGCGGCGCTGAAGCGCCTGTACGTGCACGAGGACATTTACGACGCCGTCGTCGATGCCCTGGCCGGCGTCGCGAACGCCATGCCCATGGGCGTGGGGCTGGATGAAAACAATGTCCTGGGCCCGCTGCAGAACCAGGCCCAGTTCACCATCGTTGCGGACCTGGTCCAGGCAGCGAAGGACGCCGGAGCCCGGATTGTCACCGGCGGCAACCCGGCCTCGGGCCAGCCAGGCTACTTCTACCCCGCCACGCTGGTGGCGGACATCGAGAACGACAACCCGCTGGTGGCGCAGGAACAGTTCGGCCCCGCCCTGCCGATCATCCGCTACTCCACCGTGGATGAGGCCGTTGCCATGGCCAATGCCCTGGACGTCGGTCTCGGCGCCTCCGTCTGGTCCTCGGACAAGGACGCGGCCCTCGCCGTTGCTGCCCGGATCGAAGCCGGCACCGTGTGGATCAACAAACACGGCGCCGTGGACCCGCGGATGCCGTTCGGCGGCGCCAAGCAGTCCGGCTACGGCCTCGAATTCGGCGTCGAAGGCCTCAAGGCCCTCGGGGCGCCGCAGGTCCTCAGCTACTAACCCATCCTCATCTGATCGAACGAACGAAAGCAACGAAGCTTCCATGGAAACCGAATACCTCGTCATTGGTGCCGGCTCGGCCGGCAACGTCGTCGCCCGCCGCCTGCTCGATGCCGGCAGGAAAGTCACCGTCCTCGAAGCCGGGGACCAGGACACCAACCCGGACATCGCCCACCTGAACACCCTTGGCGCGCTCTGGCACAGCCCGCAGGACTGGAACTACTACACCACCGAGCAGGCCGGAGCCTCCGGGCGCCGCATCCACCTGCCCCGCGGCAAGGTGATGGGCGGATCGCACGCGCTGAACGCCTCCATCTGGGTGCGCGGAGACCGCTGGGACTACGATTCCTGGGCCGCGGCCGGCTGCGAGGGCTGGTCCTGGGAGGATGTGCTTCCGGTGTTCAAACAGATTGAAAACTACGACGGCGGCGCTTCCGAAACGCGCGGCACCGGCGGACTGCTGGATGTGGTCCAGGACTTCCCCCGCAACCCTGTGCAGGAAGACATGCTGGCCGGCGCGCAGGAGATTGGCCTGGAGCTGAACCCGGACTACAACTCCGGCAGCGTTGAAGGCGTTTCCCGCATGCAGCTGAACGTCCGGGACGGCAAGCGGTTCAACACCTGGCACGCCTACTTGAAGCCGGTCATGGACTCCCCGAACCTCACCCTGCTCACCGGTGCCCACGTGCGCCGGCTGCTGGTGGAGGACGGCGTGGTGAGCGGTGTCGAGTACGAACTCGCCGGCGAACTGCACACGGTTCAGGCAGGGGAGACCATCCTCTGCGCCGGTGCGATCAACTCCGCCGAACTGCTCCTGCGTTCCGGCGTTGGCCCGGCGGCTGAACTGGAGGCAGCCGGCGTCGAACCCGTCCTGGACCTTCCCGGAGTAGGCAAGAACCTGCAGGACCACCTGCTGGCCCCGGTGATCTTCTCCGCCGGTGCCCGCCCGGTGCCGGACGGCGAGGTGGCTCCGGCCGAGGTGCATCTGTTCGCCAAGTCCCGCCCGGAGCTGCCCGTGCCGGACACCCAGCCGATCTTCTTCTCCGTTCCCATGTACTCGCAGGACTATGCGGGCGGCGAGATGACCGGCCCGGAAAACGGCTTCTCCATGCTTGGCGGCCTGGTCCGGCCGGAAAGCCGCGGCGAGATCACGCTCACCGGGCCGTCTCCGGAGGACCCGCTGCGGATCGACCTGGGCGCGCTCTCCGAGCAGGCCGACGTCGATGCGCTGGTGGCGTCGGTGCGGCAGTGCCGGGAGATCGGCCGGTCCGAGGCGCTGGCCAACTGGGAGCCCAAGGAACTGCACCCCGGCCCCGCCGTCTCAGACCGCGACGAGGACCTAGCCCAGTACGTCCGCGACTCCGTGGTCACCTACCACCACCAGGTGGGCACCTGCCGGATGGGCACTGATGAGCTGGCGGTGGTTGACCCCTCGGATCTGACCGTGCGCGGGCTGGCCGGCATCCGGATCGCCGATGCTTCAGTCATGCCGATGGTCCCCACCGGCAACACCAACGCCCCCACGGTGATGATTGCCGAGCGCGCCGCCGGGATGATCCTGGGGTAAGCCACCCAAATCGAGATCACAGAAACTGCCCGTATGAGCGCTCATACGGGCAGTTTCTGTCATCTCGATGGGCGGGGCGGGCTAGTAGGCCGCTGCTGAGGCGGCCGCCACCCGCCGGCCGGCCTCCACCGGGTCCGCCGGATACCCGCGCAGGTACGCGGCCAGGGTCCCGTTGTAGGCCAGTACGACGTCGTCTGCCAGGGTTGCGGCCTGCTCGCCGGCCAGCGGCTGGGCAAAGCGGCGCAGCCGGTCGGTCAGCAGCGCTGTGTCTGCGGCGAGGACGGCGGCGATTTCCTCCCCGGCGTCGGGCAGTTCGGTGGCAGTGGCCAGGAAGGCGCACCACCGGGCCGCCGGCTGGCGGTCACGGAAGGCGTCCAGGGCATCGAAGACGGACAGCAGCCGGTCCAGGTCGCTGCCGGCTTTGGCCGCGCACTCGTCCCACACGGACTGCCATTCGGCGAGCCGGACCCGCAGGGCCTCGGCCACGAGTCCGTCCTTGCTGCCGAAGTGCGAATAGAGGCTGGCGGCGGACACGTTGGCGGCGCGCAGCAGCTCGTCCACCCCGGTGGCGCGGATGCCGCGGTGGAAGAAGACTTCTTCGGCCGCGGAGAGCAGGCGTTCGCGGGCCGGGAGTTTCTGGCCGGTGGTCATGGGCCAACTCTAGCCATCCTTGTTCCGAAACGATAGTTCTGTTTGACTGTAACGATCGTTCTGATTTGGGAGGCGGGTGTCAGCATGCAGTGGAAGCTGGTGGCCAGCGGACTGGCCCTGATCGCGGCTACGTACGGACTTGCCCGGTTCGGCTATGGCCTGTTCCTGCCGCGCTTCGCTGAGGCCTTCGAGATGGGGCCCGGCCTGTCCGGCATCATCCAGGCCGGAAGTTTCCTCTCCTACTGCGTCACGGCCCTGCTGGCAGCCCGGCTGGCCGGCCGGCCCCGCCTGCTGGTGCTGTTGGCCGGGGCAACCGCTGCGCTGGGTGCCGCAGGGGTTGCCGCTGCCCCGAACGCGGGAGTCCTCGCAGGCGCGGTGGTCTTTGCCGGAGCCGGAGCGGGCTTTGCAACCCCGGGGCTCGTGAGCCTGATCGAATCCAACGTGGAGGCCCGGAGGCAGGAAAACGCCCAGGCCATCGTCAATTCGGGCACGGGTGCCGGTCTGGTGGCCGCCGGGGCACTTCTTCTCCTGGTGGCAGGGCAGTGGAGGCTGGGCTGGGCGGTGATTGCCGCCGTCGTTATGCTGGCGACCGTTGCCACGCTCGCCTCGGACCGAACGGCACATCCGGAGCGGAAGACGCCTCCACCGCCGCGGATGCCGGGCCTGCGTGAACTGGCGCTGCTGCGCCGCCCGCTAATCGCCGCCGGCCTGGCGGGGGCATCGAGCGCCGCCGTCTGGACGTTCGGCCGAACGGTCCTGGCCGCCGGCACCGAGGAGCTGTACTCGATTGCCGCCTGGATGGTGCTGGGCGGGTTCGGGATGCTGGGCGCCGCGGCCGGGAACATTGTGCAGGCGTGGAGCCTGCGGACCGCGTGGACCACGACGGCGCTGCTGATGGCCGGCGCTACCCTCCTCATGGCGGCGGGCCCGGCAGCCCCCACGGCGGGCTATGCGTCGGCGGCTGTCTTCGGCGCCAGCTACATCGCCCTGAGCGGTGTGCTGATCGTGTGGGCGGTCCGGACCCTTCCGGAGCAGGGTGCCGCTGCGACCGTGTTCCTCTTTATTGCGCTCGCCGTTGGCCAGGCCGCTGGATCGGTGGGACTGGGTTCCCTCCTTCAGCCCGAGGTCCCGCTGCCCGCCTTCGGGGTGGCCGCCGCCGTCGGCCTGCTGGCGATCGCCCCCGCCTGGGTGCGAGGGAAAGCGTCCCCGGATTCCCGCCGAGAGGCCAGTTACGGCTCGTTACAGCGCTGAAACGAGCCGTAAGTGGCCTCTCGCGGGGAGGGTTTGGTCCGGCCACAGGGTTGCTCGTAGCGTAGTCCTGCGAACGTACGGGGCTGGTCCTCGGGGAGAGGACACCATGGGCAACACCGTCACAGCCGTCCAGGCTCCGGAGCAGGCAGCCCCGCCGCAGGGCCCGGCCCGGAGCCGCGCCGGCATCCTGCTGGCCGTCTGCATTGTGCTCATCGGCCTGAACCTGCGCACTGTCTTCTCCAGCTTCTCCGCCATCCTGCCCGAGATCACCGCGGCCTCCGGCATGCCCGCGGCCCTGGTCAGCGTGCTCACCACCGGTCCGGTGCTGTTGCTGGGCCTGGCGGCCCCGGCGGCGCCCGTGCTGGCCCGGAAGCTGGGCATCGAACGCACTATCCTCGCCGCGATGGTGGTCCTGACCGCAGGACTCGCCGTCCGCGGCACCGGCGACTTCACCGCCATGGCCGCCGGGACCATCGCCGCCGGTGCCGGCATTGGCGTCGTCAACGTCCTGCTGCCGACCCTGGTCAAGCGCGATTTCCAGCACCGGCTGGGCCTGATGAGCGGCCTGTACACAGGCTCGATCTGCGCTGCCGCCGCGCTCGGCGCCGGATTCACCCAGCCCCTGTTGCAGGCCACCGGCTCCTGGCAGGACGCACTGGCGTTCTGGACCCTGCCGGCGGCGCTCGTAGTGGTTCTGTTCGCGCCGCTGGCCCTGCGCCGCGGCCGCACCCCGGCGGACAGCGCAGCCGACGCCGGTCCCTCGGTCTGGCGCTCAGCCCTCGCCTGGCAGATCACCGGTTTTATGGCCCTGCAGGCCATGATGTCATTCAGTGTCTTCGCGTGGCTGGCCCCGATCCTGCGCGAACGCGGCATCGACGGAGCCGCCGCCGGCTACGTGGTGGCCGGCTCGATCGTGGTGCAGGTCCTCGGTTCCTTCCTCGCACCTCCGCTGGCAGCGCGGCTGCGCAGCCAGGCCTGGCTCAATGCCTTCATCGCGCTTCTCACGGGCGCCGGCTTCGCCCTCACCATCCTTGGCCCCCTGGAGCTGGTGTGGCTCTGGGCGGTGATGCTTGGCGTCGGGCAGGGCAGCCTCACCGCGCTGGCGCTGACCATGATCGTGCTGCGCACCCACGACGCCGGCACCGCGGCCAGCGTCTCCGGCATGATGCAGTGCGTCGGGTACGGTGTGGGCTCCTCCGGAACCCTGCTCGTGGGCATCCTGCACACGGCCTCCGGTTCCTTCACACCCGCAGCGGTGATGTTCCTGCTGGTGGGAGCCGCGGCGGCGGGCATGGGCTTCCTGGCCGGACGCGCCAGGTTCGTCGGCGGTGCCCGCCGGGATTAGGGCAGCAGCTCGGACAGGGAGGCCGTGAGGGTGTAGCCGTCCAGCGGACCCGGATCGGAGAGGCCCGTGGCGGCGCTGGTGACCAGCACCCGGTCGCCGAGCACCAGCACGCTGGTGGGCTGCCGGGCCGGTACGGGCACGGACGCGAGCCGTTCGCCGTCGCCGGAGTAGACGTCCAGTCGCGACGCGCCCCATACCGCACTCCAGATCCGGCCGTAAGGGTCCACATGCATCCCGTCCGGGTTCCCCTCGGGCACCCGGGCGAAGACCTCCGCAGCGCCGGGGTCCGCCGTCGTTGTCCGCAGGATGACCCCATCATCGGTATCGGACACCAGCACGCCGTGCCCGTCCGGCAGGAACACCGGCCCGTTGGGAATGGGGATGCCGCTGCGCAGGCGCACGACGCCGCCGCCCGCCGGGTCCCAGCGCCAGAGGGCGCCGTCGGGCTCCGAGCCGTCGTGCACCATGGTGCCGAACCAGAGGGACCCGTCCGGCGCAAAAGCGCCGTCGTTGACGCGGTAGCGTGCCGGGTCCAGGTCCGTGTCCGCCAGCGGAACCGCCGTGCCGTCGGGCAGCAGCTCGACGACGCCGGTGCCCGCAGCGCCGATCAGCCGCCCCGCTGCATCCTCCTCGGCAAAACCCAACGGCTGCGGAAGGCTGTGGGTGAGCACGGGAACGTCACTCCCCGGCTCCCACGCATAAAGCTCCCCGTTCACGAGGTCCACCCACCGGGCACCGCCGGCCGTGCGACGCAGCCCTTCGCCGAGCTGAAGTGCGTGCGTGCTGACCGGTGTCCATATCGTCTGGTCCATGCCTGCCTTTCCGGGGAGTTGCACGTGTTGAAGTAATCTACCGGACCCGCCTGCGCCGGCCGGCGGACGTGGTGCTAATCTCAGTTCTGCGAAGGCGGGCACCGGCCGGTGCTAACTACCTGGCATTTCCCGGCCGGAGAGACCGCCGGGGCCTTGATCGCAGGGGGCAGTTCCCATGAATTCAGACGCCGCATATCTTTCCCGGGCCATCGAGCTGGCCACAGCCAACGTCGCAGACAGCGGAGGGCCGTTCGGCGCCGTCATCGTTACCGCGGACGGACAGGCGTTCGACGGCGTCAACCGGGTTACCGCCAACAATGATCCCACCGCGCACGCGGAAGTCACGGCCATCCGCAACGCGTGCGCAGCCCTGAAAACCTTCGACCTCAGCGGTGCCGTGCTCTACACGAGCTGCGAGCCGTGCCCCATGTGTCTGGCCTCGGCGCTGTGGGCGCGCATCGACCGGGTGGTCTACGCTGCGGACCGGCACGACGCCGCCGCAGCGGGCTTCGACGACGCCCTCTTCTACGAGTACTTCGAAACTCCCGTCGAAAAGCGGTCAATGCCCGTGAGCCAGCTCTCCGGGGAGACCCGCAACGCGCCGTTTGATGCCTGGACCGCAGCGGCGTCGCGCATCGACTACTAAGTCCGGCGCCCGGGTCAGGGCCTCCGGCGTCCGTCAGGCCGTCCGGGGGTCCCGCCCGGGCTGCAGGAGCCGTATCCTCCAAGAATGGACCCGGTTCTTGTGTGTCTGTGGATTTTCGTTGTGGTCACCGCCGCCACGTGGATCCTGTCCCTGATCACGCGGGAGTACTCGTGGACGGACCGAATCTGGTCGATCGTCCCCGTGGCGTACGTCTGGGTGTTCGCAGCGGCGTCGGACATGGAACCGCGGCTGGTGCTCATGGCAGTGCTGGTGACCCTGTGGGGCGCGAGGCTGACCTTCAACTTCGCCCGCAAGGGAGGCTACGCGCCCGGTGGGGAAGACTACCGGTGGGCGATCCTGCGCGGCAGGCTGCGGCCGTGGCAGTTCCAGTTGTTCAACCTGGGATTCATCAGCATCTACCAGAACGTCATCATCTGGCTGATCACGCTTCCGGCGCTGACGGTGTTCCAGAATCCGGGACCGCTGGGAGCCTGGGACTGGGCGCTCGCTGCCCTGTTCGTGGCAGCGCTGGCGGGGGAAGCCACTGCGGACCAGCAGCAGTGGAGCTACCAGCAGCTAAAAAAGCGTGCTCCCGGAAGGGAAGCCGGGCAGGGCTTTGTGCAGACCGGGCTGTTCCGCTATTCGCGCCACCCAAACTTCTTCTTTGAACAGGCCCAATGGTGGCTGTTCTACGGATTCGCCGTCACTGCCTCCGGTTCCTGGCTGCACTGGACCCTGGCCGGACCCGTGCTGCTGACCTTGCTTTTCGCCGGCTCCACGGTGTTCACGGAAAGTATCTCGGCCAGCCGGTACCCTGCCTACGCCGAGTACCAGCGGCGGACCTCACCCATCATTCCGCTGCCTCAGCGCGGTTCCTCCCGTCCCCTCGAAGCCGGCTAGGACACCTTGAAGGAAGCGCTCAGCTCAGTGGAACGCACCCCGGGTTCAATCACCTTGGCAAAGCACGTTGAATACGGCAGGTCCTTGTACGGGCCGAAGTTCGGCACCTCGGCATAGCCGGCCTGGGCATAGAACCGCTTCCCGTCGGACTGGGCCGAGCCTGCCTCCGCGGTGACGGCACCGAACCCGGCGGCGCGGGCACGGAACTCCAGGGAAGAGAGGATTGCCGTCGCCACGCCTGACCCGCGGGCGTACGGCAGCACGTAGATCCGCTTCACCTCGGCCGTGGAACAGTCCAGCCGCCGGAGCCCCCCACACCCCAGCGGCTGCCCCGAACTTCGTTCGTAGGCGATCACGAACACCGCCGTGTCCGCTTCGGTAGGCGGGGACGGGTCATGGTCCGGGCTTCCGTAGCGGGAGTCCAGCTCGGCCTGCTGCGCCCTCCGCAGGTCAGTGCCCACCGGGTTGGACCAAGGCACCTCCCGGATATAGAGGTTCGGGGGTAGCGGGAACACGTGAACCTCCTGGGCCTGCGGAACTGGTTCACCTCAATCTACGAAGCCCGGATTTCGCCCGTGTTTCCGCTGTGTGAGAACTGGGCTAAGCCAAAAACACGATTTTCCAATACATGTCAAAATGGAAGGGATGACTTCCCCCAAAACTTCCCCAGCTGCCCTGAGCGTACCCGGCGACAAGCCGCAGGTGCGTCCCGCAACCGAAGGCTGGGAGCAGGCCAAGGAGCCCGACGGCCGGCCCCTGCTGCAGTTCAAGTCCCCGCGGGTTTCCCAGCCCCCGGAGCACCTCGCTGACCTGACGCTTGCCGAACGGCAGGAGAAGCTCAAGTCCCTGGGGCTGCCCGGATTCCGCGCCAAGCAGCTCTCGGTGCACTACTTCCAGCACTACACCACCGATCCCGAGAAAATGAGCGACCTCCCCAAGGAGCGCCGCGATGAGCTGGTCAAGGAGATGTTCCCCACCCTGCTCACCGAGGTGAAGCGCCTCACCACGGACAACGGTGACACCATCAAGTTCCTGTGGCGGCTGTTCGACGGTTCGCTCGTTGAATCGGTGCTGATGCGCTACCCGGGCCGGATCACGCTCTGTGTGTCCAGCCAGTGCGGCTGCGGCATGAACTGCCCGTTCTGCGCCACCGGACAGGCCGGGCTGACCCGCAACATGTCCACCGCGGAAATCCTGGACCAGATTGTCCAAGCGAACCGGGTCATCGCCGAGGGCGGCCTGGGCGGCAAGCGCCGCGACGGCGGGCACGACGCCGAGCGCGTCACCAACATTGTCTTCATGGGCATGGGCGAACCGCTGGCCAACTACAAGCGCGTGATGAACGCCGTGCACCGCATGGCGGCCGAGGCTCCCGAGGGCCTGGGCATGAGCGCCCGCAACATCACGGTCTCCACCGTGGGCCTGGTGCCGGCGATCAAGAAGCTGGCCGAGGAGAACATTCCGGTCACTTTCGCGCTGAGCCTGCACGCACCGGACGACGAGCTGCGTGATGACCTGATTCCGGTCAACAGCCGCTGGAAGGTGGACGAGGCGCTCGACGCCGCGTACCACTACTACCGCACCACCGGCCGCCGGGTCTCCATCGAGTACGCGCTGATCAAGGACATGAACGACCACCCGTGGCGGGCGGCGCTGCTGGCGAAGAAGCTCAACTCGCGCGGCCGCGGCTGGGTCCACGTGAACCCTATTCCGCTGAACCCCACCCCGGGCTCCATCTGGACCTCCCCGGAACCCGAGGTGATCCAGGAGTTCATCGACACCCTGATCGACGCCGGTGTTCCCACCACGGTCCGCGACACCCGCGGCAAGGAAATTGACGGCGCCTGCGGCCAGTTGGCT